>DASYIS010000085.1:0-11725 GCA_035997375.1 Chthoniobacteraceae bacterium
TCGAGGCGACGATCAAGGAAGATACGGAAAAACAGTCCGTCACCGCGAATGGCCAGCAGAAGGAGGACGGGAAGCAGCAACCTCTCCACGGGGCGACGTTGGTTTCCACCCTGACGGGCGGGAAATGGACGAACCGACTCAAGGATGGGGAGGCGACCGCCGAACAAACCAAGGCGATGGCGAAGCTTCGCTATTTCGAATCCGCCGAGTTTTACGAAGACCATCCGGTGGCGGTGGGACAAACGTGGACCGTTCCCGCCGAAAGAATTGGCAAGATAATGGAGATGTCGGGAGATGTCACCGGCGCGACCAAGTGCAAATTCGAGCGGATCGATGCGTTCGACGGCCGGCCCTGCGCCGTCATTGCGATCGAAATGAAGCTCACCGGGGAAGTGCCCGACCGACCGGGGACGACCATGACCCTGGACGTCAAGGGGACGATTTTCCGCGCGCTCGATTTGAACTACGACGCCAAGGTCGACCTGGCCGGCACGATGAAAATGGCAGGCCCCCTGCCGAACCCGCCCGGGGCGACCCTGGAGACCACCGGCGCCCTGAAGATGACCGAGACGATGACGCTCGTGAAGTAGGCGACGCCGGCGCCATGGCGAAGTTCATTTCGCCGTGAGCGCGTGGAGGCGACGCTGCCATTCTTTCGTCTCGCGTTCGAGGCCGTGACGTTCACCGAAGCCGATCAGGGCTTGGTAACGCGGCACGGGGTCGAGCCCACAGTTCCACCAGAGCTTGAGCTCGCACTCGGAGCAGAAAGGGAGCGGCCCGCGATCGCTCTCCTCCAGGCTGTTGGAGCCATTCATGCCGCACTCGAAGGCGGTGCAGTGCGAAATCCCGAACATGTGGCCGGTTTCGTGAATGGCGACCAGCAGCGTCCGGCGCAGGACCAGGGCACGCTCCTTCTCCGCGTCGCCATAGCGGGCGAGCGACCAGACTCCGACGCGATCGGTGAGAGAGGCCTGGCCGAAGACGAAGTTCCACTTGGGATCCGGATAGAGGTCGGTCGCGGTGAGGCCAAGCACGGCGACTGCATCTTTCGGGCGGCTTGGCTTCAGCACTTTGTCCAGGATGTATTCGGTGTGAAACTGCTTCATACCCCAGCGCGGGTGGACCCGGCGCGCCGAGGCCGGGATGTCGTGGTCTCCGATGGGTTTCAGGGTTTTGACTGGGATGCCAAAGTAAAGTCCCATGAATTCCGCGGTCTCATCGATGAGCGGTTCCTGCGCAGCCGTGAAATCACCGATGGGCTGGAGGTAGATGGTGGTCCGCACGGCCGTGGGGCGATTTGGGTTGGAGCTCAGGTAGACGTCGAAGGTCTGTCCGGGCTCGAAATGTTCCGCGAGCCAGTCGCCGGGCTCGGGCTTGGTCTTCGGCTGCATCAGTGGACGCAACCGCGCCGCGGCCTTGCGCAAGGCAAAGAGATCGGGCTTGGCCGCCGGTGTTGCCGACTGCCCGAGGGCAAAGGTCAGGGGAACGGCGAGGAGCAGAAAAAACTTGGGGAGCATGCGGTTAATTTAGCAGGGGCTCGGCGGGACCAAGGATCTTGTAGACGCTTCAAGCACCTCGCTAGACCCTATCGCCCCGCCTTTACGGCGGCTTTTTGATCTAGCTGAAACAAATCGTTGGTGGCCCACCCGGAGAAAGGTTCCTCCTTCGAGTCGACAATCTGCTTCAGGACGACTCTGACCTGCGTTTCATCGAAGCGACCACTTGTCAACGCGAACATTGCCGTGCGTCGCAATTCAGGCCCCTTGATGTGATCCGAGGTGTTTTGCAAAATACGCTCGCCCCGTGCCACGGAGGCGACAAACGCCAGGTCACCTGTTCGAATGGCCATCGCATCATTTTCTGCTTTGTGAATGTCCTCGCGGCTGACGAGGCCTTTTCCCACGTTGGACGCCACTTCTATCGTCTGCTCGTAAAGCCGGAAGCGGATCGGACCTTCGTCGCCGTGCGACGGTTCATAGCCTTTGATCACCATAAACCGCTCCGGCGCGATGGACGGAGACATGAAGTAGCTGTTGCCACACCAACTATATTGGTGAGGCTGTGCTCGCTTCCAATCTCCGTTCGAATTCCGGTACTCGAGCTTCAAGTACACGTCTCCATCCTGAGCCTCCAGCTCGAGCTTCTTTCCAGACCGGTTGATCAAATAAACTGGGATCTCCAGTGACTCCGTGCTCCATGGAGTGGCGTTCGTTTTGGTGCTGTGGTCAAAATCCGCAACGAGCGTGATCTCGCCGGGAGGAGCCACGATATGCTTGGGCAAATCCGAGATGCTCTCGTCCGCAACGGCCGGCCAGCAAAAGAGAAAAGATGCGAGTGCCACGAATTCCAATTTCATGGCGGTATCGTACCGTTACTTCACAGCCCCAGCAACAACCGCGCGGGGCTTTCGATGCACTCCTTGATCCGGATCAGGAAGGTCACCGCTTCCTTGCCGTCGACGACGCGGTGGTCGTAGCTGAGGGCGAGGTACATCATCGGGCGGATGACGACCTGGCCTTTTTCGGCGACGGGGCGCTCCTGGATCTTGTGCATGCCGAGGATGCCGCTCTGCGGCGGGTTGAGGATCGGCGTGGAGAGGAGGCTGCCGTAGGTGCCGCCATTCGAGATGGTGAAGACGCCGCCGGTCAGGTCTTCGATCTTGATCTTGCCCTCCTTCGCTTTCAGCGCGTAGTCGAGGATGTCGCGCTCGATCTGGGCGAAGGATTTCTGGTCGGCGTTGCGGACGACCGGCACGACGAGGCCGCGCTCGGTGCCGATGGCGACGCCGATGTCGTAGAAGCTGTTTTGGATGAGGTCCTCGCCATCCATGCGGCTGTTGATCGCAGGGATCGCCTGGAGCGCGCTGACGGCGGCTTTCACGAAGAACGACATGAAGCCGAGCTTCAGCCCGTGCTCTTTCAAGAAGGCCTCCTGGAGGTCCTTGCGCAGGCTCATGACCGCGGACATGTCGACCTCGTTGAACGTAGTAAGGATGGCGGCGGTCTGCTGGGCCATCACGAGCTGCGCGGCAATTTTGCGGCGAATCGGCGAGAGGCGCTTGCGGGTGAAGCGACCGTCGACGGAAGTCACGCCGGCGGCAGCGGCGGCCGGGGCGGGCGCGGCGGGGACGGGCTTGGCTTCAGAAGGTGCGGGTGCTTTGGAGGCCGGCTCGGCTTTCGGCGCCTCGGCGGGGACTGGAATTGCGGGGGTGCTGTGCGCAGGCGCCACGGTCTGCGCGGGTGGAGAGCTCAGCGGCGCGGCCGCGGGTGCGGCGGGCTTCGCCGCCTCGCCCATCGGGAGATTGGCGTTCCCAGGCTGCGCGGCGTCGGCCGCAGGCCCTGAGCCTGCCGAAGGGGCCTCGATGGTCCCGACGACTTCGCCGATCTTCACTTCCTGGCCGGCGGGCACCTTGATCTTGAGCCGGCCCGCGGTTTCGGCGGTCAGCTCCGTGGAGACTTTGTCGGTCTCCAGCGTGAGCAGGACATCGCCCGCGGCCACCGTTTCGCCATCCTCCTTGTGCCAGGTGGAAAGAAGCCCGCTGGTGATCGATTCGCCAACGGCCGGGATTTTGACTTCTGCGCTCATGAGTGAAAGGAGGTCTATCTACGCACGACGCGCCGGAGTTGGGTAGAGGAAACAGGCGCCGACTGAGAAAATCGCCGGGATGCTTCACCCGCGGATCTGCCTCCAGACCCGCCCGCAGACACCCAAGTGCAACTTGGGAACGAGGAGGCGCGCGGCCGCTCCGGGCGCGCCTGTCGCGTGAACCAGTGTGCGAAAATCTCGCTCCCTCTCCCAATCGCCCGCAATTTCCCACTTGCATACCCTACTTAAACCGTAGAGATTCCGCGCTCCATTATGAAACTCCTGCCTTTCCTGTCTCTCTTTCTCCTCCTCGGCCTCGCGGCTTGCGACTCGAAAAAGGGGGACGCGACCGTCGGCGGCGGCGAGCAGCGGCTGCGCGTTGGGCATTTCCCGAACATCACCCACGCCCAGGGCGTGATCGCCAGCGAGCTGACGCGGCAGGGCAAGGGTTGGTTCGAAGAGCGGATGCCGGGGGTGAAGATCGAGTGGTTCACCTACAACGCCGGACCCTCGGCGATGGAGGCGATCTTCACGGAGTCGATCGACCTCACGTACGTCGGCACCGGGCCGCTGCTCAATGCGTACACGAAGGCCAAGGGCGCGGACATCCGGCTCGTCGCCGGCTCGGCCGTGGGCGGAGCGGCGCTCGTGGTGCAGGGCGAGGGCGGGCCGGCGAAGGTCGAGGATTTCCGCGGCAAGAAAATCGCCGTCCCCGCGCTCGGCAACACGCAGGACATCGCCTGCCGCGTCTGGCTGAAGAAGGGCGGCGTCAACGTCACTCAGCTAGGGGGCGACGCGCAAATCGTGCCGACGGAAAACCCCGATCAGCTCGGGCTCTTCCAAGGAAAGAAGATCGACGCCGTTTGGACCGTTGAGCCGTGGGTTTCGCGCGTCGAGGTGGAGGGGCAGGGGAAAATTCTGCTCGAGGAGAAGGAGGCCATCACGACCGTGCTGGCCACCGGGGTGAAGGCGCTGAAGGAGAAGAGCGAGCTGGTCAACAAATTCGTGAAAGCGCACGCGGAATTGACCGAGTGGATCAACCAAAACCCCGCCGAAGCGAAGAAGCTTTTCCTCGCCGGCATGAAGTCGATCACCCGCCGCGACCTCTCGCCCGAGCTGCTCGACCACGCCTGGCCGCGCCTGCATTTCACGAGTGCGATCGACGAGGCGTCCATCCGGAAGCTGGTGACCGATTCGCAATCCGTCGGCTACCTGAAGGACGCCCCGAACCTCGACCCCCTGATGGCCCTGCCGAAATGAACGCCGAGATTGCGCTTGCGAAGTCAAAGCCGCCCGGAAAGCTTCCCGCTCTCCCGATGGCGTTCTCGCATGAAAAGATCCAGGACGAACTGCGCGTGGTCAAGCCGACCAAGCTTAGTATCGAGCACATCACGAAATGGTTTCGCGACGGCGTGGTGGAGACGCATGCGCTGGACGACGTGAGCCTCCACGTGGACGAGGGGGAGTTCGTCTGCCTCGTCGGCCCGAGCGGCTGCGGCAAATCGACTCTGCTCGCGATGATCGCCGGCCTGGAGTTCCCCGACTCGGGCACCATCGTCTCCGACGGCAACCCGGTCGACGCGCCGGGCCGCGACCGGATGGTGATGTTCCAGGAGGCGGCGCTCTTCCCGTGGCTCAACGTGCTCGGCAACGTCCTGTTCGGGTTGAAGCTGAAGCCGAATCTCACCAACAAGGAGCGGCGCGAGGTGGCGATGTTTTATCTCCAACTCGTCGGGCTCGAGAAGTACGCGGGCTCGAACATCCACGAGCTCTCCGGCGGCATGCGGCAGCGGGTGGCGCTCGCGCGTTCCCTCGCGCCGAATCCGCGCGTGCTGCTGATGGACGAGCCCTTCGCCGCGCTCGACGCGATGACGCGCGAGCAACTCTACGGCGATCTCCAGGAGATCTGGCAGGCGCGCAAGAAGACGATCGTCTTCGTGACCCACAACGTGCGCGAGGCGGCCTGCCTCGGCGATCGCGTGGTGCTTTTCTCGCCGCATCCGGGCCGCATCCGCGAGGAGTTCAAGATCGAGCTGCCGCGACCACGCGACATCAACAGCCCGGAGCTGGCGCAATACTCCTCGCAAATCACGCGCGCGCTGAAAGCGCATCGCGAGGGCTCCGAGGTTTCCGAGTAGCCATGACGACCGTCTCCCCTCCCCCTTCGAAACCGGCGCGCCCCGCCGCGCCGGCGCTCTCGGCCGCCGCGCGGCATCGCGGGCTGTCGCGCCGCACCGTGGCGGCGCGGCGCGTGCTGACCGCGCTCATCTTTTTCGCGGCGCTAACCTACGGCTGGCATCTGCTCTCGCTGAGCCTGCCCCCGATGAAGCAGCTGATGTTTCCGCCGCCGGAGAAAGTGTGGCACTACCTGACGCAATCGGTGCAACCCTCGCGGCTCCAGGCGGATCACACCCGCTGGGAGTACTTTCGGGCCGTGGTGACGAACAGCGACCTCTTCACTGCGATGCGCGTGACGATGAGCCGGTTGCTGCTCGGTTACATCGCCGGCGTGCTGATCGGCGTTCCGCTCGGCATTCTGACCGCGCGCTACCGCTGGGCCGAGGACACGCTCGGCGTGGTGGGCCTCGGCCTGCAAACGCTCCCGAGCGTCTGCTGGGTTCCGCTGGCGCTGCTCTGGTTTGGCCAGACGGAAAACGCCATGCTCTTCGTCGTCGTCATGGGCACGGTCTGGTCGGTCCAAATTGCGGTGGACAACGGGATGCGCTCCGTCCCGCCGATCTACCAACGCGCGGCCCGCACCATGGGCTCCACCGGCCTCCACACTTGGTGGTATGTCATGCTGCCGGCGTCATTGCCGTTTATCGTCAGCGGCGTGAAGCAGGGGTGGGCCTTCGCCTGGCGCTCGCTGATGGCCGCGGAGATTTACGTCGCGATCCAGAGCGGCTTGGGCCTTGGGCAACTGCTCCACTACGGCCGTGACTTGAGCGCCATGGACCAGGTCATCGGCGTCATGTTCGTGATCGTGGTCATCGGGTTGCTGGCGGACAAGATCCTGTTCTCGCCGTGGGAGCGGTTCTTGCACAAACGCTGGGGGACGGTGCGGACCTAGCGCGGGCCGCCGGGGTGGCGTAGGCTCGTGCATGAAGTTTCTCAACCCGAGCTGGGAGCTGAAACATCCGCTGCGCGCCACATTGCGCGCCGTGGGCGTGCTCGCGGCGCTGTTTTGTCTCGCGGCGCCCTTCGCCGACGTGCCGAATCACTGGGTCTTTGCGCTGGCCGGCATCGGCTATTCGGCCTTTCTCTGTTTCCTGAGCGCCGGCGTCTGCCTCTTGCCGCATCCCATCCGGGCGCGGGTGGTGCGTGCGACGATTTGCGTGCAGAGCGGCTGCATGCTCCTGGCCCTGGCGTTCGTCGCGTTTCTGCTCCATGCCCGGCGCGTGCCGGCTCTGCCGACGACGGCGTTGATCTCTGTGATCTGCTTTCTCCTGGCCGTGCTCGTCGGCTTCGCGGTCCGCGGGTGGCAGCTGCATTTCTCTCGCCGGCCGAAGCCGAACGCCTGACCCGCCTCGTTACAGCCCTTCGGCCACGTCATCATCCGCCGCGCGCCAGAGGTACCACGCGGCGGTCGTCCGGTACGGCGCCCAGCGCTCGCCGTGTGCCAGCAGCTCCTTGGGCTTCGGCAGCTCCGGCAAGCCATACGCGCGGCGGAAACCGTTGCGCACCCCGAAGTCATCCGCCGGCAGCACATCGGGTCGGCCGAGCTGGAAGATGAGGAGCATTTCCACCGTCCAGCGGCCGACGCCGCGCACCATCGTCAACCGCTCGATGATCTCCTCGTCCGGCATCTCCTTGATCGCGCGCGGGCCGGGGACGATCCCCTCGATCGTCTTGGCCGCGATATCGCGAATCGCCGCGACCTTGGCGCGCGAAAACCCCGCCGAGCGCATCGCCTCGTCCGGGACTGTCGCGAGGTCGGCCGGGCGCGGAAACTTCCGCCCGGGAAAGCACGCGATGAAGCGGTTGAGGATGCTCTCCGCCGCCTTCCCATGAAGCTGCTGGTGCGAAACCGCGCGCACCAACGACTCGAACGGCGAGCGCGCCGACTCGATCGTCAGCGTGCAGGGCCCGACCGACTTGATGACGCGCCCGAGGACAGGGTCGGCTTTGGCGAGGTGCTTGAGGGCGGGGTCCAAAATGTGATGGTCGTTCGTTAGTGAAAGATCGAATTGGCCCTCATGAAATCCGCAAAATCCGGCGTGACCCGCTGAATGACCGGATCGATGAGAAGGATATTGCCGGCATCATCCTTCTTGGCGTTCTTTGGAACGAGGTCGTAGACGAGCAACCCTTCATTGGCATCATAGTAAGTGCCGATGCCAATGCGTTCGAAGTGCATCTCTGCCATGTGACGATCGATGTCTCCCTGGGGCGCATCGACTCCGCGAATGAAAGGCTGCGATGTGACAATGGAGAGCCTGCGCCAACCGACACGACCCGCTCGATATGGATGTCGTCGCTGAAGATGCGGTTTTGAATCGCCATTCGGTCGAGGTATTCACCCGCCGTCGCGCCACGGGCGAAGCTCCCATAGGCGATCCCGAACCCCATGTGCGACTCGGGCCGGGTGGCTTTGATGACCCGCGCTTTCGGGTCCTCCGGATCACCCAACTCGACTATGTGCTCGCTGCCACGCTGATCTTCTCGCGGGAGTTTTCCGCGGAGCTTGCGGTGTTCATCAGCCCATTCGCGGAGGCGGCCCTCAGCTCTTCGAGCAGCTTCTGCCCGCTCTCGCTGAGAGGCATCGTGACCTGGGCTTGTTCGAGTCTCTCCAGCAACGTAGTCGGCGGCTGATTCAACCTCGCGGCGAGCAGCTTCGGATCGGGCTGACGCATTTTCTTCATGTTTGGATTTTCTCACGGGCGGCCATGGATTGCGAACAGTTTTACGGCTTTATCCCGTCGTCCGCAACCCGCTCGCAATCGCATTAATCGACAACAGTAAATCCGGCAGCATCGCATCGGCGGACACATCCTCGTGGCGGTCGCGGCGGCCGCGCCATTCTTTCAGCAACACGATCTGTTGCGCGTGCAGGACGCGGAGCGCTTCGGCGCGCAGCTCGAGGGTTTTCAGCATGCGCGGCCGGCGGCCGGCGATCGGGCCGCCGCGGAGTTGCTCGAGCATGCGGAGCGTGAGGTCGCGCTCGCCGAGGATCATTTGCAGCAGCTCGTCGCGCAATTCGGTCTCGGGGACGAGTTCCGCGTATTGCGTCATGAGCGTCGGGTCGGAGCTGGCGAGCGAGCTCTCCACGTTCGTCATCACGTAGTGGAGGAACGGCCAGTGACGCATCTGCTCGCCGAGGGTGGCGAGCTCCTCCGGCGCGAGGGCGGCGAGGCCGCTGCCGGCGCCGAACCAGCCGGGCACGTAGAAGCGCGCCTGGTTCCAACTGAAGACCCATGGAATCGCGCGCAGATCGGCGAGGCTGGCCTGGCCCGTGCGGCGCGAAGGGCGCGAGCCGATGCGGCTGTGCTCCAGCGCGTCGATCGGCGTCGCCTGCCGGTAGAACGTCATGAACCCCTCGTGATCGAGCAGCGAGCGGTAGGCGCGCTTGCTGGCGGCGGCGAGCTTCTCGAGCACCGGGATGAGCTGCGGAAACTCCTCGCCCGGCCGCGCGTGGAGCGCCGTGGTGGCCGTGGTGCCAGCGAGGAGCAGCTCGAGATTGTAGGTCGCGGTGGCGGGGTTTGCGTACTTTTGCGCGATCGTTTCGCCCTGCTCCGTCAGCCGCAAGTGGCCGCTGACCGAGCCGTGCGGCAGCGCCTCCAGGAAGCGGTGCGTCGGGCCGGCGCCGCGGCTCACGGTGCCACCGCGGCCATGGAAGAACCGGATGTTCACGCCGCACTCGTGCCCGACTTTCGCGAGCCGCGTCTGCGCCTTCTGCAGCGCCCACTGGCTCGCCAGAATGCCGCCGTCCTTGTTGCTGTCGCTGTAACCGACCATCACCTGCTGCAGCAACTGGCCGGCACGGAGCGCGCGCTTCGCATGAAACGCGAGGCTGCGGTGCGTCACCGGTTCCTCCAGGAAGGCGCGCAACATGTCCGGCCCTTGATCCAGATCCTCGATCGTCTCGAACAGCGGCACCACCGGCAGCACGCAGACGATCCCCTCCGGGAAGGCCCGCATCAGCCCCGCCTCGCGCGCCAGCAGGTAGACCACGAGCAGATCGGAGAGCCGGCGGGTCATGCTGATGATGAGCGAGCCGATGCCATTCGCGCCGCAGCGCTCCATGTGCGACGCGAGCGCGCGGTAGCAGCCGAGCACCGCGTCCGCCTCGGGGCCCGCCGAGGCGCTTGGGTGCAGGAAGGGCCGCGGCGAACGGAGCTCGCGCTCGAGAAACCGCAGCCGCTCCGGTTCGCTCCACTCATCCCAATCGTCGGCGGACAGTCCCGCCGCGCCAAGCAGTTGGGTCATCGCCTTGGCGTGAAAGACGGAGTTTTGCCGCACGTCGAGCTGCGCCAGGTGGAAGCCGAAGACCTCGATCGTGCGCCGCACGGGCGCCACGTCGGCTTCCGCGAGCCGATGCGCGCCGACCTCGTCCAGCGACTGCGAAAGGCGGTCGAGATCGGCCAACAGCTCGGCCGAGTAGGTGTACGAATCGGCGCCGGAGCCGGGGAGTTTCGCGATGAGGTTCTCGATGTGCCGCCGCCACGGCTGGTCGTGCTTGACCAGGTCGCCGGCCGCGCCGAGCGCCACCTGCAGCGTCGGCGGCGCCTCCTGCATCCAGGTGGAAAGCGAGAGCTTCGCCGCGAGGTCGGTGAGTTGCTCCCGTGCCACGCCGACGGCCTGCACGCGCAACTCCGCCAGCGTCTCGGCGGTGATTTCCGCCGTCACGCCGGGATGGCCGTCGCGATCGCCGCCGACCCACGTGCCGAAGCGAATCCGCGGCAGCGCGCCGGGGACGAAGAGCGGCTCCGGGTCGAAGCCGGCATCCTGCCACGCCTCGAACAGCCGGTCGTCGAGTGCGGGCAACACGCTCGGGAAAACGTCGCGCAGGTAGTGGAGCACGTTGCGCCGCTCATCGGCCAGCGTCGGCTTTTCGAGCAGGATCTCGCCCGTCCGCCAGAGGCGCTCCAGCGCCGCCTTCACCCGCTCGCGCAGGCCGCGCTGCACGTGCAGCGAGCCCTCGGCGTCAACGAGGTCGTCGAGCAGGCCGAAGAGCAGGCGATGCTGGTGGAGCACCGCCAGGCGTTTCGCCTCGGTCGGGTGCGCGGTCAGCACCGGCTCCACGCGGACTTGCTGCATCGCGGCCAGCATCTCCTCGGCGGTCAGGCCCTGCGCGCGCAGCCGCGCAATCTGCTGGCCCCAGAGACCGCGCTCGGCGGTGTTCCCTTCGTTGCGCTCGCGCAGCAGTCGCATCTCGCCGGCGGCGTGCTCTTCCACCATGTTGAGGAGTTGGAAGGCGACCGAGTAGGCCAACCCCAGCCGCCAGGGGGCGGAGTCGCCGGCGACAGTTTGTCCCAGCCAGGGCAGATGCTCGGCGAGGTCGCGATGGCCGAGCTCGATGAGCACTTCGCGGAGGCACTCCGTCAGGAAGCGCAATTCGCGATCGAGCATCTCGAAGCCGAGGCCGAGGTAGTCCGGTGATGATGTTCCCTGTTTCATAAATCCCTACGGCTCTTTTCCACGTTTCCGCCGCGAAAGGCGAACCTCAAAAGCATCCGGCATGGGGAGGAGGAGAGATACCTTATGCGAAAAGGAAAAGTGTCTGGATTCGCGACACTTTTCGACACGTTTTGTTCGTGTGGCCGACACGGGAGCCGGGTGGCCAGGGCGTTTCCCTCTGTAAAACCCCCATGGCACCGCCGTTGCTAAATAAGGAACCGCAGTCAGTTGTACCAAGTCGTACCAACCAAAACTCACCTATCTATGGCCACCATCGAACTCGCCTCTCCCCGGATCAATGCCCCTCTCTACCACGACCGGACGGCACCCATCTCCCCGCTCGACCTCACCGATGAAACGCTCATGGCGATGATCCAGCAAAAGGAGCAAATCGCGATCAGCCACCTGCACGACCGCTACGCCTCCACCCTGAAGGCGCTGATCATGCGCGTCCTGCACAACGACGCCGAATCCGATGACATGCGTCAGGAGATCTTCGTGGAAATCTGGGACCGCGCCGGCA
>DASYIS010000086.1:0-24923 GCA_035997375.1 Chthoniobacteraceae bacterium
TGACATATCGAGCCCGTGCTCGACGATATCCTCGAATTCGTCGCGATTGTAAGCGATGCCGCCGCCGGTCCCGCCGAGGGTGAACGCCGGCCGAATGATGAGCGGGAACGAGCCGATCTCCTTCGCGATCGCGCGCGCTTCCTCGATGGTGTGCGCCACGCCGGAGTGCGGCATATCGAGCCCGATCTTCAGCATCGCCTCCTTGAACGCCGCGCGGTCTTCGCCCTTGTGAATGGCCTCGGGCTTGGCGCCGATCATCCGCACGCCGTACTTCTCCAGCACGCCCAGTTCGTGGAGCTTCATCGCGCAATTCAGCGCCGTCTGGCCGCCCAGCGTCGGCAGCAGCGCGTCGGGCCGCTCGGCCGCGATGATCTTCTCCACCACCTCCGGCGTGATCGGCTCGATGTACGTCCGGTGGGCGAATTCCGGGTCCGTCATGATGGTGGCGGGGTTGGAATTCACGAGGATGACCTCGTATCCTTCCTCCTTCAGCGCCTTGCACGCCTGGACGCCGGAGTAGTCGAACTCGCACCCCTGCCCGATGACGATGGGACCGGAGCCGATGAGGAGGATTTTGTGAATGGAGCTGTCTTTGGGCATGAGCGTAGGGCCGCCGGGGTATCGGCCAAAATACAAAAGTCCGAAGGGTGTAGCAGAGGAGGCAGGGCGGGGCAATGGGGGTGTGCGGGGATTTTGCGGAGCGGGTGGAGGTCTTAATCGTACTCTTGCTCTTACTCGTAA
Source organism: Chthoniobacteraceae bacterium (assembly GCA_035997375.1). Lineage (GTDB taxonomy): Bacteria > Verrucomicrobiota > Verrucomicrobiia > Chthoniobacterales > Chthoniobacteraceae > DASYIS01. The sequence goes on from DASYIS010000086.1 coordinate 742, forward strand.
TCCCCTTCCGGCCGGCGCGGGCATCGATTAAGAGTAAGAGCAAGAGTACGATTAAGACTTTCCACCCCATGCGCACACTCCTCCTCGCCCTGCTGTCCCTCTTCGCCCTCTGCCTCCCCGCCACCGCCCAGGTGAAATCTGCCTCCTGGAATGGCTTCGAGAAGCTCGACTTCACCGTCGCCGGCCGGCCGTGTTCGCTCGTCCGTCCCGAGAAGCCGGCGGAGGGCGCGCCGTGGATCTGGCGGACCGAGTTCTTCGGGCACGAGCCGCAGGGCGACCTCGCGCTGCTCAAGGCGGGCTGGCACGTCGGCTTCATGCAGGTGAGCAACATGTACGGCGCCCCCGCGTCGCTCGACCTGATGGAGCAATTCCACCGGCACGTCGTGAGCGAGTACAAACTCAACCAGCGTGCCGTGCTGGAGGGGTTCAGCCGCGGCGGGCTTTACGCGGTCAACTTCGCCGCCGCGCACCCGGACCAGACCGCCGCGCTTTATCTCGATGCGCCGGTGCTCGACATCCGCAGTTGGCCCGGTGGCAAGGGGAAGGGCAAAGGCGACGCGACCTGCTGGAAACAGGCGCTCGCGATCTACGAGCTCACCGAGGAGACCGCGCCCGCCTTCAAGGGCAACCCGCTCGACAAAGCAGAAGCGCTCGCGAAAGCCGGCATCCCGATCCTCGCGGTCTGCGGCGATGCGGACGACGTGGTGCCGTATCTGGAGAACTCGGCCATCATGAAAGCGAAGTACGACCAGGCCGGCGGGCACATGGAGGTGATCCTCAAGCCCGGCGTGAACCACCACCCGCACAGCCTGCAAGACCCCGCGCCGATCGTGGAGTTTCTGCTGAAGAACTGGGTGCGGAAGTAGTGCACGCTTGTCCCGAGAGTGTCCGGCTCCAACGCCGAAGGCGTTTCATCCTGTAGCCCAGGGTTGCGAGGTACGAGCTACCCTGGGACTTCCATCCAGAAAGGCCCAACTCTGAAAGAGTTGCATCCTCCCCAGCTGCAACCCCTTCAGGGTTGATTCGCATGGCGTCGCAGTCCCAGGGTAGCTCGTACCTCGCAACCCTGGGCTATAGGATGAAACGCCGTTGGCGTTGGAACCGCCGTCCTCCATTGGCTTTCAAGCTCAGCCTTGGCAGAAGGGTGAGGGCGACGGGCGGCGCCTTCAGCGAGCCATCTCGCGGTTCCTACTCAGGTTTTCGGCATTCGCGGGTTGATCTCATGACACCCGCGTTCACCAACACGCACCGCTCCCCTTTTTCACCCGCCGCTCTTTCGATGAACTCATCGAGCCTCCCACTCCTCAGGGCGACGCGCCGGGACATCCTGCGCGCGGGGTCGATCGGGTTGTTGGGACTGGGGTTGCAACGCCTGGCGACGCTCAGCGCGCTGGGGGCGCCCGCGAATCGCCCCGCGTCCGGTCCGGGCAAGGCGCGCTCGGTCATCCTCATTTTCAATGGCGGTGCGCCGAGTCATCTCGATCTCTGGGATCCCAAGCCCGAGGCCGGCTCGGAGACGCGCGGAACGTTCTCCGCGATCAAGACCAACGTCCCCGGCACGCACATCTCGGAGTTGCTGCCGCAGATGGCGAAACGAATGGATAAGGTGGCGCTCATCCGCTCGGTGCATCATGGGCACAGCAGCCACAATGGGGGGATGCACTGGGCCATCACGGGCCGGCCGTACCGCGTCGACAGCACGCTGATTCACCCGAGCCGCACGGATTTGCCGGGCGTCGGGACGCTCTGCGGCTGGCTGGCGCAACGCGACGGCTTCACCGCGGGCGTGCCGCCCTATGTCATCACGCCGTTTCCACATTGCGACAGCAAGGTCTACATCACCCCCGGCCAGGACGGCGGTTGCCTCGGGCCGCGGTTCGATCCGCTGATCCACGACCCATCGACGCCCAACTCGGAAGCCGCCAGCTTCGCGCTCGACCCCAGCCTCGCAGGCGGCCGCCTCGACGAGCGCCTCGATCTCCTGCGCGGGCTCTCGTCCGCGCGTCCCATCCTTTCGCCGCTGGCCGATGAGCTCGATGTCTTCAACGCGCAGGCCGCCTCGATCCTGAAATCCGGCAAAGCCGCGGCCGCCTTCGACCTGACGAAAGAGCCCGACGCCGTGCGCGAACGCTACGGCCGGCATAGCTGGGGCCAGTCGCACCTGCTCGCCCGCCGGCTGGTCGAGGCCGGCACCCGCTTTGTCACCACGGTCAATGGCCCGAGCATCCACTGGGACACGCATCTGGACAACTTCAACAAGCTGAAGAACAGCCTCGTCCCCCCGATGGAGCAATCCTACACGGCTCTGCTCGACGACCTGCACGAGCGCGGGCTGCTCGAGACCACGCTCGTCGTCTGGATGGGCGAATTCGGCCGCACTCCGAAGATCAACAAGGACGCCGGGCGCGATCACTGGCCCGGCTGCTACAGCGTGCTCCTCGCCGGCGGCGGCATCCGCGGCGGCCAGGTCTACGGCGCCTCCGACAACATCGGCGCCCTGCCCGCCGACAAACCGGTGACTCCGGCGGACATCCACGCCACCATCTACGCCGCGCTGGGGTACGATGTGCGCGACATCAGCTACCAGTCCGCCGACGGCCGGCCGATCCCGCTGACGGAAGGGTCGCCGATCGGGGAGTTGTTTTAGGGACGGCGCGTCTTTGACCGTGCCGACGCTTGCGCTTTCGGAATGCCACTTTAGTATCACTCCATGCGCACCGAGTTCGTCACCACCCTCAAACGCAAAGCCACGGAGATCATCGCGGAACTCGAGAGTAAGCGGGATCCCGTCCTCATCACCCAGCACGGGCGGCCGGCCGCCTATCTCGTCGACGTGGAGACCTACGAAGAAACGCAACGGCGGCTCACCATGCTGGAGGGGATCGCCCGCGGCGAGCGTGCCGTTGAAGAAGGCCGCTTGGTCAGCCACGCCGAAGCCCGGAAACGGATGGTACGATGGCTGAACTGAACTGGACCGAGCCCGCGCTGCAGGATCTGGATTCGATCGCCGACTACATCGCCCTCCATGATCCACGCGCGGCGCGCGAGCTGGTGCAGCGCGTGTTCGAGCACGTCGCGCAGTTGGAGGCGTACCCGGAGAGTGGTTCCCATCCGGCCGAGCTTCGGCGCTCCACGAAGCGGTATCGGCAGATCGTGGAGCCGCCTTGTCGCGTGCTCTACCGCTACGACGCGCCAACCGAAAAGGTGTTCGTGCTCTTCGTCATGCGAGGAGAGATGCGCCTTCGCAAAACTCGCCTGCTGAAAAGAGATCGCGAGAACCGCGACCCGAAAGCGCCCCGGCAACCCTAAGTCGCCCGTCCGTCCTCGGTCCCGCGAACTCCGCCGAAGCGACGCGCCAGCAGATGGTCGATCGAGAAGATGCCCGGTCCAAAAACGAGCACGATGACCGACGCCAGCAGGAACATGAACGGCGCGGCGCTGACGAATTGATCCGGATCGGAAAAAATCGCCTTCACCGCCTCCGGCTCCGCCGTCAGGTAGGCCACCAGCATCGTGAAAATCAGCGGAAAGGCGGCCAGCCGCGACGCGAGACCGACGAACAGAAGGATCCCGCCGACCAGCTCGACCGTGCCGGCCAGGTAGACATTCAGGCTGGGAAACGGAATGTTCCAGCCAATGAAACGCTCGATGTACGTCATGTGGTCCCGAAACTTCAGGGTACCCTGCGCGACAAACTGCCAGCCCCAGTAGAGCCGGATGGCGAGGAGGAGCGGCGATTGCAGCTTCGATGCCCCGCGGACGAGCAGCGCAAGGGCAAACCGGAGCGTTCCGGGCGGCGTCGTATTGATGAATTCCAAGTCCCACTTGATTCGGGCGCTCTTCACCAAGCTGACAATCGCGAACGGGAGAATGATCATCCCGAAGGGACTTGCCTTGAACCCGCCTCCCAAGAGCGCGTAGGGCAGGAAAAGAACATTGGCCGCCACGAGCGTCCCATAAAGCGCCGTATAGCCCGGCGAAAGTGGATACTTCGATTCCTGTTTGCAGAGCGGACAGAGGAGCTTCGGAAACCCCATGATGGTGCGCTTTGGCTTTTCCAGGGGCGTGACGGTTTGGCGGCAGTGAAGGCAAAGGTATGGGTCTGCGGTTTGCATATCAGGATTGGGTCGTTTGCAAGGAAGCGCCTCCGATCTATGGAGCGCGATGAAACCGGCGAGGAGGGCGGATATTCATACGGTTGGCTCTTCCTGCCACAACGTACGGCGGATGGCGATTCATTCCCGCGCGGCCGGCGCGCCTCGGGCGAGGCCGAGCTTGATGCCATCGTCCCACGGCGTAGGCTCTGTCTGCCGGACCCGCCCCTTTTCCCACCGCGTAAATCGCCGCCCTTCGCATGAACCCCTTTTCCCTTCCGCTGAGTCGGCGCGAGTTTCTCCAGCGCTCCGGCGTCGGCTTCGGCATGCTCGGGCTCGCCGGCTTGCTCGGCCAATCGCGCGGTCTTCGCGCCGGCGACGAACCCGCGGTGCGCGGGCCGCACTTCGCGCCGAAGGCGAAGCGCATCATTCACTTCTTCCTCAACGGCGGGCCGTCGCATGTCGACACGTTCGACCCCAAGCCGGCGCTGACGAAATACACCGGCCAGGCGCTGCCGAAGACCTTCATCACCGAGCGGAAGACAGGCGCCGCGTTTGGGTCGCCGTTCAAGTTTGAGAAGTACGGGCAGAGCGGCCTCGAGGTGAGTGAGCTCTTTGCGAAGACCGCGCAGCACATCGACAGCATCGCGGTCATTCGCTCCATGTTCGCGCAGGTGCCGAATCACGAGCCGTCGCTCATGTTGATGAATTGCGGCGACTCCATCCAGGCGCGGCCGAGCCTCGGCTCGTGGCTCATGTACGGGCTCGGCTCGGCGAACCAGAACCTGCCGGGCTTTGTCGCGATGTGCCCGGGCGGCCAGCCGATCAAGAGCGCGGAGAACTGGCAGTCGGCCTTCCTGCCCGGCGCGATGCAGGGGACCTATGTCGACTCGCAGCACACCGCGGTCGACAAGCTGATCGAGAATATCCGCAGCCCGCACGCGAGCCCGGAGACGCAGCGCAAACAGCTCGACCTGCTGCGCACGCTCAATGAGGCGCATCGCCAGGAGCGGCTCGACCCGCGGCTGGAGGCGCGCATCGAGTCCTTCGAGCTCGCCTTCCGCATGCAGACCGAGGCCGCCGACGCCTTCGACCTCTCGCGGGAGCCGCAGCTCATGCGCGATCTCTACGGCAGCGGCGTCCATGGCCGGCAGACGCTCATCGCGCGGCGCCTCATCGAGCGCGGCGTGCGGTTCGTCCAGCTCTGGCACGGCGGCGGGCAGCCGTGGGACAACCACGACAAGATCGCGGAAGGCCATCGCAAGCTCGCCGGCGAGATCGATGGACCGATCGCCGCCTTGCTCACCGATCTCAAGCAGCGCGGCCTGCTCGACGAGACGCTCGTCATCTGGGGCGGCGAATTCGGCCGCACGCCGACGGTCGAGATGAACGGCGGCACCTCCAAGCTCGGCCGCGATCACAACCACTACGGCTTCACCGTCTGGATGGCCGGCGGCGGCATCAAAGGTGGCACCGCCTACGGCGCCACGGACGAGTTCGGCTTCGCCGCCGCGGAAAACCCGGTGAGCGTCCACGATCTCCACGCCACCATCCTGCACCTCATGGGCCTCGACCACGAGCGCCTCACTTACCGCTACTCCGGCCGGGATTTTCGGCTGACGGATGTGGAAGGGAAGGTGGTGCGGGAGATTCTGGCGTGAGAGCCGCGATTGGCCATTACTAACCGGGCCGCATTCCCTTGAAAACTTCGATGTATGGCATGGTCACGGCGAGGACAAAGAAAGCGATCAGCGTGAGGCAAACAAACAAGGAGGCTGAGAGATGCAGTTGCAGGAGGTAGGGCGAAGGCGGCTGCCGGCGAAATCGCACGAGGAGCAAAATCAAACCAACGGTCCAGAAGAGCGGTACGACCAGGAGGAGCCATTCGACGCGGAACGCCAACGCGGTGATCGCGGGAAGCGCTCGTCCGCCCGCGGATGGGTAGAGGACGAAGCGGGTGTAGAGTGCCCACAAGGGAATCGTGCATGGCAAGGCGATGACCCACAGAAGCAGGGTGTTCAGGATCAGAGAGCAGCGCCACATCGTTGAAGATTGGTCCTGATGGACGGCGAACGCGAGCGGTCCTCGTCACGAGAACTATGGGGCGGGCAGGTGGGACCACTTCACGTAGGCCGCGATCCCCGCGGCGATCATGAACAGCAGCAGGCCCACCGCGCCGACGAGCGAGAGATATTCGGAGCCAGGAGTCGACCGGCGCCGCCACCACGCGAAGAAAGCCATCCAGACAAAGCCGCAGCCGAGGAGGATGAAGGGAAGGAGGGATTTTGGGGACATCGCTTCGCGTGATATTGGCGCCGCGCCGCGTCGGTCACGATGCAAATTCGTTGCGGAACGACGGCGGCGCGGCGGACTTCACGCTCAGTGCTGGTCTGTCGAGGCGGATTCTGGCGTAAAGATCATATCAACAGAACGCGCACAGCATCGCGGACTTTCTGGAAGGCTGTTGGGTCCAGTTGCCCAACCTCTCGAACGAAGAGGCTCTCATGAGCGGTGAACAGTTTCGCCGGCCGGGCGTAGCTGATCACCTTTAAGTTGCCAGTCGCGAAATCGTTGTTCGTAAGCTGGACGGCACGGGCGTCGCCATAGGCTTGACTCGTGACTTGGCAGAGCACCCAATCGCCGCGGTCGGCCGATGCGAGCACGACCGCCGGACGCAGTTTCGACTGCGTCAGGTCCGAAAATGGGAACGGGACGAGGACTACTGAACCTGCTGAAGGTGTGCCCATGCAGCGTCCTCTTCCGAGCGATTCCAGTCCTGCGCCAAGGCCTGCTCACTGAGCAGCGCGGTCTCGACACTCGGCGCGGGCTCCTCGTCGAGGATCGTCACAAGAGCCCGCTGGGACCGCGAGACCCGCACCGGCCCCAACAGTCGAACCGAGCCTCCGGCGTCGATCATGGCTTCGATGGTCTGAATCATGGCTGGCAGCGTAGCGCCGGAGCACGACTGAAGCAACCGTGAAGCACACGCGATGGATCGCACTTGTTCATTGGCGCTCGGCGTCATTTGCATCTCGCGGCCGGTACATCTCGCATTAAGATTCGCCAGCTCTGTTCTTCTCCCCATGCCGAACGAATCCAGCGAAAATACCTATTGGGAGCGGACGGAGACGTTCGAGGAGAAGCTGCGGCTGCTCGAGGCGGCGTGGCGCAAGAAGGACTTTCGGCTGGCGCGGGCGCTGACGCATTCGCTGCGGAGCACGGCGATCCAGGCACAGGTGGAGGAGGAGAATCCGGGGGCGCCGGTGTTGCCGGTGGCGCAGATCGAAACGGTGGAGACGCTGCCGGTGCCGTGGAAGGAATGGGCGCGCGGATGGAAGTATTGCCGCGCGCTACATCTCGACGAGACGCTCGGCGTGGAGCGGCCGGCGGAGCCGGTGGAGGTGTTGCTGGGCGTGCCGGCGGAGCAGGCGGAATCGCTCGCCCGGGAACTCCGCGTGGCGCGCGTGAAGGACGGCATGTTGACCGAGGCGCCGTGTCAGGTTCACGGCGAGGTGCGGCGCGGCGCTGAGCGGCTTTGCAAAGTACTGTTCATGGCGAGCGGCGCGGCGCACGAGCGGCAGACTTGGCTTATCTTTCATGGCAACCCGGAGGCGGAGTTGCCGGCTTACCCGACCGATCTGCAGACGCGCGGCGAAGGCTTCGCGCTGGAGATCGAGAACGAGCATTTCCGGGCGTCGCTCTCGCGGCAGATGGGGCAGCTCGAGCGGCTGACGATCAAGCGCGAGCACGGGCTGGAACTCTTCGCCGGCGGCGAGGGGCACGGCGAGCCGCCGGGCATCGACTGGGCGCACGATTACGCGGCGGCGGGGCATTTTCAGAAACTGCGCATCACGCTCTGGGAGACCTGTCCCGACTACGAAGTGGTGCGCGGGCCGCTGGCGACCATCGTGCGGCGGTGGGGGTTTCCGCATTCGCCCGTGCATCCCGTTTTCTCGCCGAGCCGGCTCCACGTCGATGTCGAGTACCGCTTCTACGCGGGCCTGCCGTGGTTTCACAAGACGGGCACGATGCAGGCGATCAAGGAGTTCGAGGCCTCGGCCTTGCGCGACGACGAGTGGGTCTTTTCTGGCCAATCCTTCACCGATATCGTCTGGATGGGCGCCGATGGAAAGCTGCGGACGGGCGACGTCGAACCGGCGCAACGCGATAACCTGTGGGCGGTCGGCTTCGCGAACCCGCAGAGCCATGACTCGTTTGTCGCGCTCTTTCTGGAGCACCGCGCGGACGGGCTGCCGGAGCTGAAGCACTCGGGTTCGCCGACGCTCTTTTACCGCTGGCATGGACAGGTCTGGAGCCGCTATCCGCTGCCCGTGAAGCAGGTGCCCGCGGGCGCCGTGCTGCACCAGAAGAACGCCTACGCCGCGCTCCCCTTCACCGCCGCCGATGGCCCGCGCGCGCTGGAGGAGCTGCGGCATCGGCTCGTGAATCCGCTGCATCTCTCCACGAGCCAGGTGCCGCGCGAGGCCGCCAAAGTCTCGCCCGGCCGGCTCGCGCGACCCGGCGAAGCCGGCGACAGCTCCATCTCCAAACAAGCGCTCTGGACCGCGCTGCGCGACTGCAAGGACGAGCAGCTCTACACCGCCGGCGTGAGCATCGTCGACCTCGGCCTCGTCCATGACCTGCGCGTGCGCGGCGAGACGGTGCACGTGCTGATGGCGATGCCGCACCGCGGACGACCGCGGCTCGGCTATTTCGCGTACGGCTCCGGCGGCAATTCCGCGCCCGTACAGCAGACGCTGATGAAAGTGCCCGGCGTCAAGAACGTCATCGTCGAGCAAACGTGGGAGCCCGGGTGGAGCTCCAATCGGCTGACCGATGAAGGGCGGCGAAAGTTGGGGTTGGCTGGATGAGCGGCGGAGCCGCCTCGTAAGAATGTGTAGAGCGCGGCTCTCTGTGAGCATAGGCGAACAGGTGCCGCCTCCATTTTCTTGAGCGCTGGTCGCGCGCAAGCCGTCCAAACAAGGAGAGAGTCGCTTCGTGTCCTGGGCGCTGATCGCGCGGGAGACACTCAAGGAATTGGAGGCGGCACCAGTTCGCCTATGCTCACAGAGAGCCGCGCTCTACACATGTTTCGGAGCGCTTCGCGCATAACACGCCGCCTTACCGATACGTCAGCCACGCCGTGGCCGTGCAGGGCGCGCTCGCGGTGACGCGCACCCAGCGGGCCTGCACCGACGGCGCGAACTTCAGCTCCACTTCCAGCTTGCCGGGCGGGACGGTGACGCTCTCGTGCTGCACCCACACGCCCGTTCCCGTGAGGTCGAGCTCGACGCGGAAGGTGACCGGCGTCGTGGCGTCGTGGCTCAGCTTCAGCGTGCGGTCTTCATAACCCCAGAGCAGGTACGGGTCGCTCGGCTCGCCGGACTTGACGATCGTGTCTTTCCACGGCCCGCCTTCGCCGCGCGGGCGCCCGAGCCACCAGAGTTGGTCGATCGCACCGACCCACACGGCGGCTTTCCCGTCGTCGCTGCGAATCACGTTCCGTCCGGTGGGGGCCTTCGGGTCCAGGCCGGTCATCACCAGCATTCCCCGATAGGAGGTATAGTCGGTCACGCGAAAGTTGTGCGAGGAGATGGGGCGGATTTTCGCGAAGCCGTCGGCGTTCTCCGCCGGCAGCTCGTAGAAGGTGCCGCACGCGGAAAAGAGGTCGCGCTCCGTGGAAACCTCGCGGCAGATGCGGAGCTCGCCGCGGTTGGTGAGCGCGTCAAAGGCGGGGTCGCCTTTCGGCAGGCGCCAGCGGCGTTTGCGGTCATCGATCACGAGCACGCTCGCGTCGTCGAGCGTGATCACGTTCTTCGGGATCGCGACCGCCTTTTGCACGTACTCCTCAGCCTTGGGATCTTCCACGCGCTTCAGGTTCAGCTCGCCATCCAGCTCGTAGTAACCGGCGCTCGTGGCGACCGAGAGGGTCCGCTTGTTCTCCCCTCGGGCATGCAGCAGTCCGTCGAGCGGCGCCGGTTCCGACAAGCTTGCCAGCCCGTTCATCGTCCCGCGGTAGATCTCGTCCAGTACGGTGCTCCCCCTCGCACCGCCGCTGAAATTGAACACCACGGAAACCTTCGCCGCGTCGGCGGTGGCCTTCACGCGCACCCACTCCGCGTCGCCGGTTATCTCCACGCGCTTCGAGGCGCCGGGCGCCAGCGTCACCTCGCCGAGATCGCCAGAAAAGCGCGCCTCGCCGGAGCCTTCATTGACGAACCACGCGCTGCGATCCGGCCAGCCCGCGACGAGGAACGGTTCCGCTTCCTCGCCGGCCTTCACGTCGCTGCGCAGCCAGACCGCGCCGCCGGCCGGCGCGGGGCCGAGATAGTCGAGCGTTTCGTGGCCGATAAACCAGAGATTCGATTGCGATTGCCCCGGCCCCGCGATGCCGCCCTTGACACTTCGCTTGTTCAGGAACTCGGCCTTGGCCGTGTCGTCGCAGCCGAAGACGAGGCGGTCGTTCCAGCGGCAGAAGTCGCCGATGACTTTGAGATACGCGCTCCGCACGCGGATGCCGTTCGGGTTGGCCGCGCTGAAGGTCTTTGGAAAACGCCAGAACGCGCCGTGCATCGTCATCAGCAGGTCCTTTTCGCCGATCTCGCGAATGCGCGGCCACTCGGTGTTCCAGCCATGCGCGCCATCGTAGGCGTGGCTGACTTTCGGCAGCCGGTACGAATGCCATCGGCCGCCGTCGAGCAGCATCAGGATGAGCGACTTCGCGTCCCAGCCGATGCTCCAGACGGGATCGGTCTCCGGATGCTCGCTGCCGTAAATCCCGCCGGGTCCCGTGAGCTCGGTGAATTGATTGCGCCGCACGACGGTCCAGTGGTCCGCCTTGCCATCCCACTCCGCCAGCACGCCGGAGGGCGTCGTCGGATCGCTCAACGCCTTTGGCGCGTGGTCGCCGTTGTTGGCATAAATGAGGTGCCCCTGGCCGGTGTAGAGCCCCTTGCCGTGGTAGCCCGGCAGGTCGGCGTGGCGGCCCTGCTTGCGCTGCTCGTCGGCCCAGAGCTCCGTCACCGCGAGCGAGTGCACGTCCACCTCGTAGATCCCTTCCTCCATCGTCGCGTAGTAGAGCTTGTTCGCCGGGTCGGTGAGATGCCGCGCATTGCCCGTGAGCCGCCCGTACATCTGCTGCGGCGTGATGACGCGCACCTTGCGCTCGGCATCGATGGCGTACGGCCCGATGAAAAGCTGATTGCTCTCGCGATGAATCATCCGGTTCGCCGGCGTCCCGCCCACGCTCTCGGGGTGGATCGTCTCCGCGAGCGCCGCATCGATCTCATACAGCTTGTCGCTCGAGCCGAGCGGCAGGTGCGGCCCATAAGTGATCACCCACAGTCGATCCGCCCACGGCACCACCGCGCCCGTCCCGCATTCCCCCTCGTTATTATAATAGGCGAGATGCGGGTAGATGCCGCTGACACTCCGCGGCTCGGCGGCGAGCGCCTGGCCGGCGAGGCAGAGGGAGAGGAGAAACGCGAGGGGCTTGGTTTTCATGAGGTCCATGTAAGCCTGCGGGCCGCGCGGGCGGAAGGCCGTTCCTTGGGGCGGACAGGAGTTTCGAAACATCATGAAACAGATTTGCAGGGTTTTCCGGCGACGGATGGTCGAATTGCGACACTTTCGGGAAGGTTTGTATAAAATGCTTGGAGCGCAAGGGTTTCCAACAGGCGTTCACCGTCTGCGCCATCCGGCATGCCTGGCCGACCTCACTTCAGCCTGCGACCGGTTTGCGCTCAGATCCGAAAAGTTCCCTAAAGAAAGCTTCCTTGGGAACCTGCTTCTTTTGCTTCAACGAGAAAAGGCGCAGCTCCAGCCCATTGATCTGAGTAATCCTCGACCAAAGCCGCCCGGCACACTCCAGATAATCCTCCGCCTTCTTCGGGTTACTTTCAATTGTGCAAAAGTAACCCAGGGCATTGAGCAAGATTTGGGTGTCCAAGGCCTTTTTGTTGGCGAGATCGTGAGATTCCACGAGCGCTTGGTGCGCAAGTTCGCGAGCATTCGCGGCTTGATCATCCTTGCCCTGTTTTTCGTAGACTTGGGCGAGTGCGTATTGCGCATAATAGTCACCAGTTGAAGGCTTGCCTTCGGCCGCGGCCGCGCGCTGGCTCGCCTCCAAGGCCTCTTTGTAGTAGGGCTCGGCCTCTTCCCACTTTCCCGCAATGTAGTAAGTGTCGCCCAAAAGAAGATTGCTCCTTGCGACATATACCGCTTCGTGAATTGGGAGATCCTGATTTTGCTCTCTCAATTGTTGCACAAAAGCCAGCATGGGCTGGAGACTCTCTCTGGCGCCATCAATATCACCAAGACCGGACAAAATTTCGGCCTTGACGGCCGGCGTCAGAAATTCATGTTTGTTGTCCTTTCCCCAAATGTCCCAGGAGGCGGTGATGAAATCCTTGGCGGCTTCCATTTTGCCGTAGTTCTTCTCAATCAGAGCCAGGTAGAATTTTGTGAATCCGCACGGCCTCGCCAGGTTTTTGTCCGCTTTTAACGCATCCGGGTTGACAGCCGTATAGAAGCGATCAGCGGTTCGCAGCAAGGAGCGGGCTCGGACAATATTGTTCGCATAATAGGCGATCGTGCCGCGGCGCAGGAAGATCTCGCCGTGGACCGCGTCTCCCGCTGCCGGCGCTTTCGCTTTGGTGAGACGACAAAGGGCGTGTTCTCCGATTCTATCGAATTCGGCGGCATAGGCATCAAGCCGTGCGCTGAACTGGGCGGTGGACGGTTTCGCGTATTCATGCCGGCTTTCGCGCAGATTTGCGGCCATTTGTTCCAATTCATCGAGATCCTGAAGTTCTTCCGCCTCCCTCTCCTCGCGCCAAGCCTCGATTTTTTTGAGGGTGTTCTGCACGTCTTCTGCCTCGGCAACCTTAAACGCCAGAATCTTTCCAATGGCATCGAACATTTTGTTGATAGCCTCCACATTGGAGTTGGCCCCCCCTGCGATGGCGGTCGTCAATGCGTTGATTTGCGTCATGTTGTCCTTCTGAAGATCGAGCAGCCCGGGAAGTCGGCCCCCTTCTTCCTGCTTGACTGCGAGGTGCTCTTTTAGAAGCCCCATCGTGGAGAGATGGATCTCGGCGCGCCGCGCTTCTTCGTTGGCGGCGACCTTGAGTGCATGGGAGTGAACATCGATCCGCTGTCGATCGGATTCCTTGAGCCGATTCTCAATATTCTCGTCCTGGCTCCGTTGTCTGAGCCAGCTTACGATCCCCAAAATGCTCAATATACCGCCTAACACAGCGAAAATGATATTGCTGTGCACGGCGGCATCACGCATCGCATCCAGATGCTCCCGGGATGCTTTCAATTCAGAGTCAACTTTATTGTTCAGGATCGTCAGGGCCGATGGATCCGCACTCGGCGCGGATGCCGAAGGAGCAGGGGAGCCGAATGAACTCGCCGGTTGCCCAGCTGCTGCCGGAGTCGCAACGGTGGGTGAGCCCGTCTGGCCTCGGCTTTCTACAGCAACCAGGAGCATCGGCAAAACGAGCCAAAAGACGAGGCGGCACACAGGATTTTCTCCCAAGCGAAAACCCTTCGTTAAGAAATTGCCTTTGCGTCGGGCGCACCGAAAACCGTGAGGGTCCGTGCCGGCGTCGGCGATTGAGGCCAGGTGGGACGGGTGAGCAGAGCCAGAACCGCTAACCTGGCAGGCCCGGCGGAGGCAGGTCTGTGGGAGCCTCCGGCTCGTGGGACTGACAAGGCAGGATATGTTCATAAAGTTGTGAATAGAATAGCGTGATTCCGTTCGTGGCCTTGATCGCCTTCAGACTTGGAATAAATGCCCTGCGCTTGAAAATGTCCAGCCATATTGGCCGCAGCTTCGCCGCGCGACGAATGGGAAATCAGCGTTTCGAAAGCCGCCAACGTGCCCACAGCAGGTTGGCTGTCGTGTCGGGGCTGCCTTTGATTCTTCCGCGATTGGCCGCGTGAAAAATCGGCAGCAGCTCGGGGGCGAATTCGCAGAGGTCGATCCAGGGGCCGCGCAGGGTGCCAGGCGGGCGGCCGCCGGCGGATTCTCCATCGGTGCGCCCGGTGAAGGTGTTGTTTGGCCGGGCCATGATTTGGAGCACGGTGTTGGCGAAGGGTTTCATCTTCGCGGGGGTGATGCCGTAGCGGCCGCTCACGTAGGCGCGGTAGAGGCCGCCGACATCGTAGCCGCCATGGGCCGTGTCTTCGAAGTGGACCGGCGGCGTCTCGGCGGCGTAGGTCCAGCGATAGCATTCATGGCCGTTCACTTCGATGCGTTGCGCCAACTCGAAGAACCAGTCGACGAAGGCTTGCACGACCGACTCGTACTGCTTCACCCGCGCGGGATCGTCGCCGAGCAGCGTGTGGCATTCGGCGAGGCGCTGGAAGCCGTTGGTCAGCATCGTCTGCTGATTCCAAGGCACGGGCCGGTCGGCGCTGCCGGGGCGCGTGGCGTCGTCGTAAGCCGGTGAGGCGGGGGTGAAGAGGCGTTGGGTGTTGGGGCGCACGAACCACTTCACGGTGAAGCTGTCGGTCGTGTGATCCAGGTCGCGCACATAGCGCACCGCGCGCTCGCGATACGTGAGGCCAAATTGCAGCGGGTCGCCATCGGGCACCCTCTCAGCCGACAGCGCATCGTTCTGCAATATCAGCCGCGCGGCGTAGGCGATGTGGCCGACGACGTCGCCCGTCTCGCTGCCGGCATAGGCGCGCTCGCCCGCCTTCGCTACCGCATTGGGCCAGACGGCGTCGCGCTCGCCGGTCCAGATGACGACGCCGGTTTTCGGGTCGTTGCGCGCGGCCAGCATCCGGTCGGTGAAGCGCAGCATGAGATCGAGCAATTCGTGATCGCCGGAAATCTCGAACATCCGCCCCAAGGACTCCACGGCCATGCCGCCGCTGCCATAGACCATCGCGTTGTGGAGATTGTTCGCCGGCACCTCCACCCCGCGCATGAAGCCCTTGAAGGCCTGCACCTCCGCCGCGGTCGGCGCGCCTTCGAGCTTCTCGAAGATCATCGCTTCCTCGGCGCGGAGATGGCCGAGGAGCGCAAGGGTGAGCGCGAGGAGCCATAACAATCCAGTGGCGCGCGGACCGCGAACGGCCCGGGGAGCGCACGCGCCCTCCGAGGAGGCGGAAGGGACAAGGGAGGTCATCAGGGAGGGCGAGTCGCGTGCTGGATTCGGCGCCCTCGCCGAATCCCGTGGCGCGCGGCAGACCGTTTGGTGAGTTTCCACGCGCAGTGCGTTGGAGACGCGCTGCCCGGCGAGGGCGCCGGGCAGAACACGCGAGGGCGCGTGTGCTCCCCGGGCCGTCGTTTCCGGCGCCAGGTGCGCGACTGCCGCGCTACGGATCAGGGCGGTTTTCATTTGCGCGGAGCGCGCGGGTCCGCCTCCCAATCATCCGTCCGGAACGTCTGCGCGGGCAGGCCGTCTTTGTTGAAGAGATTGGCCCAAGGCGAGTTGCTCGACCAGGCGTAGCGCACGGCCGCCGGCTTGAGCACGGACGGGCTCGAAACCACGACCGCGTCGCCCTCGATGACGGCGTCCGCCCAGACGAATTTTTGGTCGGCTCCGGCGATCTCGAAGCCCTGCAGTTTGTCGCTGTGCCGCATGGCGAGCCCCTGGCCGGTATGTGTGAAGTGCACGCGCACCTTGTCGCCGGCGATTTCGTGTGAGGCGTAGAGCGGGCCGCTGAACTCCACTTTGTCGCCATACACGAAGCCCTTCGCCGTGAGCAGCGCGCGGTCAGCGTATCCGGACTTGTTGGTCGGGTGCGTCATGCCGCCGAGGTCGGTGCTGATCACCATCGCGGTCTTCGGGTGCTGCTGGATCTTGATGTGCACCTCGCGGGCGAGGCCTTCGGGATCGGCCGGCACTGGCGCGGGCTGGGCGGCGAAAGGGGTCGCGTTCTTCGTGGTGGGATTCGCGAGGTCCCACGCGGTGCCGCCGCCGCTCGGTTTCTGCACGTAGAGGAACGGGAAATCCTCTCCCCAAGCCTTGCGCCAGCCTTTGATGAGCGCGCCCATGAGATTGAACTGATCGACGCCCGTGATGCCGGTGCCGGCTTCGCCTTGATCCCAGAGCACGCCGCGGATCGCGTACGGCACGTACGCCTGCACATGCGCGGCGTAGAGATTTCCGACCTCGCCGATGCACTCGCCGGGGTGCTTCGGCATCGCCGGCTCGCGGCCGACCTTGGCGCCGGTTTGCTTCGCCTTCTCCGCATTCTCTTTCCACGCGGCCAGGTAGCGCTCATAGCCTTTCATCGCGGCGGCGAAATCGTAGGTCTTCGCGAATTTCTCCACCTGCGCCGTGCAGGCCGCATCGCCGCGGTACATCTCGTCGGTCAGCCAATAGCCCGACGGGGTGCCGCCGACGGCGGCGGACATCAAGCCGACGGGCACCTTGAGGTCCGCCTGCAAGCGCGCGCCATAGGCAAAGAGGATCGCGGAGAACCCATCGACGTTTGCCGCCGTGGCGGGCTGCCAGCCCGCGCCGGCTTGTTTGAGCAAGCGAATCTGCGGATACGGCGCGCCGTCGAGCAGCTTCTGCAACCCCTCGTCGTTGCCTTTGAAGGTGCGGATGGGCCCCGCCATGTTCGACTGCCCGGAGCCGAGCCAGACCTCGCCCACGAGCACGTCCGAGAGCGTCACCGTCTCTTTCGCGCGCACCTTCAGCTCTCGCCCCTCGGCGTCCGCTTTCAACGCGTCCAGCTTCAGCGCCCATCGGCCCGCGGCATCGGCCGTGGCGGTTTTGGTTTGCCCCGCAAACTCCACCGTCACGACCTCGCCGGGATCGGCCGAGCCCCACACCGGCACCGGCAGATCGCGCTGCAGGACTAAGTGATCCGAAAAGACGGGAGCCACTTTCAGTTCCGCGGCGCGCAGGGGCAGCAGGGAAACGAGAAGGCCGGTGAAGACCGCGAGGAGGTGTTTCATTTGAGGGAACGTGGTGGCTCCAGAGTAGAGGACGCTCGTCCGTGGCATGCAAGAGCGGGCGAACACCAGACTGGCTCCGGGAAATTTCCGCGCCTCTAGTCAAGATCGGCGCAGATGAAGCTGAGATCATCCGGGAGTGTCGTGCCCGCGCGCCCGAAGATGGCGGCGCGAAAGTGCGCCGACAGTGCAGCCGGCAGCAGCGCAAAGGACGACTTGAGCGCCTCGTATCCGCAATACTTCCACACGCCGTCCGAGACCAGTAACAGCCGGCCGCCGGCCAGCCCCTCATGCATGAAGGAAACGGCATCCACCGCGCCGCTGCCCACCGCCGGGTTCTTGCGCTGGCGCCCGGTCCATTCCGCGATCTCCGTCGATGTCGGCGAACGGAAGTAAGCCTTGCCATCGCCACACGACGCCCCGGCCGCACAGTGACCGTTGGAGGCAAGGGCAATGAGCGTGGTGAATCCACCTGTTCTTGCGGTCTCCTGGTCTGCGCGCTCGAGAATTCCGACCCAAGTGGGATCCTCGAACAGCTGCTCAGGTGAAAGCTGCGCCGCAATCCTCCAGGCAGCTTCCGAAGCGGTCATGGCGGCCAGGGCGCCGTTCGCTTGACCTCCCTGCCCATCCGCCAGGATGCAAATAAAAGTGGAAGCCGAAGCCGGGTGGCGCCGCGCGATCACATAGTCTTCGTTGATGACCTTTCCGCCGGGCTCGGAATGCGTTTGGATCGTCACGGGAAGGAGCGGCGGTCGATAACCCTATTGCGCCACACGGGGCGGCACAAGTCACACGAGGTCGACTTCCCGCCAAGCATGATGCAGCTTCGCGCCAACCCATGCGCGCCCTCGCGACCCCGATGCGTTCGCCGTCCCCCTATCGCGGCCGGCTCGCGCCTTCGCCGACGGGCTACCTGCATCTCGGCCACGCGCGGACGTTTTGCATCGCGCAGGAGCGCGCAGGCGCAGGGACGCTGATTTTGCGCGATGAAGACCTCGATCGTGCCCGCTGCCGCGCGCTCTTCGCGGAGGCGATGCTGGAAGATCTGCGCTGGCTCGGTTTGCGCTGGAGCGAGGGGCCGGATGTCGGCGGGCCTTTCGCGCCCTATACGCAAAGCGCGCGGCGGCCGCGGTACGTCGAGGCGTTCGAGCGGCTGCGCGCGGGCGGCTTTCTGTATCCCTGTTATTGCTCGCGGCAGAGGATCGCGCAGGCGGCGGCGAGCGCTCCGCATTTGGGGGAAGAGGAGCCCGTTTATCCCGGCACGTGCCGGCCGCCGTCGGGCGCACCGCCGTCGGAGGCGCCGCGCGCGGGGATCAACTGGCGCTTTCGCCTGCCGGAGCGAGAGATGGTGGCGTTCGTCGATGGAAACGCCGGCGAGCAGCGCGCGGTTTGCGGGGCGGACTTCGGGGACTTCGTCGCATGGCGCAAGGACGATTTCCCCGCATACCAACTCGCCGTGGTCGTCGATGACGCCGCGATGGAGATCACCGAGGTGGTGCGCGGGGCGGACTTGATCACGAGCACGTTTCGGCAACTGTTGCTCTACCGCGCGCTCGGGTTGGCGCCGCCGCTCTTCTTCCACTGTGCGCTGATGCTCGACGCCAAGGGCGCCCGCCTGGCGAAACGCCACGATTCCTTGAGCCTGCGGGCTCTCCGCGCGCGAGGCGTGACACCGGAAGAAGTGCGGGCGATGATGGAGACTGCCGCTCGTTCTTAATCCTGCTCCTGCTCCTGCTCCTGCTCACATGCCGCTCCGGTAAGCGGAAGAGCAGGAGCAGGAGCAGGATTAAGAACGAGGCAGGCCCGCCGACCATGCTCTCCCTTCACCTGAACCCATGTCCCGCGTAAGACGCGCGCTCTTCCTGCAACTCGCCGGCGCGGCGGCTGCGGTCGTGTTCGTCGTCTGGCTCTCCCGGCATTACCCCGTGCTGGACTGGATCACCCAGGCCCAGGAGCACATCGCCGCGATGGGCCGGTGGGGCGGCGCGCTCTATCCCCTGCTCTTCGCCGCGTGCAACGTGCTCCTGCTGCCGGCGGGGACGCTCGCGATCGGCAGCGGGCTCTTTTTCGGGCTTTGGTGGGGGTTTTTGTTGAATGTCGCCGCCAGCGTGATGGGTGCGGCCGTGGCGTTCTCGATCAGCCGCTGGGCGGCGCGCGGCTGGGTGCGGCGGCATTTTCTGCGGCATCGGAAATGGGCAGCACTCGATGAGGCGGTTGCCCGCGAGGGGTGGAAGATCATTTTCCTCACCCAGGTCCATCCGCTGGCGCCGAGCAGCCTGCTCAATTATCTCTACGGCGTCACGCGCATCCCGTTCCGCACGTGCATGTTGTGGATCGCGATCGGCCAGGCGCCCGGCGCGTTTCTCTATGCGTACCTCGGGACGCTGGCGCAACACGGGCTGCGCCTGCTGCGCGGCCAGTCGCACCCGCGACCGATCGAATACTTTCTCTGGATCGGCGGGCTGCTGCTCGCCTTCTTCGTCACCACGCGGCTCAGCCGGTTGGCTTTAAGGCTCCTCGCCGAGGCGGAGGAGAAATTCACCCCGCCGGCCGCGCCCGCGCCCACGGTGGAACCCCCGGCCGGCCACCCGGAGGCAATTTCTCTTGAGCAGGCCCTTTGACACGGTCCCGGGACGTGTTAACGTCCCTTAATCGATCCCATGTTCGCGCTCTCCATCATCTCCCTATGACGCTTCGCGAGCCCACGGTCCTGGCCCAACCGCGAGTGACCTCGCTTTCCCTCGATTTTGGCACCGACGCCCAGGAGTGTGCCGAAGACGCCATCGAATTCTCCGAGCAAGCGATGCACATGCGGTCCCGCTGGTGCTTCGAGCTTGGGACGCAGTTGGCCGTCTCCTTCGTCTGCCAGCATGACCCCAGCGGCGCCACGCGCCTCCACGCGGAGGGCATCGTCGTCGGCTGCGAAGAGTGCCACGACCAGCCCAAGACCTACCAGAGCACCGTGCTCTTTCTCGAACTCCCGGATGACCTCAAGCAGTGTCTCCGGGAGTTGTCGCATCGGCGGTAGGCGTCCAGGACGGCGTTCCGGGCGTCTGAGACTTGTCGGCCCACGGCGCGCTTAATACGTCAGCTCCAACTCGCCCGCGACGAGGTCGGTGCCGCCGTAGTCGATCACGGCCAGCAGATTGTATTTTGTCCCTTTCTCCAGCTTCGACTTGCCCGCTTCGGGCAGCTCGAAAAAAACGGTCCGGGTCTGGCCGGGCAGGATCGAGAAAGCCGGCAGCGGCAGCGTCGCCACTGTGGCGCCGGCTGCGTTGCGAAAGGCGATCGTCGAGCTGTCGCACTGTACGTGGACGTTGCCGCCGTTGCGCGTTTCGATCAGCACGCCGCGTTTGCCGCCCTGCGTGGTCTCTTCCATCTTCGTCACTTCGCAATCGAGCTTCGTGGCGATGGGCGGATTGCGCAGAAAAATCCTGGCGCCGATGCGGCGGATCGCGCGCACCTGGAGATCACGGCGCGGCACGCTCACCTCGGGTTTCAGCACATCGCTCGTCGCCGTGAAGATCATCGTGCGGTATTCCTTCAGCGGCATCTCGGCCGCGGACTTCGGCGTGGCGATGGCCACGGTCACGATCTGCCGCTCGCCTTTCGCCAGGGTGAAACGCTGCGGGCCGATGCTGACCCAGGCCGTCGCGGAATCCGGTGCCTTCTTCTCGAGCGGCGCCACGACCGCGCCCGTCTTGTCCTCCGTCCAGTCGGAGGCGAAGACGTCCACCACGGCCGGCTGGTCGGCCAAGTTGGCGATCTCCAGTTGCTGCGTCGTGCGGAAGTCGGCGCCGGCATCGAGAATGACTTTCCCGATATTCACGACAGTGCCAGTGCGAGCCTGGCTCGGCAGGGTCGGGGTGGTCTGCGCGTGCGCCGCAGTGGCCAGGGAAACGAGGATGAGGGCAGCGAAGACCTGAAGTTTCATGGGAGGGAGGAAACGCATGCTATGCAACTCGGGTCCACACCCCCAAGCCTCGTTCTGCCGTGTGGCCGATTTCCAAGCTCCCAAGCCGAGGCCTCGTATCTCCCTTCACCGCCGCCAAGGAAACCACCATCATGACAAAGCCGACGAGCTGCGCGCCCTCCTCGCCCGTTTGTCATCAGCCTCACCGACGAGGAGCGGAGCTGAGTCCGCGGCTTTTCCCGTCATCCACGATGCCTGATGCATCGTGGATGACGGAAAAAGCACCCCCGATCATCCCCATGGCAATTCGGGCGAAGCGCCAAGCACCATTGATGATGCTCCGAGGACAAAAATTGATTCAAAAAGCATCATCAATGAACGGATTCCTGCAGTTGATTTAGCGTGATGGACAAAAGTGATCCGTTTTCGATCATTGACTACAAGAAGTGGTTCGTCGATTACCCCAAAGGCACAGTTGATGATGCGATTTGGATCATTGGGGGTGCTTTCCGGATCAACGAGGACGGAAAGGGGTGCGTACGCGCCGGCGCGCCGAGTTCCATCCGTGCGCGGCGCCAAGACGCTCCCGAAGACGGTCGAGTTCAACCGCAACCTGCAGTCGGCCCGGAGGGCTGAAGGAGATTAGCCGGGGGTGAAGCGAGGGACGAGCGGAACCCCCGGACCCCGCACAAAAAGGAATCCGCCCTGAAGGGGCGGGAGAGGGCTTGGCGTTGGCGAAGGTTCTCGCGCCACCTCCGGGGCGCATGCGCGTATGCGTGGTTCCGGGGGTTCCGCTCGTCCCTCGCTCCACCCCCGGCCTCGCCGTCCGGTTCCTCGCCGGCAAGAGCAACGACACCAGCGTGAACCAGCCCCGGTACATCCTCGGCAGCACGCAATCCACCCACCCTCAACGCCGTGGTGGTACGCGATGTGACCGTCCACGAAGTCGCGTAGGTGGGGGCGCCCCCATGCCGGCGCCCCCCATGCCAGCGCTCCAAGCCGATGGTGGTGGAAGTTCGCCGATCGTACTTTTTGCATCAGAAATGATCTGAAAGGCATGGTCGGGCGCGTGGGGGCTTTGCGCAGTTGTTGATTACGTGAACGGTGCGGCGGCCACCAAAATTTTCCGAAATGATTCTGTTCCCAATCTGGGAGGCGTCGTTCAATGTCGCGCCCATGAAGGCACTGTTCATTTCTTTCTTGGTGCGGGCGCAAGCCGTCGCCGTCGCCCTCGAGATCCTGGTGCAGCGTCGTGCCCGAACGTGAAAGTCTCCAGACGACGAAGACCATCCGTTTGCACGTGAACCGTTTCAAACAAATCGATGTCCTGAGAGCGCTGGCTGTGTTTCTCGTTCTGGGGCGGCACATGCCACGATGTCCTGTAGAAACGAGCGCGTTCCTTCATCAAGTTACGGACGTCTGGGCACGAGGTGGATGGATCGGAGTGGATATTTTCTTCGTTCTTAGCGGCTTTCTCGTGTCAGGACTTTTGTTCCGCGAGCACGAGAAGTATCGTGAACTTCACATAGGACATTTTCTCATCCGGCGGGGTTTCAAGATTTACCCGCCATTCTGGCTCCTGATTGGCGTAACGTTTGTGGGTGGATATATACGTCACCATAAATTGCCTCTGCGCGAAGTTGCCTCCGAGCTTCTTTTCATTCAGAACTACGGCCCTTCCTTGTGGAATCACACGTGGTCACTGGCGGTCGAAGAGCATTTCTACCTTCTGTTGGCCTTTGGGTTATTTCTCCTGGCTCGACGCCGCTCACCCCGACCATTCAAACCTTTACCTGCGGCCTTCGTCGCCGTGGCCGTACTCTGTTTAGGGTTACGCATCCTGGGCGCCCGGGCTCCGTTCGTCAATGAAACCCATCTATTCCCTACCCATCTCCGAATCGATGGCCTCTTGTTTGGGGTATTGCTTTCCTATCTGTTTCATCGTCATCCAATTTGGATTCTTTCGATCGCATCGCGGTTCCGATACGTGCTGTTGGGGGCTGGAGTAATCCTGCTTTTACCTGCGTTCTGCTTTCAGTTGGAAACCAATCGCTTCATGTACACCTACGGCTTTTCGCTGTTTTACGTCGGGGGAGGATTTCTGCTCCTCTGCGCGCTGGGTTTCCGAGGGCCGGTCACGCCGTTGGTTAATTTGTTGGCCTATATTGGCTCGCAGTCATACTCCGTCTATTTATGGCACATGCCCGTGGCGATGTGGGGTGCTTTGGTCATAGCGAATCGGTTCCCTCCATACTACAGTTGGTTCATTTACGCGGCCAGTTATCTTCTCGGAGCCGTAGGGTGTGGCATAGCTATGTCGCTCCTGACGGAGTTTCCAGTGCTGCGGATCCGGGACCGCCTTTTCCCATCGCGCGGGGCTTCTCTAAGCACCAACGCAACGGGTTCCAACAATGCGCTGCAGGCAACGGGAGCCGAGTGACGAACCCTCCCTTCCCTTCCCACCGAACAGGGTGTCGACGCCGGCGAAGGCGCGCACGATCAGGCTGCTGGAGACCCATTTGCCGCCCACCGTCACCGCGCCGACGAAGGCCAGCTCGGCGTCCGCCTTCTTCGCGAACGCCTGCAACATCGCTTCCTCCGCTGCGCAGGCCGCGACGTCTGCCTCCAGGTACTTGGTCAGTATTTCCTCGATGTCCGCCATCTCCAGGGCGGCGGGATCGACCCCTTGGGCGAGGAGAACCGCGCGATGTTTGGCCTAGTGATTCTTGAGCAGCGCGGCGCGTCGGATGGCCGGCGCGGGTTTGTCGCAGTCGAGCAGCTCTTTATCCGGATGCATCACCTCGTCGCGAATCTCCGAACTCCGCCCAATCCCGGCGCATGGCCGCCAGGGCGGCTGCCTGTTCATCGGAGTCCGGCTGGGGAGAGGGATCGGGGGTTTTCATCGGTGCGATCTGGATGAAGTGAGGCGGTACCCCTTCGGCGAGCTCAGGGCCTTCGGCTTAGACGAGTTCAGGGAGAGCCGCGTCTACGCACGGGGACAATGCCGCCCCCTCTACGGCTTCGCCGCCGCCTTGATGCTGAAGTCGTCGTACTCCACGTCGACCGCGTTGGTCGTGAGGCTGATGAGGCTCTTCGTGTCGTGCGCGATCCCTTCGGACTTGAAGCTGCCGACCGCCTTGCCGTCGATCGTCACCTCGATCTCGTCGCCTTTCGTGCGGGCGATGAGGGTGTGCCAGTCTTTCAAGGTGAGCGCGTTCGGGAGGGTCTTGTTCTTCGTCTTGAGCATGTC
>DASYIS010000087.1:0-9294 GCA_035997375.1 Chthoniobacteraceae bacterium
GGCTCAGCTCGATGCTGCGGCGCAGGTTGGCCTCGGCGGACCGCAGCGCGCCGATGGGAAGCTGCGCCACGTAAGCCAGGTTCCCCAAGCCGATTGCGAGGTTGCGCTTGTCGCCCCGTCTCTCCCGTTTCTTCTGGATAGCGTTGTGCTGCTCATACAGCCGCACGGCGCGGCGGGACTGGCCGCTGAGGCTGTAGGAGATTGCCAGGGCGTTCAGCGTCCAAGCTTGGGCACTTTCGTCCTTCAGGCGCGGCAAGGCGGCCTGCCCTGAACTTGGCGAAGGGTCTTCGCCGTCGGGGAAGAGCGCGCGCAGTAAGTCGATGATCAATGGGTAGGCACCGAGTTGGAAGTAGAGCGGCTTGTGGAGTCGGTCGCGGAAGAGCGTGCGCGCCTCGTCGAACTGCCCGGCGCGGACGGTGTGGTGGTAAAGCTCGATCACCGGGGCGAGGTCTTCCAGGCTCGTCACCTTTTCCAACTTTGGCACGGCCGCGAAGTAGTCGCGCAGACGGGTGTGGGCGGCAGCGCGGTTGGGTGCGGCAAACCGGTCGTAGGCGTAATGGCGAACGATCGGATGGAGATCGAAGCGCCGCTTCTGCAACTCATGATGCAGCAGGCCGCGACCGATGAGATCGCGCAAATCGCGGTCGAGTGTTTCGGGAGAGCTGTCCGTCGCTTTGAGCGTGTCATAGCTCGTCGGCCAGCGAAAGCAGGCGATACAATTCAGCAGATTCCGTCCCGCGGGTGTCAGGCTGTCGTAGGCCTGCTCCAGCACATGATGCTGCCGTTGGACGAGGTCGCCGCTCACGTCCAACCGCTTCGCCGCCGCGATGTCTCCGGGCTGCTGGAAGTCGCCGATGACGAGGCCGGCGAGGAGGCGCAGGCTGAGGGGATGATAACCGTACGGCTCGCAAGCCAGCTCGAGCTCGGTGTGCGTGCCGCGGATCCCCTGCGCGTGGAAGAAGGCGACGGCATCCTCCGGCTGCATCTGGAGCAGCGGCACTTCGCGGCAGCCTGCCAAATGACCGCCGCCCTTCGCCTCGAGAATGCGCGGGCAGAGGCGGGTGGTGAGCAACACCTTCGAGCGAAGCTGCGGCTGGAGCGCGATGTTGTAGAGAAAGTGCTCGGCCAGCGGCGACACGCAGTCGCGATCGTTTTCGGTGTGCTTCACGTCGTCGCCTTGGTACGCCGCTTCCAGGCCGCTGAAGGCACGCAGCACCCGCTCGAAGCCATCAAGGACAAGCAGCGTGCCGGTTCGGTGCAGCCCCTCCAGCAACGCCACAAGCGCTTCGCGCGCGGAGAGCGGCTGCACCTTGGCCTGCTCGCCGTAGAGATAAGTGAGCGCTTCGACGACGAAGTGATCGAAGCTGGCATCGCCCTCGTAGAAGCTCCACCAGACGACGTGCGGCCAGCGCTGCGCGTCCACGTCATGCGTGAGCCAATGCCAGGTGAGCGCACTCTTGCCGAAGCCGCCCAAGGCCCGCAGGACCAGCAGCGGATGCGCGGCGTCCTCATTCAGCCAGCGGGTGAGCGTGCCGCGCTCGGAGACGCGCCCGGTGAAATTCGGCGGCATCGGGTAGGGATGCGCGAGACGCCAGCTCGGATGCGCGGGCTCCTTCGGCGGCGGCAGCTCCGGCGCGGCGCCGAGCGCGGTGAGGAGCTGGCGCCAGGCGAGGTCGAGGTCCGCGCCGGCGGTGAAATCGATGTGCGTGAGCGCGGCGATGCGGAGCGGCTTCTGGCACTCAGCCTTGAGGAGCGGGATGAGCCGGAGCCGGCGATTCGCCGGGTCGAGCGTCTGCAGCATGATGTTCTCGATCTCGCCCCACCCGCTCGCAATGTAGTCCGGCGTGAGGATGAGCAGCGTCTTGCGGCACTCCACTACGCCGCGCTCCATTTCATTGATGCTCGGCGCGCCGCGGGTGAAATCCCGAAAGTCGATGAAGGCCTTCAGCCCGGCCTGCTCGATGCGTTTCAGCAGCTCCCCGCGCACCCACGCCCGGTCGCGGCTGCTGTAAGAGATGAAGACATCGTATTGGAATTCTTCGCTCATATTCGTTCCGCCGGCGCGCATCATGGCACGCACCGTGTCAGTGCTCCAGCGCGATGAGCACGCCGCAACTACAGGTCATAGCGCCGGGAGCGATGCTGCGGTGGATTGCCATGGGAAAAGCGGCACCGCAGCGCTCCAGCGCGCTGCCGAGATGAAGGCGCACGTGCGGGAAACACGCCGCGAAAGCGTTCGTGGTCCGCACAGTCCTCTGTGCGGCGGGGCGGGCCACGGCGCTCCCGCGCCGGACGGACGGGGTCCGTCCAGCCGCACAGAGGACTGTGCGGACCACGCTTTTGCGATTTCGCCCAAAATCGTCCGTATCCGTGCCCATTCGCGTAATCCGTGGTTCCTATTCCGGTTTTTTTAGGTAAGTTGCCTTGCCGGTCCGGCGCGCGACGGACGTTGTCTGTCCTTGGCAACTCCAGCGTGGCAGCGCCGCTCACGCCGGCTCGTAATTCAACACCGGCCCGAGCCAGCGCTCCACCTCCGCCACGCTCATCCCGGTCCGCCGATGGTACTCCTGCACCTGGTCGCGGTCGATCTTGCCGAGCCCGAAATACCGTGACTCGGGGTGGTTGAAATAGAACCCGCTCACGCTGGAGCCAGGCCACATCGCGCAGCTTTCGGTGAGCTGGATGCCGGCCGCCTTTTCCACGTCGAGCAGCTCCCAGAGGATGCGCTTTTCCGTGTGGTCCGGGCAGGCGGGGTAGCCGGGCGCGGGGCGGATGCCGCGGTACTTTTCCTCGATCAGCTCGTCACGCGAGAGGCCCTCGGTTTTGCCGTAGCCGAAGAGGTCGCGCACGCGTTTGTGCAGGCACTCGGCAAACGCCTCCGCCAGCCGGTCGGCGAGCGCCTCGGCCATGATCGCGTTGTAGTCGTCGAGCTCCTTGCGGAACTGATCGACGATCGCCTGCAAGCCATGCCCGGAGGTGACCGCGAACGCGCCGAAGTAGTCGCGCAACCCCGTCTCCGCCGGCGCGACGTAGTCGGCCAGCGAGCGGCTCGGTTCGCCTTCTTTCTTCAGCATTTGCTGGCGCAGGAAATGGAACGTCTTCAGCTCGTGCCTCCGCGTTTCATCGGTATAGAGACGCACGTCGTCGCCGATCGCGTTCCCGGGGAAAATGCCGTACACGGCGCGCGCGGTCAGCGAGCGGTCGCGCAGGATTTCCGCGAGCAGCGCCTGCGCCTCGGCGAAGATCTTGCGCGCCTGGTCGCCGTACTTCTCGTGCTGGAGAATGGACGGGTAGACGCCCCGCAGTTCCCAGGTGTGGAAGAAGGGCGACCAGTCGATGAAGGTGGCGATCTCCTCCAACGAGATCACCTCGTCCGCGCCAGCGCTCGGGTCGCTCGAGACGCGCCGGATGCCGATCCATTCCGGCTGCGCGACGTCCTCCGCCTTCCACGTGATCGGCGTGCGATTCGCGCGCGCCTTTTCCAGCGGCACGAGCTCGGCCTTCGGGCCGGCGTGGGCGTTGCGCAGCGCCTCCTGCTCGACACGATTTTTCTCGGCGAACACGAGTCGCGCCTCGGGGTTCAGCAGACTGGTCACGACCGGCACCGCCCGCGAGGCGTCGAGCACGTGGACGACTTCGCCCTTGCGGCCGGGGGCGATCTTCACCGCCGTGTGCGCCTTGCTTGTGGTCGCGCCGCCGATGAGCAGCGGCAGGGTGCAGCCCGTCCGCTCCATCTCGCGCGCCACGTGCATCATCTCATCGAGCGAGGGGGTGATCAGTCCGCTGAGGCCGATGATGTCGGCCTTCTCGGCCTTGGCGCGCTCGAGGATTTTCTCGCACGGGACCATGACCCCCATGTCCACCACCCGATAGCCGTTGCAACCCAGGACCACCCCCACGATATTTTTCCCAATGTCGTGCACATCGCCTTTGACGGTGGCGAGCACGATGCACCCCGCCTCGTCGCTCTCCTCGTCGAGCGCGACTACTCCGCCTTCTGCGCCTGCAATTCCTTCTCCTTCCGAGCCTTCCCCGCCTTGCGCAGTGCTTCCAGCGTCACTTCCGTCATCCGCTGAAACCTGAGCTGTGCCCGCTCCTTCCTGGAGGAATCCCAAGCGGACATGGGTGACGTCGATGTCTGTTCTTCCTTTGTGTTCATTGGAGTACTGATCGGCGATGAGGCGCCCAGTTTCAAGCAACTTCTCCATCGAGTCCGGCCGACGGGCGGCAAGCCAGGCCAAATCCCGCTCGATGGGTTTCTCCATGTCTGTGTTGTCAAAGACCACGATCGAGTCGCTGCCCTGCCACCCTTTGAGCAAATCGTTCGCCAGCGAGAGAACCGTCCGGGGCGACTGAAAGTGACCGCCCGCAGCCCGCCGCAGAGGAACGACGCGACCGGTTTCTTCCGCCGACCGGCGTAGGATATTGAAAACTGCCTTGGGCCACGGGCAGTACACGAACCGCACCTGGACATCGTGCCCTTTGTCTAGCGCCAGCTCGATGTGAGCGCGGCTGCGCCGTTCGTCCTGCAGCGTTCCATCCATGAGCAAGTCTGCTGTCCGTTTGACCTCGGCCTCACGCGTCGCCGTGGTTTTTCCGCTGCCCTGACCGCCGGCGTTTAAAACGATAAGACTTTCCGGTTTCAGCACTTCGAGTTTCCGCACGAAGAGCCAATCAATGAAGCCCCCAGCCGGTCCCAGCGTCGCCACGCTCCAACGCCGGCGACTGTCCCGAGTCGCCGCATACTCGGCGCTCAATTCCTGGGCGTTATTGCGATCGAGGTGATTGCCGAACGTCTGCTCGTAGCGTTCTGCCGCGCTCTCGAGATCGGCGGCCAGTTCCGCCGCAAATTTTTGCTCGAGAGCGCGCTCGTCGACGGACAGCGCGGCGTAGGGAGTATAGGTAAAGCCTTCCACCAGCGTGATGCGATCGCCGTGCAGTTCCCGGGCGAGCAATCGTAGTTCGCGGATGCGCCGTTTGAGCATCTTTTCCGCCTCCATGAAGGGGAAAAGATACGCGACGGCCTTCTTCATCACGCGCGCGGATTTCACGACCTGCGGCAGGAACATCTTGCCCGCGCCGAAGAGGTCGCCGACCACGCCCATGCCGTCCATGAGCGGCCCCTCGATGACGAGCAACGGCTTGCCGAGCTTCACGCGCGCCTCCTCGGTGTCGAGGTCGATGAAGGCGTCGATCCCCTTCACCAGCGAATGCGAGAGCCGCTCCTCGACCGTCCCCTTGCGCCATTCCTCTTCCGTCTTCGCCACGGCGGCGCCGCTCTCGCCGGCGCTCGCGAGCTTCAGTTTCTCGCCGAAATCGACCAGCCGCTCGGTGCCGTCCGGGCGCCGGTTGAGCAGCACGTCCTCGACCAGTTCTTTCAGCTCCGGATCGATCTCCTCGTAGACCTCGAGCATCCCCGCATTCACGATGCCCATGTCCATCCCGGCCTGGATGGCGTGATAGAGAAACGCCGAGTGCATCGCCTCGCGCACGTGGTTGTTGCCGCGAAAGCTGAACGAAATGTTCGAAACGCCGCCGCTGACTTTCGCGTGCGGCAGGTTCGCCTTGATCCAGCGCGTGGCCTCGATGAAATCGACGGCGTAGTTGTTGTGCTCCTCGATGCCGGTGGCGACGGTGAGGATGTTCGGATCGAAAATGATGTCCTCCGGCGGGAAGCCGATCTCATCCACGAGGAGGCGATACGCGCGCTCGCAGATGCGGATTTTCTCGGCGTAACTGGCGGCCTGCCCTTGCTCGTCGAAGGCCATCACGACCACCGCCGCGCCGTATTTCAGAACCGCGCGCGCCTGCTCGCGAAAGGCCGCTTCCCCGCCCTTGAGCGAGATCGAGTTCACGATCCCCTTTCCTTGCAGGCATTTCAGGCCGGCCTCGATGACCTCCCATTTCGACGAGTCGACCATGAACGGCACCTTCGCCACCTCGGGCTCGCTCCCGAGCAGCAGCAGGAAGCGCGTCATCGCCGTGACGCCGTCGATCATCCCCTCGTCCATGCAGATGTCGATGATGTTGGCGCCATTCTCCACCTGCTGCCGCGCGATAGCCACCCCCTCCTCGTAGTTCCCCGCCTTGATCAGCTTCGCAAACTTCGGCGACCCGGCGACGTTCGTCCGCTCACCGATCATGATGAAGCTGCCGATCTGCTGGGTGAAGGGCTGGGAGCCGGAGAGGCGGAGAGGACGGGTCATGGCGTGAGAGAGTTTAAACGTGACGAAATCGCCGCAGCCAATCTTGTCCGCGAAAAGCCGGAATGGCCGAGCGACTTGTCGCTTTCACGAAAATACGGCAAAACATGCGTATGCGTTCGCCTTTTCCAGGAATGGACCCCTATCTCGAAGCCGACTGGCGCAACGTGCACCCGCGGCTTTGCATCCGCGCTTGCGAAGCCTTGCAACCGCAGCTTCAAGCGGCCTTGATTCAGCGAACGCCGCAGCTCGAACGCCGGCCGATGTTGCAGGCAAAGATCCAGATGCGGAATGTCATTGGACACGATCTGTGGCGCGAGGCGAATGACGCGCCCGCGGGCAAGCCGCTGCAGACGAGCGACGACGGTGCGGTCGCGGAGCCGCTGATCATCCCCGACGTATTCGAGAGATACATCGAAATCATCGAACCTGAGAACGGTCGCCGCGTGGTGACGGCCATCGAGTTTTTTACCGAGTCGCACAAACTTCGCGGTTACGACCAGGAGAGGTATTTGCGGAGACGGCGCGAGAATCTGACCGCCGGCGTGAACCTCGTGGAAATCGACCTGCTGCGCAGCGGGGAGCGCGTTCTCACAAGGTATCACCGCATTCCGGCGTCCTATCGCACTACCTATCAGGTCTGCGTGCGACGTGACTACAAAGGGCAAACGGAAGTCTATCCCGTCCCTCTGCAACGCCCACTGCCAACGATCCGCATTCCCCTTCGCGAAGGGGATGCCGACGCGCACCTGGATCTGCAGTCGCTCATTGGGCAGGCGTTCGCCAACGGCTCGCACGACAGCCTCGACTACACGCAGCCGCCTGATCCGCCGCTGGACGACACGGACGCGACGTGGGCGGCGGAACTGCTGCGAGCCCCGCGCGCATGAGGCCTTCAAGCGATCTTCCAACGTCATCCGAAGTGAGGCGGCACCTGTTCGCTTAGGCTCAGAGAGAGCCGCCTCGACACATGTGACGAAACCTCGCGGAAGTTCCACATCGTGATCGACTACGAGTTGGGCCTTTCTACAACCTTGCATCTGCGCACTTGGGTGGTTAGTTGCGCGCAAGCAGTTCACGAGGTTGTTTGCCTGCCAGCGCCTTCGCGATGGCCTCGATGTGTTCCGGCGTGTTGCCACAGCAACCGCCCGCGATGTTCAGCAAGCCCGCGTCCGCAAACTCGCCGAGATAGCGGCCCATGTCCGCCGGTTCGAGATCGAAGCCGGTGACCGCGAGCGGATTCGGCAGGCCGGCGTTCGGATAGCAGGAAATGGCCGCGCCGGCTTTCGTCGCCAGCTCTTCCAGGAATGGCCGCATGAGGTCCGGGCCGAGCGAGCAATTCAAGCCCACCGAGAGCGGCTTCACGTGCGCGACCGCATTCCAGAGCGCCTCGACGGTTTGCGCCGAGATCATCGTCTCGCCGCCGCGCCCGACCGCCGCGGAGATCGAGATCGGCAGTTCGACCTTGTCCTCGTCGAAAACCTCCTGGATCGCGACGAGCGCCGCCTTGGCGTTGAGCGAATCGAAGATCGTCTCGACCAGCAGGAAGTCCGCGCCGCCCGCGATGAGCGCCCGCGCCTGCAGCCGGTACGCCTCCTTCACCTGGTCGAACGTGACCACGCGAAAACCCGCGTCGTCCGCGTCCGGCGAGTTCGAGAGCGAGACGGTGAGCGGCCCGATCGCGCCGGCGACGAAGCGCTGCCGGCCGTCCGCATTCGCCACGCGATCCGCCCACTCGCGGCATTGTCGCGCCGACTGCTCATTGATCTCCCACGCGAGGTCGTTGAGGAACTTGTTCTCGATGACCCCCTGGTAAAAAGCCGGGTCCTTGCGCCCGCCGCGCTCGCGCGGGTCCTCCACGAAAAACTCGCTCTGCCCGATGCTCGTGGCCGAGAAAGTGTTCGTTTCGATGATATCAGCGCCCGCCTCGAGGAAGCGGCGATGGATGTCGCCGATCATCCGCGGTTGCGTGAGCGAGAAGAGATCGCCGTTGTTCAGCAGATCCTTGTCGGCATCGACAAACCGCGTGCCGCGCATATCCGCCTCGGTCATCCCATAGCTGCGGATGGTCGTCCCCATCGCGCCATCGATGATGGCGATGCGCTTTTGCAGCAACTGGGCGAGTGGATGGAGTGCGGCTTTCTCGGACATGGCGGGAGACCAATCTACGCGCGGCCGGAGCGCGGGCAAGCAACAAATTGACGCATCGTGATGGGATGATGGGTTGTGGGCGGGCGATGGGAGGGATGTGAAGAATGGGAGTCATGGGGAGCCGCCGCATACCTCCCATTCCTCCCATCCTTCGCATCGCCTCCCACCACCTCCCTTGAATATTTTCGCCCTACCCGCAACTTTCCCCTTGTCAATCTTCCACTTATACCCCAGAATCGCTTCGTTAAGTTTGATTGTAGTTGTTCGATAGCACGGAAGATCGTCAGTTGAGTCCGACTCATTTGGTGATTCTGAAACCCGATTCCCGGGGACGGCTTCAGAGACGTCAGTCAGCGAAACCTCAAACCAAATAGTATGCGACTCTTCGTCGGCAACCTCTCATTCCAAACAACCGAAGTCGATCTCCAGGACGCCTTCGAAAAATTCGGCACCGTCACTGATTGCAAGATCATGATGGACCGTGCGACCAACCGTTCCCGCGGTTTCGCTTTTGTCACCATGGGCTCCGCCACGGAAGGCGAAGAGGCCATGAAAGGCCTCGACGGCAAGCAGTTCGACGGCCGCGCCATCAAAGTCAACGAAGCCCGTCCTCGTGAAGAAGGCGGCGGCGGCGGTGGCGGCGGTGGTGGATACCGTGGCGGTGGCGGCGGCGGCGGCGGACGTTCCGAGCGTGGCGGCGGCGAGCGCGAGCGCTCCGGCGGCGGCGGCTACGGCGGCGGCGGCGGTGGTGGCGGCAAGCGCTGGTAATCCAGAGCATTAGCTCACCGAAAATCAATTCAGCGGAGCCCTGGCAACGGGGCTCCGCTTTTTGTTGCTCCCACCTCGCCTTGTCTTTACGCTTCGTGCCCGGTCCCATTCGCATCGTCGACGAAGCGCCGCACTGGCTCGTGGTGGAGAAGCCGGCGCATCTCCTCGTCCA
>DASYIS010000088.1:0-2431 GCA_035997375.1 Chthoniobacteraceae bacterium
CGTTTTCTCCACCGACATGCAGGGTCCAGTCGGAGCGCACTTTGCCTTTGCTTTCCACGCTGGCAACCTCGCCGTTCATCGTGGTGAGTTGCAGCGCGGCCTCGAGCGGCGTGCCGATTTTGGGGCGGGCGAGAAAATCGAAGCTGCTGACGATCTCGAGCTTCCCGTCGCGCCAGACTTCGAGCCAGAGATTCATCGTGTGATCCGACGGGCCGCTGAATTTGAACGCGTAATCCTGCCGGCCGGGCGTCGGCGCGGGCGGGAGCTGGGAGCGATCTTGTTGAATGTGGAAGCGCGGGTCCGCTGTGGCCGCAGTCGCCGGCGGAGGAGTCGCCGAGGCGGAGCGATTCGGGGAGCCCGCCGGCTGGTCGTCGCTCGGTGAAAACAGGATGGCGCAGGCGATGGCGATCCAGGTCCCGGTTTGGATCAGCCCCTGGATCCGGACTGCCTGCGGTCCGGGTGAACTGGAAGAGTCAGTCGTCGAACTCAGCCACCGGCGGACTTCCAGGACTCCGGAAATGGCGATCAGCAGCGAGAGTACCGCCGAGAGGTAAAGGCCGGGCAGGCCGGGCTTTTGGTAGAGGATGTCCGGACCGCCGCCGAGGAAACCGCGGCTGCCGATGACATGAACGGGGAGGACGTTGAACAGCATGACGAGCGTGAAACCCGCGAGCCCCGTGACCAGCATCGCCACCGCGCGCACGCGCCCCCAGCGGGCGCCGGAGAGCATGAGCAGGAAAAGCGCGGCCGTGAAGTTCAGCGCGGCAAAGGCCGCGCCCTGCCAGAAGTCCCACCCGGGAATCGGGAAGATGAGCATCGTCCAGGGCAGGGTGCCGGCGCAGGCCGCAAGCACCGTGAATGCGAGCTCCGGCAACATCGCTCGCACACCCGCCGGCCGTGCGAGCTGATGCTGGAGAAACGTCCCAAGTGCACAAACGCTCGCGACGAGAGTGACCGGCACGCCGAATGGATTGGGAACCGCATAACCGTGCGCGAGCTCGCGCAGGCCGGTGATGGCGCCGCAGATCAGGGCCAGGGCGACCATGACCGCGCAAACGATCTCTCCCAACCGCCAACGAAGCCGGGACAGGATCGGCAGGACAACGCACGCGATGGCAAAGTAAAACAACGCCTGGTTGCCCCAACGATTAAATTGGGCCAGGAAGATCGCGGCCATGGGAAGGAGAATCCAGGAGCCTTTGAAGAAGGGATGTCCTCCCGTCGGCGCTTCCGCTTCCCCGGCAGGCGGCGGAATCGGCGCTGCCGCCTGCGGCCTCTTGCGCGTCGGAATATCCGCCGTGCTCGTGACTTTCTCCACGTCGTCACGCACCTCGCTCGCGTGCTGATACCGCCGCGCGGGCTCGCGCTCCAGGGCGTGGAGGACGATCTCGTCGAGCCGCACGTCGACGTGGGCTTTTTGCGACGGCAGGTCGTAGCGTCCCACCGGCACGTCGCCGGTGAGCATTTCGTAAATGACCACGCCGAGGGAGTAGAGGTCCGCGCGGTGGTCGACGGTCTCGGGCTTGTCCATCTGCTCCGGCGCCATGTAGCGGACCGTGCCGAGCGACGTGCCGGAGAGCGTCAGCGTCATGTCGAGCGCCTCGCGGCAGAGGAGTTTCGCGAGGCCGAAGTCCGCGATTTTCACGCGCCCCTTTCTGTCGATGAGGATGTTCTCCGGCTTGATGTCGCGATGGACGATCCCCTCCTCGTGCGCGTACTGCAGCGCGTCGCAAATCTTCGGCACGATGGCCAGCGCCTCCGCCGGCGTGAGCTTTCGCGTCTCGAAGAGCTCGCGCAGGTTGGTCCCGTCGACCAGCTCCATGACGATGTAATAGAGGCCGCCGGCTTCGCCGAAGTCGAAGACGCTGACGATATTGGGATGGTTGAGCTTCGCCAGCGCGCGGGCTTCGCGGGTGAAGCGGGCGACGAAATCCGCCGAGAGCGCATCGACCGGCGGCAGGATTTTCACCGCGACCATCCGGTCGAGCTGCCGCTGGCGCGCCTGATAGACCACGCCCATGCCCCCGCGCCCGAGCATCTGCAGGATCTCGAATTGCGGCAGCTTTTTGCCGACCTCCACCGGGTCGCCGATGTCGATGATGTCGCACTCCAGCCCGTCGCCGCTGGGAGTCGGTGCGGAAGCGGTCGCGGCCTTCAGCAGGCATTGTGGGCAAAGGCCGTCCGGCGCATCGGACGCGAGCGGTTGCCGGCATTGGGGACAGACGTGAGGAGAGGCCATGGGAGTTTTGGGTTTCAACGTCTTCAGAAGCGGCCGGCGCGATTTGTTACACGGCTCGGGGAAAGCAGTTGAGCGCGGAGCGCGAACGGCCCGGGGAGCGCACGCGCCCCGCGTGCCGGATTCGGCGCCCTCGCCGAATCCTGTTGTGCGCGGCACACCGTGTGGGTGAGTTCCACGCACAGCCCGTAGGCG
>DASYIS010000089.1:0-1999 GCA_035997375.1 Chthoniobacteraceae bacterium
CATGAGTCCGGAACAGGCGGAGTTGAGCGGCCTCGACGTCGATACGCGCACGGACGTCTATTCCCTGGGGGTCATGCTCTACGAACTGCTGACCAGCCGCCTGCCGCTCGATGCGGAGAACGCCCGAAAGCTGGGGATCGACAAGGCGCGCCAGGTCATCCGGGAGGAACAGCCGAAGAAGCCCTCGCTCACGCTCTCCTCCCTCTCCGTGGCCGAGCAGGATCTCCTCGCCCGCCGGCAGCGGACCGAGCCGGCGAAGCTGCCGGCGCGCTTGCGGGGCGACCTGGATTGGATCATCATGACGGCGATCGAGAAAGAGCGGACGCGCCGCTACCAGAGCCCTGGTGCGCTGGCGGAGGATCTCCGCCGTCATCTCCGCCGCGAACCGGTGCTGGCCCGCCCGCCGAGCAATCTCTACCGGGTGCGCCGCCTCGTGCAGCGCAACCGGCTGGCCTTCGGAGCCGCCGCCGCGGTGATGCTGGCGGTGCTCATCGGGTTCGTGGTTTCCGTTGTCCTGCTGCAGCGGACCCGTGCGGAGGTGGTGAAGCGGAAAGAGGTCACCACCATCTTGCGCGGGGTGCTCGAGAGCGTCGGCCCCTCGGTGGCCAGGGGGCAGGATTCCCAGCGGCTCACGGAGTTTCTTGATGGGACGGCGGCCCGTCTCCACGACGGCTTGGAGAGGCAGCCCGAGGTCGAAGCCGATCTCCGCGGCACGCTTGGCCAGGTCTACTTTCAGCTCGGCAAGTTCCCGGAAGCCGCCGCGATGCATCGCCGCGAACTGGCGCTCTTCAGCCAACTGCCGGGGTCCGAGAAGGCGGTGGCCACGTCGACGGATCATCTCGCCGACGCCCTGCGGGAGGCGCATCAGCTCACGGAGGCGGAATCGCTCCAGAAGAAAAGCCTGGTGTTTTGGCGCCAACAGTTCCCGAGGGGCGACCGTACTGTCGCCAATGCGCTCGATGGCCTCGGGGTCATCCTGGAGGAACAGGAGCGCTTTGCCGAAGCCGAGCCCGTCCAACGCGAAGCGTTGGCGATGCGCCACGCGATCCGCGGGGCGGATCATATGGAAACCGGGCTTTCGTTGGGCAACCTGGGGAACACGCTCAAGCACCTGGACCGGTTTCAGGAAGCCGGCGAGATGCAACGCCAGGCTCTCGCCATTTTTCGCCGTCACTATGGAGAGGATCACCTCGCCGTCGCGCAGACGCTCGGTAATCTGGCGAATCTCCTCCAGGCCCAGGGGCGGCTCACCGAGGCGGAGTCGTGCAGCCGGCGGGCGCGGGCGACGATCCTGACGCTGCGCGACGGCGGCCACCCCGATCGCGCGAAGGCCGCCCTGAACCTGGCCTCGATCCTGGCGGATGCCGGCCGGGCCGCCGAAGCAGAGCCGCTCGACCGGGAAGCCCTCGCGATTTATCGCAAACTGCCGCCAGCGCTCGAGGAGCGGCTGCTCGCGCTGGATGGACTGGCGCGCGCGCTGCGGGCGCAGGGCCAGTTCGCCGAGGCGGCCAGCCTTTTCCGCGAGGAATTCGAGGGCCGCCAGAAATGCGGGCGCTGTCCGCGGCCGCTGCTGGTCGCGGCGGAGCATGAGCTCTTCCGCACCCTGCAGGCGCAGCAAAAGACGGATGAGGCCGTGGCGCTGGCCAGCGCGTGCCTGCGACCGGGGGCGCCCAGCGCCGCCGCCCCCAACCCGGATCTGCTCCTCGGGCCGGCGCGGCAGTTCCGGGCGCTCGCGGCGGCATCCGAGCCAGCTCTCCTCCAGCAGCGGGAGGAGAAGCTCGCGGAAATCCGCCGTCAATGCTTCGCCCTGCACGCGCAAGTGCTGGCTCCCATGCTGGAGGCCTGCGCGCGCGCCCGCCGGGAGCATGGCCGGGAGAGTGAGGAGCTGGCCACCGCCCTGGCCGCGCTGATCCGCGCCTGCCTCGACCGCCGGCTGTTTGAAGACGCCGAGCCGCTGGCGCGCGAGGCGCTCGCGATTCTCGAAAAGCACGGGCCGGAG
>DASYIS010000090.1:0-16155 GCA_035997375.1 Chthoniobacteraceae bacterium
GTCGGCGAGGGCGCCGACCGGAGCACGCGGGGCGCGTGCGCTCCCCGGGCCGCTGGCGCCTTCGGCGCGCCGCTCACGCCTCCAACTCGATGTGGATCTTGATGAAATGCAGGATGTCGTGCCGCGTGATCATCCCGACGATCTTGCCATCCTCGGTGACGGCGAGGCGGCCGGAGCCGGCGCTCAGGAGGCGGCGCATGGCGCGCGAGGCGGTGGTGGCGGCCTCGAGTTTCATGAGCTGCGTCTGTTTTTCCGCCACAAGGTCGCCGGTGCTCATGTAGGGCCAGCGCTCGCGGGGAACGTCCTTCATGTGCTCGATCCTAAGGA
Organism: Chthoniobacteraceae bacterium; assembly: GCA_035997375.1. Lineage (GTDB taxonomy): Bacteria > Verrucomicrobiota > Verrucomicrobiia > Chthoniobacterales > Chthoniobacteraceae > DASYIS01. The sequence continues at coordinate 328 of DASYIS010000090.1, forward strand.
GGCCGCGAAACTCGCCGTCCTCGGCGATAACGGGCAACGCCTCGTGATGGTTGGTCAGGAAATAATCGTCGACCGCAAGGTTGAGCGGGAGGGTGTCGGGCAGGCAGATGGGCGACCTCGTCATGATGTCGCGGACCGAGACGCCGGCCAGCACGTCGCGCTGCACGGCGTTGGCGTAGCCGGCGTCGGCGGCATTCTTGAGGAAGAAACCGATGAGGATCCAGACCAGTCCGGCCAACTCCCCTTTCAAAATGAGAACGGCGCCGCCGACAATGAGCACCCAGGAGAAGCCGATCCCGATCCGCGAGGTGATGAACGTGGCGCGGTGCAGCTTGCCGGTATGTTGCCAGATGAGCGCCCGCAGGATGCGGCCGCCGTCGAGCGGGTAACCGGGGATCAGGTTGAAAACCACGAGCATGATGTTCGTGACCGAGAGCCAGAGACAGACGGCGCTCGCGGCTTCCCAATGGGCGAGCTGGAGAAGGTTGCGCGCCCCGAAGAACATCATGGCGAGGCCGACGCTGACCGCCGGCCCGCCAATCGCGATCTTCAGCTCCGACTTGGCGTCGTCCGGCTCGCGCGAAATCTCCGCCACGCCGCCGATGAACAGCAGGGTGATGCGCGACACGGGAATCCCGCACCTTTGACTGACCAGGCTGTGGCCGAGCTCATGGAGCAGCAGGCTGACGAAGAAGAGGAAGGTCGCGGTGCTTCCCATGACCCAGTACACGGTCGACGAATAGCCGGGCATCCCTCCTTCAAAAACGGTGTTCCGACAGGTATAGGTGATGACGGCGGCAATGAGAAACCAGGAGTAGTCGAGGTAGAACTCGATGCCGAAGAGGCGGCCGATGAAGATCCCGCGACCGAAGCCCGGCCGGCGGGGGCTCCCGGACGACCCGTCGCTCACGGCTTGGCCTCCGGAGTGGGAACCGGGGCGGGAGCAGGCGCGGGCACCACCGCGACGGGTGGCTGCGGAGTGGCGGGCGCGGGAGGAACCGGCGCGGGGGCAGGATCGACCGCCGGCGCGGCCGGCTTTTCGAAGATCTTCCGGGGCTGCAGCAGTGAGCCTCCCAGCGCCTCGATCCCGCCCAGCGGCGTCTTCCCCAGCAGGATTTCCCGCGCTTCTTCACTGTCGATGAAAGCGATGCGGTGGCTCAGCGGACCAATGATCGACGCGTGGAAAGGGAGCGCGTGGAGCGCCCCGGCCAGGCTCAGGTCGACGGAGGGGTCCAGCGGCGAGCCGGGGCGGAAGGTCATGCTCGCCGAGACGAGATCGAGCGGAAACCCGTTGCTCGAAATGCTGATCGGCTTGGCCTTCACGTCCGCCTCCCCCGGCGGGACGGCGGCCGGCGCGTCTTCCGCCGGTTTGCTCGCCGCCACGGCGACGGTTCCAACGAGCTCGGGGGTCGCCCCCGTCCCGGTGATCTTCAGATCGCCCGACCAGAAAGGCGCACGGGGCGGGTTGTTGCCGCGGGGTGGAAAGGTGCAATGCAGATCCAGCTTGCAGTTCGACCACGGTTCGCCGGCCCACCCGAAGATCGCCGGCAGCGAGACGTGCTCGGTCGTCCACCAATTGCGTAGATCCAGCGCGGGGCCCACCACGATTTCTTGCACACCCACTTCGCCGGAGATGGTCGACTTCCCTGCCGGCCCGGCGATGTGCAAATCCAGCCGTGACACCGCCTTCAGCCAGGGAGGACCGGGGGCCGGCTGCGAGACGACGACCCCGTTTTGGTCGAGGATCGTGGCATAGGCGGCCAGGGAAGAGCTGACGGGGCCGGCATATTTTAGGAAGGAAGCGCGCGCCAGTTCCGGCAGCAAAGCCGCCTCGGCCTGCTGCGACTGCAGATCGAGATTCAGCACCGGCTCGCGGAGATTCTGCAGATCGATCTCGCCATGCGTCCCATACCGGCCGGATACGTGGTTGAGCAGCGAATTGCCGAGCACGACCTTGGGGCCGGCGAGCGTGATGTCGGCGCTCACGTTGCTCAGCGCGTCGCCGTACCAGCCGAGCGGCAGCTTCCCCTCGACCAGCTTCAGTTGCCCGCCGAGGTCGAGCTTCGGGCCGGCGCCGCTGCCCCAAATCTCCCCGGTCACGCCGCCGTCGAGCGGCCAGTTCCAGCCGCTGAGGCGGAGCGCCTCGCCCAGGCGGAGGTTCTTCGCGCTGAGCTTGAACTGCACCGGATCGGTTTCCACCAGGATCCGCGCCGGATCTCCGCCGGGCCACGCATTCCAGAGATCCAGCGGCAGCACGGCCTCGCCCTCGAGGCGCGTCTCCATCCCTTGCTTGAGCAAAATTTCACTGAGCGAAACGCTTTGCTTCCCGACCTGCACATTGGCGGAGAACGACGAGTTGTTGTCGGAGACCGCGAAGCGCGAAAACTGCATGGTCCCCGGCGCGTAGACGCCCTGCAATTCGGCATTCACCGGGTGAAGCTGCGCACCGGTCTTGCCGAGCGAGCGGACCTTTTGCAGTCGCGCGAAGAACGAGCCGGAATAGCGCGCCGCCGACCCTTCGCCGGACCAATTCACCACCGCGCCGCCGGCCAGCGGCTCGGGGACCAGCGGCTTTTGCAGCAGCGACGAGTAGGTCGCAAGATCCTCCACCGACGCGCGCAGCTCGCCCCAGTATTGCTTCGGCCCGAGGATGTTGATGACGCCGCGGCCGTGCACGTAATCGTCGCGATTGATGAGATCGAGCGTCGCCAGTTGCAGCTCGTTCCCATTCAACCGCAGCGCCGCGTGCAACTCCTGGATCGGCGCCTTCCGCCACGTGAGGTCGGAGCCGGAGACGATGAGCTGGCCGTGGAACTGCTGGTCCTTCCCGCGGATCGAGCCGTCGACCGTCGCGTGGCCGGCGGCGTACTGGAAATCCGGCAGCAGCAGCGCGGAGAGATCGGTGAGATTCTCGACGCGGGCCGCGATGTTCAGCGCGAATTCGTTCTGCCACCACGGCGTCTGGCCGCGCGGCAGGCCCAGCTCGCCGCTGAGCGAAAGGTCGTTGTGCCCCTGCTTGAGCTCGAATTCGTAAATTTGCACGTGCTGATTGAGCAACTCGGCGCCGATGACGAGCGAATCCAACTGGCGCGACTCCCACTGGAAGTTGCGCGCATTCAAGCGGAGCGAGCAAAAGGAATGCGGCAGATCGGCGAGGGCGCCGTCGAAGGTGAAGCTGCCGCTGTCGATCCGCCCGCCGGCCGCCTCGGAGAGCCCGAGGAAGGTCGCAAGCGAGGCGACATTGATGTTCCGAAACGTCGACGTGGAGTGAAGCTTCACCTCGCGCTGCCCGGGCAGGGTGTTGGCCTGGATGCGGAAATCGCCCTCGAAGGCGTCGATCTCGATATCGAGACTGAGCACGCCGGTGGCGATCTTCGTCAGGTCGGCCGAGGTCCGCGTCACGACGACGTCTTTGTCCAGCTCGAGATTGGCGATGGTGACTTTCGAGGCTTGCAGCGCGGTGGCTCCGTGGACGCCGCGAAAGGTGCGGTTGAGCCACGGTTGCTTGACCACGATTTGCGAGGCCTTCACGAAGCCGGCCTTCGATTCGCTGAGAATCCACTGGCTCTCCTCGATGCGAATGCTGTTGTCGCCGGTCACGATCGTGAGATCGACGTCATTCGCCGTGATGTCGCCCGGCGTGGGCCACCACTGCGGAATGGCGGTCTCCAGCCGCGGCGGGCCGGCGGGCGTGGAGGGGTCGCGCTTGATGACGACCGGGATCTCGACCCGGCCGGCGACCCCGGTGACGTTGAGCCGCTGAAACCAGCGCCCGCCCTGCCACGGGAGCAAGGCGCGCCAATCGAAATCCGCCTCCGCCTCATCGATGGCGACCCGCGCGACCGAGCCCGCGCGCGAGGTGAAAGTCCAGCGCGTATGCTGCAAGCGCACCGGCTCGTAGAAGCTGCCCTCGACCTCCGCGATCTCGACCCGCGAGTGGTGCTGCCACGCCTCGAACTTGATCAGCGCCCGCAGCGCGACCTGAAAAACCGCCGGGATAAAAAGCGACGCGACCGCCAGCACGACGAGCAAGAGGATGACCCGGAAGAAGCGGCGAAAGCGGCGCCGGGGCCGCGGCGCGACGGTTCGCGGAGTGGCGGAGACGGGAGCGGGCGCTGGGGTGGGAGTGGTCAAGCGAAGGGCATGGTACCTGTTGCGCAGGCGAATGACAAGGTGACTGGAGGACAACGTGAACGGCGCCGGCGATCAGAGGATCGCGGGCGCTCAGCACGCCGGGGGTGCCTTTTCTGCGCGGCGCTGCCTTCCGGGTTCGTAGTTCCGCCTTCAGGCGGCCGGGCGCGACTTTCGGCAAGCGCGTCAGATCGTCCAGAACGCCTCGGGCCAAGGCGCCTCTGCCGCCTGAAGGCGGAACTACGAACCTCAAGGGCGCCGCCGGCACTTTGAGCCTTCTCCGCCAACGGGTGTCGCTACGGTTCGAGAAAAATCCGCCCCGCCCGCCGGCGCGCGTGCCGGTCGGAGGAGAGGTTGACCTTCGCGGGGGTGCGTTGGTGGACGAGGCGCAGCACGTTTTCGACGTCGTCGAAGCTGACATTCGGCACGCCGTTTCCACCCAGCCACGCCTCGACGGCGCGCCGCTGGAGCGCGGTGGGCAGCGCGCGCAGCACGGCGACCTCGAGTTCGGCCGCCAGCGCGACGGGCGGCGCAAGGCTGTTCAACAATTCGTCTTCAGCGCCGAGGATCTCCGCCGAGCGCCAGAGCGCGGAACGGACATTGCGCTCGAGCGCCTTTTCGAGAAACGGGATGATCTCGTGCCGCATCCGGTTGCGCGTGTGCCGGAGGTCGAGGTTGGTCGGATCCTCGCAGTGGCGAAGGGCGTGCGCGTCGACGTAGCGGTCGATCTCTTCCCGCCAGGTGCCGAGCAGCGGGCGATGCAGCGTGAGCGCGCCGCGCCGGGAAGTCGGGCGCATGCCGCAAAGCCCGGCCGTGCCCGACCCGCGCAGGAGATTGAAGAGGAGCGTCTCGGCCTGATCGTCCGCGTGATGAGCAAGATAAAGGTGAGCGCAGTCGCGGCGGGTGGCGACCGCGCTGAAAAACGCATAACGGGCCTCGCGGGCGGCGGTCTCGACCGACTGCTTTTTGCGCAACGGCGCGACGCGGCGCTCGATCTCGCACGGCAGCCCATAGCCGCGTGCGAGCTTCGCGACGAACTCGGCCTCGTCCGCGCTTTCGGGACGCAAACCGTGGTCGAAGTGGCAGACGACCAGCGCGCTCTCCCCGCGCTCGACCAGCGCGTGGAGCAGCGCCGCGGAATCGCGCCCGCCGGAAACGCCGATGAGCGCCGGCGCGCCCGGGGGCGCAAGGCCGCGCGGGTCGAGCGTCAGCGAGGGCAGGCGTGGCTGGCGGCGCGGCTTATGGGAAGAATGGGAAATAGGCGAGGAATGGGAGACATCTCTCCCATGCTTCCTATTCTTCCCATCATTCCCATCCCCCGCCCCCTCAACCAATCTGGGAGCTGCCGAAATACGGCTGGAGCGCTTCGGGGATGGCGACGGTTCCATCTGCTCTTTGGTAGGTCTCCACCAGCGCGACGTAGAGGCGCGGGAGCGCGGTCCCGGAGCCGTTCAGCGTGTGGCAATGCTGGTTCTTGCCCTCGCTGTTCTTGAAGCGCAGGCTCATGCGGCGCGCCTGGTAGTCGCCAAAATTCGAGCAGCTCGACACTTCGAGGTAGCCCCCCTGCCCCGGCGCCCAGACTTCGATGTCGTACGTCTTCGTCGAGCCAAAGCCGAGATCGCCGGTGCACAGCTCGATGACGCGATAATGCAGCCCGAGCAGTTGCAGCGCTTTCTCCGCGTGCCCGGTGAGCGTTTCGTGCTCCGCGAACGAAGTCTCCGGCGTGGTGATCTTGACGAGCTCCACCTTGTCGAATTGATGCATGCGAATGAGTCCGCGCGTGCCCAACCCGGCCGCGCCGGCCTCGCTCCGAAAGCAGGGCGTGTAGGCCGCATACGAAATCGGGAGCTGGTCGAGCCGCAGGATTTCCTCGCGATGCAGATTGGTCACCGGCACCTCGGCCGTGGCGGCGAGGTACAGGTCGTCGCGCTCGCAGTGGTATTGCTGATCGGCGAATTTCGGCAGTTGCGTGGTGCCGATGAGCGCCTCGGGTTTCACTAGCACCGGCGGATTCACCTCCGTGTAACCGTGCTCGCGCGTGTGGAGGTCGAGCAGGAAATTGATGAGCGCCCGCTCGAGGCGCGCCCCCGCGCCGGTGAAGCAGACGAACGCGCTCCCGCTGACCTTGGCCGCGCGCTCGAAATCGAACAGCCGCAGCGCTTCGCCGAGCTCGAGATGCGTGCGCGGCTTGAAGGCATGCACCGGCTTCTCGCCCCAGGCGCGCAGCTCCGGATTGTCCGCCGCGTCCTTCCCGATCGGCGCGGCATCGTGCGGGAGATTTGGAATGTGCAGCAGCAAATCGCGCTGGCGCTGCTCGAGCGCGCCGGCCTCGGCGGTGAGCGCGTCGATTTCCTGCCCGATCCCACGCACCTGCGCCTCGACCGCGCTCGTGTCCCGGCCTTTCGCTTTCCCCATGCCGATCTCCTTCGAGAGCCGCTTGCGATCCGCCTGCAACCCCTGCGCGCGCGTTTCCGCCGCCCGCCACGCGCGATCGGACTCCAGCACCTCGTCGATGCGCAAATGCGCGTCGCCGCCGCGGGTGGCGAGCCGTTCGCGCACGTATTCAGGTTTTTCGCGGATGAGCCGGATATCGAGCATAGGAGGGTCGTTTCTAGCGGGCCGGAAGGGAGATGGTCCACGAAATACACCAAAGACACGAAAAGGGGGAGGCGGCGGCGGTGGCCAACGAATGGAGCGAAATACTGGTATTGACCCGGTATTGACCCCATTCGGTTCCATTCGCGTAATTCGTTGGCCAACTCCGGATGTTCCCTTTTCGTGTCTTTCGTGTATTTCGTGGACCGCGAAGCGCCCCTCCCCCCATGAAACTCCCTCTGTTCCTCCTCCCCCTTTTCGCGGCCGCCTCATTCGCCATGGCCGCCGAGGAGTCGCCCGTCGCGAAGATGCTGGGCGAATTCAAGGCGGAGGTCGAACAGCTCGACGCCACGCTTGCCAAGAACCCCGACTCCACCCGCGCGCTCTCCGCGCGGGGCGACGCGCATTTGTTTCTCGGCCAGTTCCCGCAAGCCGTGGCCGACTACGAGAAGATGATTGCGATCGATCCTTCGCTCGACGCGCCGCACTGGCGGCTGGGGATCGCCTACCACTTCACCCGGCAGTGGGAAAAATCGTCGAAGCAGTTTGCCAAGTACCACGCCTACGACGGGCACGATCGCGAGAACGGCGTCTGGAAGTTCCTGGCCGACGCCCATGCGCACGACCTCGCCACCGCGCGCCAGGAAATGCTCAAGTACACCGAGTTCGACCGCGAGCCCTTCCCGGCCATCTACGATCTGCTGGCCGGCCGCATGACCGGGGACCAATTCCAGGCGCACCTCGACGACAAGAAAGTCTCCGACAACCGCCACGCCCTGTTCTACGGCCAATACTACCGCGGCCTCTTCGAGGAGCTGAACGGCCACCGTGACAAAGCGCTCGCGAGCCTCCGCGCGGCCGTGGCGCTCTTTCCCGCCGGCGACGCGGCCTCCGGCGGCCCCGGCTACATGTGGCAGTGCGCGCGGCTGCACCTGGCGCAGTTGGAGAAGAAATAGCCGCCGCTCGACGCACGGCGCGTCCGCAGGTAGAGTCGTTACATGACTGCTGAAACCTTGCTGGAGAATCCCGCCGTGCGTGCCCGAGTCGCCCGTTTCACCGTCGAGCAGTACCACCAGCTCGGCGAGTACAGCGCCACCGGTCGGCGCACCGAGCTCATTCGCGGCTACGTATTCGAAAAGATGCCCAAGTCCCCCACGCACAGATCCGTCGCCACGCGTCTGTATAATATGGTCTTCCCTCAGCTCTCCGAGGGATGGTGGATGCACAAGGAAGAGCCGCTCACCTTCGCCGACTCCGAGCCGGAGCCTGATATCAGCATCATGCGTGGGCAGGAATCTGAATTCGACCATGCTCACCCTCGCACCGCCGCTCTGGTGGCGGAGGTCGCAGTCACCACGCTCGCAGAAGATCGGGCGCTGGTCGGCATGTACGCCGAGGCCGGCGTGGAGGAATGTTGGATTGTCATCCCGCTGGAGCGAAAGGTGGAGGTTTATCGGCGCCTGATTGCCGGGGTATATACTGAAACGCTCACGGTGAGCGGAGACGCGACGCTGACGTGCGCCTCGATCCCCGCGGTGGAAGTCCCCCTGCAGCGACTATTCCGGTAAGCGGAACCGTAGCTCGACCAATGGGGCCGGTATGACGGAATGAAGCCGCGGCGACACTTCCCGCTAGACCTCGGGCCACTTCCCCCGCAGCTTCCTCACCCGCTTTTTTCTCATGTCCGAACCCACTCGCGTCCTCCGCCTGGGCCTGCCGTCCGGCAGCCTGCAGGAACCTACCTTTGCCCTCTTCGCCAAAGCCGGCTTCCACATCTCCGGCGCCTCTCGCTCGTATAAACCGCAGGTCGACGACCCCGAACTGGTCGTGCGGCTCCTGCGCGCGCAGGAGATCTCGCGCTATGTCGAGCATGGCTTCCTCGACGCCGGCCTCACGGGCAAGGACTGGATCGAAAACAACGGCTCCGACGTCGCCACGCTCTGCGAGATGACCTTTTCCAAAGTCAGCTCGAAACCGACGCGCTGGGTCATCGCGGTGCCGGAGGATTCCCCCATCCAGAGCGTCGCCGACCTGCAAGGGAAAGTCATCGCCACCGAGGCCGTCGAGCTCACGCGGCGCTACCTCGCCGGCCACGGCGTGACGGCCGAAGTTGAGTTCAGTTGGGGCGCCACCGAGGTCAAGGTGCCCGACCTCGTCGATGCGATCGTCGACGTCACCGAGACCGGCTCCTCCCTGCGCGCCAACAAGCTGCGCATCCTCACCACCATCATGGAATCGAGCCCGCAGGTCATCGCCAACCACGACGCGCTGGCCGACCCATGGAAGAAGGCGAAGCTCGACAACCTGGTCCTCCTCCTCCAGGGCGCCCACGCCGCGCGCGACAAGGTCGGCCTGAAAATGAATCTCCCCGAGGAGAAGCTCCAGGCGCTCCTGCAAACCCTGCCCGCGCTGCGCAATCCCACGATCAGCCACCTCACGCAGACCGGCTGGATCGCGGTGGAGACCATCATCGACGAGCAAGTCGTCCGCGAAATCATCCCCGCGCTCAAGACGCTGGGGGCGGAGGGGATCATCGAGTACCCGCTGAACAAGGTGGTGTATTAGTAGTCATCACGCTCCGCGTGATGAACGTTGTGCGCGGGCAGCCATGATTGCGCCAAACGAACTGGAGACGTCGCTGGGTTCGGTCACGCGCATCGCTCGTCTCGCGGAGCGTGACGGCTACTAATACGCCTCCACCTCGCTCAACCCCTCGGGCCGCGTGGCGCCGCCGAAGCAGTGCACGCCGAGCACGACGGTCTTCGGCGAGGTCACCGGGAATACGCGCCAGAACTGGTCGCTGCCGACCGCCGCCGCCAGCAGATCGCCGCTCTCGTTCAGCTTCTCGTCGAACCCGGAGAACACCGCGAAATTCGCGGTCACTTCGGATTGCCGGTTCACGCGCTCGTACGTCGCGACGAAACGCACCGGCGCCGGCTTGCCGAGATCGACCGTCAGCCAGGCGCCCTTGTAGTTGGGCTTGCCGCCCACCCAGTCGGGCAGCTTGCCGTTGCCAAAGCGCCGGCCGTCCAGCGCGATCATCGGGTCGCTCGCCGGCTTGAGATACGGGCCTTTCACCTGGTCGGGATCGGCGTTGAAGACGTAGATCTTCGCCTCCTTTGCCTTGCCGGTGGAGGCAGTGCCGCCCTCGAGCAAATCGTCGAGATTCAAATCGCCGGCGCCCTTCGCGGACTTCGGTCCGGTGCTCGCGAGGGCGCCACCCGCGGGGGCGACATACAGCTTGTTCGCGCCCGGCCAATGGAAGCTCCAGAGCGAACACTCGGCGACCTCCAAGCCTCCGCCCGCGACGCTCACTTTCACCCCCGGCCCGCGCACGGGGAGGTCGACGACGCGGAATTGCGGCGTCGGCAAATCGAGCAAAAACTTCTCCGTCCCATCCGCGCCGGTCGTCGTCACCGTCGTCTCGCGGCTGGACTCGGCGCGGCGGTAGACCAGGTGAACGAAGCAATCGCCGTCCGCCGCGGGGGCGCTCAGCTCGATCGGCGAAGCGGCCGGGAAGAACTCGCGCCCGAACGCCGGCGTCCCCTGCCCCGCCGGCTTCCACGCGGCGATTTGCTTCGCCCCCAACTGCGCTTGCGCCAGCGCCAGCGTGCCGGGATCGTGCGGCTCGAGCGGCGTGGGATATTGCTGGAAATTCGCGGCCTTGTGCGGCGCGTGCTTTTCCTTGTCGGCGGCGGCGGCGAGATTCACGCGGTGCACTTCCTGGCCGGCGGCATCGAGGTGAATGAGCTCGCCGGCGTTGTTGGCGACGAGCAATTCATGGGCGCGAATGGTGCCGAGCTGCGGATTCGGTCCGCCGCTTTGGAAGCTCCACCGTTTGGTCCCGTCTGCGCCGAGAGCGATCACCTCGCCGTCTTCGCTCCCGGCGAAAACCAGCGAGCCATCCGCACTCACGCCGCCGGAAACAAACGACGCCGCGGGCGCGGCCTGGACGAGTTTCCCATCGCGCGCGATGTGCAGCGCGTTGCGAAACACCCAGGCCGCCACGGAGCCGTTCTCGGAGATCCACACGCCCACTCCGCCGGGCGGGCCCAGCCGCGTTTCGTCTTTCGCCGGCGCGGTCGCCACCGACTCGCGCAGCACCAGCTTACCCGCTTTGTCGACGAGCAGGATCGATCCCTCATAGTCCGCGAGCGCGGTGAACGCGCCGTCCTTGCTCACCGCGGCGAAGCCCGAGAGCGCGGCAAAGGCGGCGCTCTTCTCCAGCGCGCGCAAACCCCAGACACGCTTGCCCGTTTGCACCTCGACGAGCGTCGCCTCGCAGCCGATCGGTGAGAGGGAGGTGACGCCCATCCCGCCGAAACGCGGCCGCGTGTCCATGGTGAAGAACGCATATTTGCTGTCCGGTGAGAACGTCGTGCCGACCGGAAAGCGCGGGTTGCGCACCTCGAACCGCGTCTTTACGAACGGCAGATCGTTGTACATCGCCGCGGGCGCGGCCGCCGGCGCGAGCGTACCGAGGAGCACCTCGGCGCGCCGACCGAAAGCGAAGGTCTTCCCATCCGGCGCGACCCGCACGCCGCCCTGGTGGTCCGGCGGGAGGTCGTGCGTCTCGCCCGAGTATGCGATCGCCTCGCTCTCCGTGGCGCCATCGGGTGCGAGAGAGCGCAGGGTGAGCTCGTGGGCGTTGTCGAAATGCCACGCTTTGTCCTGGCCGATGCCGCGCGCGGTCAGCGTCCAGAGGCGGCCGTTCTGGTCCATTCGCGCCTGCGAAAGGACGCTCGGCTCCGCGGCGACCGTGCCCGTGACTTGGCCCTGTTCATCCACCAGCGCGAGCGTGTCGGCTTTCCCTTCGAGGAAGAGCGCCGCCTGGCCGCGCGGGTTGGCGAGCAGGCGCAGCGTGCGCTGCGTCGGCGTGAAATCGCGGAGCGGCGTGGCGACGGGGGTGGTCGAGATTTTTTGCGCGCTCCGCTGCGCCAGGCCCTTCGTGACGGAGGTCGCCCCAAAGAGTGCGAGCGCCGGTTTCGTCGTGAGCGCGACCAGTTGCTCGCCCGCCTTTTGGAATCCCTCCACGTCGTGACCGACGAGCGCGGCGACTTGCCGGCCGGCCGCAAAGGGGCTGAAACAAACCACCACCCGGCTCTGACCGCGACCAGGCGCGTTCGGCGTGTCCATCCAGGGCGTGACGGTGCGCAAGCTCTCCGCGAGCTGCCCGCCCGAAAAGACAATAGCGTCCTCCCCCACCATGAAAAACGGCCCGTCCTCCGCGTAACCGCCGCGTTGCGGAACGTGCACACGCTGCGCCTTGTCGATGAAGGGAGTCAGGTTGCCGCGCCATCCGATGAGCTGGCCGGTCGAGACAGATTGCAGTCGCGTCACGTCGTCCGGCTGGGGATACCAGCGGACCGGGATGGTATCGAAATCCTGCGGATGCACCTGCCAGAGGCGCGCGTGCTGGCCGGATGCGTTGAGCCGCGCGACGAGATTCTGCGCAACGGGCAGCAACGTCTCCTGGCCCGCCTCGAGGATGACCAGCTTCTCACCGGTGCGGTGGGCAAAGGCGCGGGCGTGTTCCTCGTTGATGACATGCACGTCTGCGACCGGAGTCGCCGCGCGTTGGTCGAGCAAATGCTCGGGCGCGATTGGCACCTGGAGATCGGCCTCCACCGTGACGCCACAGAGTTGCTCCTGCGCCGTGACTTTCCACCGCCCGGCGGTGGCCAGCGTGCCCAAGTGAAAAGCCGCTTCCTCGCCGGCGGCCCGGAAGAGCGTCGAATGAAGATGGCCTGCCGGATCACGGAGATCGATCCGCACGGGAACCGGTCCCAAGTCTGAGTGATCCGCCGCCTCGACCCGAGCTTCCACGGCGAAAGTGGTCGAGCCCGAAGGCGCCATGACGGCCACGACGGCGGTTGGCGGCTTCTGATACAGCGCGAGCACCGTCACCGGCTCGGTCACCAAATCTACCGAGACCTCAGTCCGTCCGTTTTTCGTCGTGGTCGGCAGCGTGGTCTGCTTCACTAGATCGCGCACCGCCCAGCCGGTCCCCTCGAGCGAGACCGGCAACGCGGGCGTCGGTTCGAAGATGTTCGAGTGTTTGCCCTTCGAGTCGGCGATGACCACGGCGTAGCGCACGGGTCCGGCCTCGAGCGAGTTGACGATGGCACGGTCGACATCGGTGGTCGCCAAGGGCGCCACGCCGGTTTGCGCCAGCGCGGCGGCGAGCGGTCCGCGGATGTGTTCCTCGAATTCCTTGCGCACATTCGCATGCGAATCCGCCGTGAAACCGCCGAGCTCCCAGAGTTGCTTCACGGGCTGGTCGAGCTTCACTGCGCCGGGCACCTCGGCCAGGCAATCGGCGGTCGTCACCACTTTGCCGCCGCGCTTTTGGTAGGCCGCGATCGCGTCGGCCAGTTCCGGCTCGAGCGGCTGCTGCTGCCGCGCGAGGAAGAGCACTTTGACCGGAGCGGGGATCCCCTTCTCCACCGCCGCGACGTCGTCCACGATGATCGGCGCGCAGCCGAGCCGCGTGAGGTGCATGTAGAGCGCGTGGTAAACATATTGCGCCTGGTCCTTGGCGAAGACCTGTTCCGACGCCGTGCTGAGAATGGCGAACCGCTGGTCCGGCGTCGCCTTGGTGGCGATCGCTCCGAATTGCGTGACGAACGCCATCGCCTTCGCGCGGCGTGCGAGCACGGCCATGCCGGCGTCTTCCTGCATCGGCACGCCGCCGCCGTTCGCGCCGCGCGAAAAGGCGTGGAGCAGGCTCTTCGTCATCCCCTCCGGCGTGGTCCCCCAGCAGGTGGTGATCCAGACCGGCCGGCCGGGCGCATTGCCGCGCGCCCAGTCGGTGGTGAAGGCGGCGGACATCGGCCAGTCGCCGAAATCCGTGTAGCTGCCGTAGAAGCTCGCGGCCATGTCGCCAAAGATCGAGCGCGTGCGCTTCAGCGCGTCGTGGCCGGCGTTTTCCAGCAGGAGACAAGTCGTGTCGGGACGCACCTCGCGCGCCGCGTCGTTGTAGAGCTTGTTATGCCGGCCCCAGCCGAAGTCTTGCTGCGCCTTCCAGTACGCCACGCCGCGGCGCTGCAACTCGAGCGCCTGCGCGCGCGCCGCCGAGTCGGTGGAAAACTTGTTCGCCGCTTGCAACGCGCGCTCCTCTTTCGTGAGCGCGACGAAGCCCGCCTGCTCGAGATTCTCCTTCAGCACGCGATTGCGATCGGCCACGTGCGCATCGGTCGGCACGCCGCCCTCCGCGTAGCCGCCGAGCTGCGGAAACCAGCTGTAATTCACGCCCCACGCCGAAGGGTAATCCGCCGTCTGCTGCGTGTACTCCTGCATCTTGCGCACCATCCGGTCGACCGTCGGCTGGTAACTGTGATGATAGGAGAGCGACTCCAGGTACATCACCTGTCCGCGCATCGGCGTGAGGTCGACGGACCGCAGTCCGTGCCGCAGCAGACGCTCGAGCAGCAGATCGTTTTCCGCGCGCTTCAGCCCGAGCTCCGCGGGCCCGGCGCTCGCGGGCGCCAGCGTCGGCATGGCCGTGTCGAGCACGCTGTGAAACCCGGAGCTCGCGACCATTTGCACGCCGGCGTCGGCGAGCATTTGCAGGCCCGCGTCATTGGCCGGCCACTGGCCCGTGCAATGGCTCGTCGTCTCCGTGAAAAACGAGCTGCGATTTTCCCACGACACAATGGAGACGGGGATCTTCGCCGAGGCTCCGGACGGCGTCTCGATCCAGAGCTGGTGCTCGCCGATCGGCAGGCTCGCCGTGTGCAACGTGAACGCGCGCGAGTCGTACGCGGTTTGCGCAACCGCGGGCAGAGGAAGCGTGCCGACCTGCACCGTGCGCGCGCCTTCGCCCTGCCCGAGCGCCACCATGATCTTTGCCTCCCCACCCGCAAATCCGCGTGCCACCAGCGCCGTGAACACGGGCTCTTCGCTCGGCGTGAAGACCGCGCGACCGCGATGTGACATGAGCCACGGTCCGCCGGCCGCGGGGGCCGCCGCAGTGACGGAAGCCGGCGATTTCACTAGGAGACGCAAGCCCTCCGGCGTGACGGTGACGCCCGGCTCCGGCGAAACGTTCTCGAGCTTCCCCTGCGCGGAGAGGGTGAAATTTCCCAGCGTGGAAATGTAGCGCACGCCGACCGGTAGCCAGACCACGAGCGGACTGAACGCGGCCCTTTCGCGGAGCAGCGCCGTCTTTCCATACGCGACCTCGACCCGCACCGGCGCCGGCGCGCCCGCTTCGTTCACCCCGTCGAACCGCACGGGCGCACAGCGGATCTGCACCTCATCGCCGTTGACGAGCACCGCCGGGTGATCCGACTTGTATCGCCCCGCGTCGAGCACCAGCGGAATGTCGCCCGGCGTGATGACATAGCGCCCCGGCTCCAGCTTGCGCCGCCCCTCGATGGGGTACGTGAAATTCAGCTCCGTCAGCGCGTCGCCAGTGATCTGCTTCGGCGCGATCACATCGTCGCCGCCGACGCTCACGCGCACCGGCGTGGTGCTCACCGAGGCGAAGGCCGGGATGCGATGCCAGAAGAGCCGCGGCTCGAGCGCCTGCTTCGGGTCCGCCGCATCGACAAGGCGAAAGAGCGTGCCGACGGGCTCATCGGCTTTGAGCAGTAGATCGAGATCGTCGGCCGGCTTGGCGGCGGGAGCGGCAGGCTTGACGCCTTTGGTTTGGGCCGCCACGGAGCAACCGAGCAGCGCCAGGAGGAGGCAGCTCAGCAGGCCTTGGAGCGCCGAAGAGGAACGATGAATGCGAAGTCTTGGGGAGACGGGATACATGATTTTTGGGAGGTCGGGCGCCGCGATCTTCAAGCGCAAGACCGAGGGTTCTCAGGAGGGCGGGAAGAAAGCGAGCGGCTGATCGCGGAGCCGGTTTTCCGGCACAGTGGACAACCCTCGCGCGGGCGGGATATTGTGGCAATCTGAAGGAGCTGCGGCGGCGCTCAACCCAATGCCGTGACTATCCATATGGCGCGCAGGCGCTGGCGTGGCACGGGCGTCCCGCCCGTGGGGCCGGCGGGCATCCTGCCCGCTGGCTGTAGCAATTCACGAAACGGTGATCTCCGTTTCGACGGGCGGGACGCCCGCCGGCCCCACGGGCAGGATGCCCGTGCCACGCAG
>DASYIS010000091.1:0-36860 GCA_035997375.1 Chthoniobacteraceae bacterium
CGCCCTCCGCGGCGGGCGAAGACGCCCGCCCTACCCGAGGCCAACTGCGCCGCCCGCCCCCAGAAAAAATACCACATTTTGCATTTGCACTCCCCCGGACCCTCGCTATGTTGATCCTTGTTCTGGGGGGAACAGCAGCCCGTTGGTGACCATTCGGTCCCGGCGGGCTGCATTTTTTTACAGGGTCCTTCCCGAAAAACTCCCGCCTTTGAAGACTTTTCCCGTGCCGCCCGAGAGCGCCGGCCAGCGACTCGACCAATTCCTCACCGCCCAGGAGTCCGCCCTCTCGCGGTCGCGTGTGCAGGCGCTCATCCGCGACGGCCACGCGATGCTCAACGGCCGCCCGGCCAAGCCGAACGCCAAAGTGCGCCTGGGCGACGAAGTCACCCTCGTCATCCCCGAGGCGCAGCCGACCGAGACGCAGGCCGAGGAGATTGCGCTCTCGATCTTGTACGAAGACGGCGACCTGCTCGTGATCGACAAGCCGGCGGGCATGGTCGTCCACCCCGCCGCGGGAAATTGGAGCGGCACGCTGGTCAACGCGCTCCTTCACCATTGCCCCGGGCTTTCAGGCATCGGCGGCGAGCAGCGGCCCGGCATCGTCCATCGGCTCGACAAGGACACCAGCGGCTGCATCGCCGTGGCCAAGCACGACGCCGCGCACCAGAGCCTTTCGCGGCAATTCGCCACCCGCGAGGTAAGCAAGATCTACCTCGCCATCGCCGCCGGCCGCTTCAAGCAATCGAGCGGAATCGTCGAGGCGGCGATCGGCCGCCACCCGATTCATCGCAAGCAGATGACGGTGCTGGAGGAGGGGAAAGGCCGCTCCTCGAAGACCGCCTGGCGTGTGCTCGGCGAGCTCGCCGCCCCCGAGGCGCCCGCCGGCCTCGGCACGCTCGTGGAATGCACGCTGCACACCGGCCGCACCCACCAGATTCGCGTGCACCTGAAGCACCTCGGCCACCCGCTGCTCGGCGACGAAGTCTACGGGCGGCGCCTCGGGTTTCCGCGGCAAATGCTCCACGCCTGGCGGCTCGGCTTCCTCCACCCCTCGACCGGCCGGCGCGTCGACTGCGAGGCGCCATTGCCGGCGGATTTTCTCGCCGCCGGCGTGACATCGGGCATGATGCCGAAGTGAAGAGCGAGCTCGCAGCATCCCCTGGGAACGCCAATCTCCCGATTGGCGAGTTTCGCGGCGGAGATTCCAACTCGCCAATCGGGAGATTGGCGTTCCCAGGCGCAAGCGTATGAGCGAGCCCGATTTCGAAGCCGCCCTCGGCTACGTGCATGGCGTGCTCGCTGATCTCCATAGCCGCGGCGTGACGCTGGTCGCGCCGGCGAGCGTGCTCCAAAGCCTTGCGGCTCAGCCCAAGCCTGCGCCCGCGGTGGCTCTGGTGAAAGCGATGGCGCCGGTCGAACCGGCCACGCCCCAGCGCCCCGCATTCCGCGCTCCAGAGCCCGCGCCAGCCCAAGCTCCGGCGGCCCGTCCGCGTGCCGCGGTTCCCATTCTCCCCGCGATCAAACCCATCGCCACGCCCGTCCCCGCGCCCGTTCCGACCGCGCCCGCCGGCGTCGCCGGTTCCAAAGCCGCGCGCCTCGCGGCCTTTCGTGAAAAAGTCCTCGCCTGCGAAAAGTGCGAGCACCTCGTTCGCTTCCGGCACAACGTCGTCTTCGGCGTCGGGAACCCCGAGGCCGAGCTCATGTTCGTCGGCGAAGCTCCCGGTGCGGACGAAGACTTGCGCGGCGAGCCGTTTGTCGGCTTGGCCGGCGCGCTCCTCACCAAGATCATCACCGCGATGGGCTACGCGCGTGAGGACGTCTACATCGCCAATGTCCTCAAGTGCCGCCCCGACATGCCGGCGGGGTCGAGCGGCAACCGCAAGCCGACGCCCGACGAAATGCAAACCTGCCTCCCGTATCTCCAGGAGCAGATCGACATCATCCGCCCGCGGGCCCTCGTCGCGCTCGGCGCCACCGCCGTGCAGGGGCTGCTGAACAACATGGACCCCATCGGCCGGCTGCGCGGGAAGTGGCTCGAGTTCCAGGGCATCCCGCTCATGGCCACCTACCACCCGGCGTATCTGCTGCGCAACCAATCGCTGACCGAGAAACGCAAGGTCTGGGAGGACATGCTCCTCGTGCTCGAGAAACTCGGCCGGCCGATCAGCGAGAAACAGCGCGCGTATTTCACGAAGGCGGGATCTTAACCGGAGCGGTGCAGTTGAGCGCGAAGCGCGAACGGCCCGGGGAGCGCACGCGCCCCGCGTGCTGGATTCGGCGCCCCCGCCGAATCCCATTGTGCCCGGCACACGTTTGGTGAGGTTCCATCCGCAGCGTGTTGAATGCGGCCCAGCGAGGGCGCCGGGCAGAACACGCGGGGCGCGTGTGCTCCCCGGACCAAGGCTGCCTGCGGCAGTGGTGCCGCGATTGTGATTTCGGGCCTCGGAGCGCTCGCGAATGGCAAGTAGCCTCGGAACCGCATGAACCACCTGCCCAAGCTCGCTCCGCCGGCTGCGACCGCGGATCGCTCCATCCACTTTTCGCCGATCCTCGCGGAAGTGGCGCGGATCGAGGCGCCGGAGGTCTTCACGCGCATGAAGTCCTCGCCGGAGGGCTTGAGCGAAAGCGAGGCGGCCGCGCGCCTCATGCAGGCCGGGCCGAATGTGGTCGCCGGGGGCAAAAACCGCGGCTGGCTCTGGCGGTTGCTGAACGCGACGCGCAATCCGCTGGTCATCCTGCTCGTCGTGCTGGCGACGATTTCCTTCGCCACCGGTGATGCGCGGGCCGGCACGGTGATGGCGCTGATGGTGATCCTTGGCGTGCTCTTGCGCTTTGTGCAGGAGGCCCGCGCGGATGCCGCCGCCGAAAAGCTCAAGGCGATGATCAACGTGACGGCGGCGGTGGTGCGCGCCGGGAAGGAGGAGGAAATTCCGCTCAAGAATCTGGTGCCCGGCGATGTCGTCAAACTGTCCGCGGGCGACATGATTCCCGCCGATGTCCGCATTGTCGTGGCGAAGGACTTGTTCATCACCCAAGCCACGCTGACCGGCGAATCGCTCCCGGTGGAAAAGGACGAGGCGCGCGAAAGCCGCGACGGAATCGCGCCGCTGGAGTTCGGCAACATTTGCTTTCTTGGCACGAGTGTGGAGAGCGGCGCCGCGACCGCCGTCGTCCTCGCGACGGGCGCGCAGACCTACTTCGGCAGCATGGCGGGGAGCATGACCGGCGAGCCGGAGCCGACCAGCTTCGACAAAGGTGTGCAGGGGTTCACCTGGCTCATGATCCGGTTCATGATGGTCATGGTGCCGCTGGTCTTTCTCATCAACGGCTTCACCAAGCACCAGTGGCGCGAGGCGTTCTTTTTTTCCATCGCCGTCGCGGTCGGCCTCACGCCGGAAATGCTGCCGATGATCGTCTCCGTCTGCCTCTCCAAGGGCGCGCTCGCGATGGCGCGCAAGCGGGTCATCGTCAAGCAGCTCAACGCCATTCAGAACTTCGGCGCGATGGATGTGCTCTGCACCGATAAGACCGGCACGCTGACGATGGATCAGGTCATCCTCGAGAAGCATTGCGACGTCATGCAGAAAGAGAGTGCCGCCGTCCTGCGCGACGCGTTCCTCATCTCCCATTTCCAGACCGGCTTGCACAACGTGCTCGACCGCGCCGTCCTCGCTCATCGCGACGCGCACGAGGAGCTCATCGCCGGCTATTCCAAAGTCGACGAGATCCCGTTCGACTTCGTGCGCCGCATGATGTCGGTCCTCGTGCAGCAGCCGGATGGCGATCACCAGTTGCTGACCAAGGGCGCGCCGGAAGCCATCTTTCCGTGCTGCAAAACCTATGAGCTGGACGGCCAGGATTTCCCCATGGACGCCGCCCGCGCGGCGGAGTTGATGAAACAATACGAGGCGCTCAGCGCCGATGGCTTCCGCGTGCTCGCCGTCGCGCACAAGCACCTCGAAACTCGCGCACGGATTTCCAAGGCCGACGAATGCGCCCTCACCCTCAAGGGCTACATCGCGTTCCTCGATCCGCCGAAGGAGACGGCCGGCTGCGCGATCGAGGCCCTGCAAAAGCACGGCGTCACCGTGAAGGTGCTCACCGGGGATAACGACCTCGTCACGCGCAAGGTCTGCCGCGAAGTGGGTCTGAACGCCGACGAGATTCTCCTCGGCGGCAAGGTGGAGACGATGAGCGACGACGAGCTCGCGGAAGCCGCCGGCCGCATCCGCGTCTTCGCGCGCCTCTCGCCCGCGCACAAGCAGCGCATCATCCGCGCCCTGCAACACAACGGGCACGTCGTCGGCTTCATGGGCGACGGCATCAACGACGCGCCCGCGCTGCACGTGGCCGATGTCGGCATCTCCGTCGATTCCGCCGTCGATATCGCGAAGGCCGCGGCCTCCGTCATCCTGCTCGACAAGGACCTCATGGTGCTCGACGACGGCGTGATCGAAGGGCGCAAGGTCTTCGTGAACATCCTCAAGTACGTGCGCATGGGCGCGAGCGCGAATTTCGGCACGACCTTCAGCGTCCTCGGCGCCAGCGCCTTTCTCCCATTCGTCCCGATGGCGCCCATCCAGGTGCTCACGAACAACCTGCTCTACGACTTCTCGCAGGTCCCCATTCCGACCGACACCGTCGGCCCGGAGCAGACCGCCGCGCCGCGTCCCTGGGACATCGGCGAGATCAAGAAATTCGTCCTCTTCATCGGCCCGATCAGCTCCATCTTCGACTACACGACCTTCTACGTCATGCTCCACGTCTTCGGCTGCTGGGACCCGGCGCGCGCCTCGCTGTTCCAGACCGGCTGGTTCGTCGAATCCCTCATCACGCAGACGCTCATCGTCCACGTCATCCGCACGAACAAGATCCCCTTCATCCAGAGCCGCGCGAGCTGGCAACTCACCCTGACCACCCTGGCCATCATCGCCGTCGCCGTTTGGCTGCCCTATTCACCGCTCGCGCTGGCCCTCGGTTTCACCGCCCTCCCGCCATTCTACTGGCCCCTCCTCCTCGCGACGCTTCTCTGTTACGTCGTCCTCACCCAGGCGGTGAAGATGTGGCTCATTCGCAAGGCGTGGCTTTGAGGCGGGCGCGCCTCCTTCAACTCAATCACCCCTGGTCGCTACACCGCCTGGAGCGCGGCGATCAGCTCATTGAGCTTCGCCACGATCGCCTGCACTTCGGCCTGGCTCGGCGGCTCGCTGACCACGAGGCTCAGTGGCGCGACCGACACGCGTCACGTGTCCCACCCGCAGACACCCCGCCCCACGCGAAACGGAGTTTCGCGCGATAGTGCGTGACGAAACAGGAGTTTCGTTCACGAGGGGAAAGTGTGCAATTCGGGCACATCCGCGCTTGCCGGTGGAGTCGCTCGGATACAAGTTGTATCCCATGCGGATCATCAAGGAATCCTTTCTGCGCGCGGCGGTGGTCCGTCATCCGCGCGCGGCGGAGCCGCTGGGGGCCTGGATTCGCATCGTGCGGCTGGCCGAGTGGAGAATCCCGTCCAGATGCTCCGAACTTTTCCCGAGGTCGATCCCGCGAAGGTGAAGAGCGGGCACACCGTCTACGTGTTCAATATTCGGCGGAACGAGTTCCGCCTGATCGCGGCGGTGCACTTCGATCAGGGCCGCTTGTTCACGCTCCGCTTTTTGACTCACGCCGAGTACGATCATAATCAATGGAAGGAAGAACTATGAAAACCGCCCGCGCCACGAAGCCCGCCTTTGCCGATCTACTCGACGACTACGCCGGACTCTGCCGCACGTTTCTGCCCCGGCCGATCCGCACCAAGGCGGAGTACGCGGCGGTGGTGGAGATGGCGGACGCGATGGCGGTGCATGAGCCTGACTTCACCCGCGATCAGGAGGACTACTTCGATATGCTCTGCCGCCTGCTGGAAGTCTGGGACCGCGAACACGTGACGTGGCCGGATCTCACGCCGCTGGACATGTTGAAACACCTGCTGGAGCAGCATGGGCTCAGCGGGGTGGACCTGTCGCGCCTGCTGGGGGTCTCGTCGAAGCTCGGTCCGATGATCCTCCGCGGCGAGCGCTCGATCACGGTGGAGCATGCTCGGGCGCTGGGGGCGCATTTCGGTCTGCCCGCCGGCGCCTTCATCGAGTGACGCCGGGCGCTTCCACTTTCCGGTGCTGAATCCCACCGGCTCACACGGCGGGCGCAGTCTGGCGCGCCGCCTGATCGCGCCGGCGGACGAAGACGAGCGTGACCGCCGCGGCGAGGGCGCAGATGACCGCGCCGATGGCCATGGTCGCCGGCACGCCGACGACGTGGGCGAGGACGCCGGCCTCGAGGCTGCCGAAGGGCATCATGCCGCCGAAGATGAGCGCCCAGACTCCCATCACGCGGCCGCGCATTTCGTCGGGGACGCTGGTCTGAAGGGCGGAGTTGGAGGTGGAAAGGAAGAGCATCAGGCCGAAGCCGGCGCCGGCGAGGAGCGGGAGCGCGAGGTGAAAGTTCCGGTTCAGCGCGAAGAGCACGAGCATGACCGAGAAGAGCCAGACGCCGCCGAGCGCCAGCTTGCGCGGGGCGATCCGGTCGGAGACGGCGGTGACGCACAGGGCGCCGGCGAGGGCGCCGGCTCCGCTGGCGGCGAGCAGCGCGCCGTAACCCGCCTCCGCCAGCCCGAGCACGTCGCGGGCGAAGGCCGGCATGAGCACGGAGTACGACCAGCCGAAGATGCCGACGACGGCGAACAGCGCGAGGATGGTCCGCACGCGCGGGTTGTTCCAGACATAGACGAAGCCGCCGAGGGCGTGCTTCAGCCCGGAGCCCGCGTGCGTCTTGCGCACGTGTTTCGGCAGGCGCATGGCGAGCAGGCCGAAGATCACGGCGATGAAGCTCAGCCCGTCGAGGAGATAGCACGAGGCGACTCCAAAGCGGGCCATGAAGAAGCCGGCGAGCGAAGGGCCGATGATGCGCGCGCCGTTCACCATCGAGCTGTTGAGCGCGATCGCGTTCTTCAGGTCGGCGCGGCTCGTGATCTCGATGACGAACGATTGCCGCGCCGGCATGTCAAAGGCCAGCACCACGCCGCCGAGGGCCGCGATGGCGACGATCTGCCACGGCTGCACCCGGCCGCTCCAGACGAGGTAGGCGAGGAGGAGCGAGAGCACCATCGAGACGACCTGCGCGACAACCAGCACCGTGCGCTTCGAGTGGCGATCGGCGACCGAGCCGCCCCAAGTGGAGAGGACCAGCATCGGCCCGGTCGAAGCCGCGGCCACCGCCCCGAGCAGCGCGGTCGAGCCGGTCATCTGGTACACGAGCCATCCCTCCGCCGTGCTGTTCATCCAGTTGCCGATGAGCGAGATGAGCTGCCCGGCGAAAAAGAGCCGGTAGTTCCGATGCCCGAAGGCCGCAAACATCCTCCGCCATCCCTTGGCCGGCGCCGCCGGCGACTCCGCGGGGGAGTCTTCGGGCACCTGGAGATTTTGATTCATGGCGCAGCGTCGCCCAAGCGAACGCTCACGGCGACCTCGCATTGCCGGACACCGTCTGCCCATTCGAGAAGCCACGGCCTTCCAGCCGCCCTGGCGCAGCTCGATCGTCACTGCGCCGCTGTTCTCCTGGCGGAACAGTGCGAAGCCGCGCGCGGAGGGGGCGCGTTTACACGACGGACTCCCCGATCGCAAAATCGCCGGTCGCGCCGATGGCGAAGAAGTCGCCCGCGGTGCGGGAGCCTCGCTTGAAGGGCAGCGTGACGGCGCCGACTTTCGCCCGGCCGATCTGCTCGGCGACGATGCCGAAGCTATCGCCGCCCGCCAGCGTGCCGAACGCCTGCCCCTTGATCGTGATGCTCGCGATCTGGGAGAAAATCCCCACCGTATCGCGCATGCCCGCGACATTCAGCTTCGCGTCGTCGATCGTCCCATCCAACCCGTCGGCGCCGGCGCTCACGCCCGCGAGCACGGTGCTGGCGCGCCAGTCCGCGCCGACGGTGATGGCGCCGATCGACGCATCCGCGTTTTTGCCGGTGAGCGTGAGGTCGTAGCCCGCGAGCACGCGCAACGACTCGACCTCGCCGCCGACCGTCAGCGAGGCGATCGCTAGGTCGATGCCCTTCTTTGGGGCGATCGCTTTGCCGAAGGCGGAAATCACGACCGGGCTCGCGGTCGTCCCGACGATGTTGCCGCGGATGTTGACCGCTCCGAGGTCGGCTCCGGCGCTCAGCTCGCCGCCGAGGAAGGACCCGAGCACGCTGACGGGACCGATGGTCGTCGAGCCGAGCAGCGTTGCGCCGTGGATGCTCGACTTGACGGTCAGCCGCCCGAGCTTGCCGGTGAAGTGGCTGGTGAGGCTGCCCGCGCCGAGCTGCGTCGCGAGGCCGAAACCGCCGAGCGATTGCACGGTGAGCGAAGTCACCGCGCCCACGTCGATGCGCCCGAGGTCGCCGGCGATGCTCACTGCGCCGAGATCGACGCCCGCCGCGTTGACGTAGCCGACGTTCACAAAGCCGTCGCCGCCGAGCGGCCCGCGCTTCGCCGTGATGGTGAGCGGCAGATTCTTGAACGCCACGCCGAGATCGATCTCGGCCAGCGTGCTGCCGCCGATCGCCCCGCCGAGCGGGACCAGTGTGAACTCGTCCGCGGTGAAGGTGGCCTTGGTCGTCGTCTTGATCGTCACTAGGTCGCCGTCGCCATCGGTGTAGGTGATACTGTGCTTGTCCTTGCTGAGGGCGACGGTCTTCGAAAGCGCGGTCAGCTCGACATCATGGCCGTTGCCGCCGTGGTAGCTGATCTGGAAAAAGTGCGAGCCGCCCGCATTGATGACCGTGCCCTCCGGCAGGCCGGCGAAGGTCCCCGTGATCCCGTTGCCGCCCTGGTTATCGATGAGCACGATCTTGTCCCCATCGGCGGCGGTGAAGCCGGTGCTGAGCGCGAGCGTCATGCCGTCGAGGCTGACCGCGCCCGTCACCTTGAGCTGGTCGTGCTGCCCTGCGGCGAGGCCGTTGAGCTCCGCGGTGAAGTGCGAACCGCCGGCGAACGAGACGCTGCCGGCGCTGAACAAAGCAGGGCCGCTGCCGGGCGAGAGCGTGCCGCCCGCGTCGATCGTGAGATTGCCCGCGACCGCGCCACTGCCGGCGAGCGTGCCGGAATGAATGGTCGTGGCGCCGGCGTACGTATTGGCTTCGCTGAGGATCAGCGTGCCGCCGTCGAAGGCGAGCCCGCCCGCGCCGGTGAACGCGCCGGTCTGCGTCGCCGTGCCCGTGGCTTTGATGTTGAGCGCCGAGCCGATGCTCTGCGCGCCGAGCACCAAGTCGTTGGCGTCCGTGATGCTCGCGCTCGCCGCGCCGGAGAAGAGCTTCACCTCGGCGGTGAAATCGTTGCCCGCATCGGTCAGCACGATGCCGCCGGCCGTGCTCGTGAACCCAGCCCCGGCGCAGACGATCGGCGCCGTCTGGCTGATGCTCGCCGCGAGCAGCGCGATGCCGCCGGAGACCTGCACCCCCGCCTCGAGCGTCACGGTGCCGATCGTCAGCGCTTCGTCGTCCCCGAAGAGCAGCCCGCCGCCCGTCACTTTCGCCGCCAGCGTGGCCACATGATTGGGACCCACGAGCTGAATGTCCGTCCGGCCGACGAGATCGAGCGAGCCGACCGCGATGGTTCCCCCCCCAAAGATCCCCGCGCCCGAGCGCAGCGCAAGCAGCGGGCTGTGCGCGGGCGAGATCGACCCGCTCACGTTGATGTCCGCGAGGAAACTCGAGCGGAACGTGATCGACCCCGCCGTGATCAGATCCAGCTCCGCGTCCGTGAGGTCGAGGCCGCCGGTAGTGTCGCCGAGATTGATTTGCGGTCCGTTCTGATTGGTTTGGAACGTCACGTCGCCGGAGGCCGTGATCGGCTGCTGTACATCCACGTTATCCGTGGTCAGAAAGACGGAATCCGCCGTCAGCCCCGTCGTCCCATCCACCGTTGCGATGACGAACAGACTCGAGCGGTCGGTGAAGTTGATGGTCCCGGAGTTGGTGTGTACGGCCAGCTTGTTCACCAGGTTGTTCGAGGTGCCCGTGAACCCCGTGCCGGCGTCGATGCGCAGATTGGTCTGGGAGATCGTCGAGAGCGCGATGATCGAGCCGCCGCTGATCAGTGAAAGCGTTTGGGTGTTCGCCGCAAAGATCGCCCCGGTCACGTCCAACTCGCCCGCCGTGGCGCTGCCCACGCGAATCACGCCGGCGTTGATCTGATCCAACTCCGCGTCGGTGATCGCGAGCGCACCCGCGGTCTTGGTGCCGAGATTGATCAACTCTCCGGCCGTGAGCGGCTCGAGCGTCGCGATGCCGCCGACGTTCACCGTCGCGTTGATCGTCATCGAGTCGGCGGTGAGCGTGAGATTCGCGGCGTTCACGGGTGAGAGCAATCCCGTGACGTTCACGCTGCCCGTCCCCGCGCCGGCCACGGCGATCGTGCCGGCTGTGATCAAGTCGAGCTCCGTGTCGGTGATCCCGAGCGCCCCCGCGGCGTCGGCGCTGCCGAGATTCACCGTCGTGGCGCTCTCGAAGGGCGCCAGCTTCACGAGGCCCGTGCCCGCATTCACCTGGCCGAGGATCGCCATGTTGTCCGCCGTGAAAGTGATATCGCCGGCGGCATGCACGATCGCGCTGGCATTGATCGCGATCGGCACGTCCGCGCCGACCGCGCCGGCGAGGAGCGTGATGGTGCTCGTGCCGGCTTCCAGGTCGGGCGTCGCGGTCGCGGTGGCATTGGTCACCGTGAGTCCGCCTGCGGCTTTGAGGAAGATGGCGCTGTTGGTCGTGAAGACGCCCGAGGTGCTCCCCACCGTGCCGACACTCAAGGCGCCGACATCGGTGAAGCTGAGCGCGCCCGTCACGTTCGCGGCGAGCGTGCCGACGTTGTTCCCGGGATTGGTGAAGGTGAACGGCCCCGCGCCGAGGAGCGCGAGCTGCGTGGCGGTGACGTTCGCCCCCGCGGCCTGCGTCGTCGCGCCGCTCTGCAAAGTAATCGCCGCGGTGTTGACCGTGAGGCCCGTCGCGCCGTCGACCGTGCCGATGCTCAGGTCGTCCGCATCGGTAAACGCGAAGTTCGCGCCGCTGCCGGTCACGCTCGCCGCGAGCGTGTCCACGTCGTTGCTGGTGCTCGTCAAAGAAACGGCGCCGCCGGCCGAGAGGCGCAGTTTCGCCACCGCGAGCGAGCTGGGGCCGGAGATGGTGCCGCCGCTGATGAGCGCGAGCGTGGTGACATTCGTCAGGGAAATGGGAGCGGCGACATCGATGGCTGCACTCACCGAGCTGCCGATCCGCAGCGTGCCCGCGAAGATGTGATCCAGCTCAGCATCCGTGAGGCCAAGCGTGCTCCCGATATCGGGTGAACCGAGACTCGTGCCCGTGGAGACGGAGAAAGCCTGGAGGGTCACCGCGCCGCTGCCGGCGGAGATGTTCTGCTGAATGTCGAGGTTGTTCGCGGCGATGGCCATGTCCGTGTTGTTGAGCGAGGTCAGCCCCGACACCCCATCCACCGTGCCGATGGCGAGCGGATGGGTGCCGTTCACAAAAGCCAGCCCGCCATTCATCGCCGCCGCCAGCGTCCCGACGTTGTTGGCGATCAAAAGGGTGCCCCCGCCGGCTCCGCTGAGCCGCAGGTTGGTCACGGTGATCGCCCCCGCCGCGCCCTCGCCGATGGCGCCGCCGGTCAGCAGCGCGAGGGTGCTCGTGCCGGCCGCCGGGCTGATCGCGGCGCTGATGTTGATCGAGCCGGCCGAGGTGTCGCCGATCTGCAAAAGGCCGGCCGTCACGCGGCCGATCTCCGCGCCGGCGAAGCTCAGCTTGCCCGCCGTCTTGGTGCCGAGATCGATGGCCTCCCCCGGCGACTGCGAGTGCAAAATCACCCGGCCACTCGCCCCGATCGCCGCGCCGATTGTCATCGTATCCGCCGTGAGCGTGACCGTCGTCGCCGCACTGATGGCCGAGCTCACATTGATCGTCTCCGCCGACAGCGTGAGCGCGCCGTTGGGCTGCAGGGCGCTGTTGATCGTGATGGTGTCCACGCCCCCCTCACCATCCGCGATCATCGGATCGTTGACGTTTTGCAAGATGAGCTGATCGTTTTGATCGCCCAGCAGCACGTGATGCGCCGAGACCGCCGAACCCAAACCGGTCACGGTGTTCGTGCCACTCCCGGTGAAGCCCGCGGCGAGGGCATTCGCCGTGAGCGTGATCGTCTCCCCCGTGTCGTTGATCACATAGTTCGCCGCCGGCCCACCGAAGGTCACCACATTCACCACGCCGGGGCTGGCGGTATAAGTGAGCAGGCCGCCCGTCACGTCGAGCGTGGCCGGGGCGATGCGAGCTTCGAGGAGTTCTAGGGTGGAGCGACGGGGCGGATGGTTCTTCATGGGGGGATTTGGTTGCTGCAAAAGCGGGAGCGCACCCGCCACGCCGAAGGCAGTCGAGGAGGGTTCCATGCGTTCAATCGTGGCGCTGAGCATGGCGAGCCACTCCACCTCGCCAAGCTCCATCTGTTTACGAAGATGTAATCTCCTTCCTGGCGCGTGTGCCCGCCGCGCGCCGTCGCTCACCGCGACCTCGCATTGCCCGACACCGTCTGCCCATTCACGAACCCGCGCGCTTTCCAGCCGCCCGGGCGCAGCTCGATCGTGACTGCGCCGCTGTTCTCCTGGCGGAACAGCGCGATGCCGCGCGCGGCGACCATCCGCGCCCACTCCTCGTCGGACTTGGCGAACGGGTCTGGCCGATTGGAGACGATGACTTGCGGTTGCACGGCGGCGAGGAAGTCCTCGGTGCCGGAGAGGTCCTTCGCGTGCTGGCCTTTGATCAGGATGTCGGCGCGCAGTCCGGGTTCGTGAGCGAGCAGCCAGTCCTCGGTGGAGAACCCGCTGTCGGACATGAAGAGGACGCGCGTGCCGGCGCATTCGAGGAGGAGGACGAAGGCCTTGTCGTCGGCGGTCGAGCGATCGAGCCCGGCGGGCGGGAAGAGCACCTGGAGCGCCGTCTCCGCGTCGAGATGAATGACCTCGCCGCGCTCGTAGATCGACTTTGGCCTTTGCGCGAGTGCGAGGTCGGCGTGGAGCTTGCGCCGCGTGGTGGAGCGGTCTTTCAGCGGCGAGTCGATCAGGACGCCGGGCGCGAGATCCTCCAGCGCGGCGGGCGCGCCGCCGATGTGCTGCACGTCGCCGTGCGTGAGGATGAGGCCGTCGATCGAGTTGACGCCGCGCGAGCGCAAATACGGGAGCACGACGCGCTGATAGTCGTAGCCGTGGCCGCAATCGATCAGCCAACCCGCGTGGCGCGTGCGGAGGAAATTGGCGGCGCCGGGTCCGGTGTCGAGCACGGTGATCTCGCAGGCCGGCGGCGAGGTGTGCTGCGGCACGCCGACGTACGTGTGGCCGCCCGGGACGGCGGCGATCCATTTCACACACAGGAGGAGCGCTTTGGTGCAGCCCCAGTTGGCGTTATTGAAAAGCGCCGCGACGGACGGTGCCCACCAGCCGGTGAGGACCGACGCGAGGCCGAGCGCGAGGATGAAAAACGAGATCGGGACCGCGATGAGATTGGCCGCGACGGTGGAGAGCGAGAAGAGATGAAAATAGCCGGCGGTGAAGAGTCCCGAGCCCATCCACGCCGCGAAGCTGACGCTGAAGTTCGCCGTCGCGCCGCGCCAGACGTAAGCGCGAATCTGTTCCGGCCAGCCCCAGAGCGTGCGCGGTAGAAAGGGGTCCGGCAGGCCCAAAGGGAGCAGCCGCTTTTGCAGCCGGGTGGCGGCGAGCAGCAGCACGAGGACGAGCACGTACGAGAACTGAAAGCCGGGCGAGAAGAGCTGCTCGGTGTCCCAGCCGAGGATGAGGACCGCCGACCCCGCGAGGCTGTTGAAAGCGAGCGGCGGGCGGTCGACCAAATAGCTCGCGAGCACCAGCGCGCCCATGATGCCGGCGCGCACGCAGCTCGCGCTGAGCCCGGTGATGAGCGCGTACACGATGAGCGCCGGCAGCAGGATGAAGAATACCGCGCGCCGGCCGACGCCGATTGGTTTCAGCAGGAAAAAGGCGATCATGATCAGCATCGCGACGTTGAGCCCGCTGACCGCGAAGAGGTGCATCGTCCCGGTTTGCTGAAAGTAGAGCTTCGTCTCATCGAGCGTCTCGCCGCGGACGCCGAGGACCATGCTCTCGACGAGCGAGGAGATCTCCGGCGAGTCCTCCATGTCGATCTCGAGGCAGTGCCGGATGCCGCTCGTTACTTGCGTCGCGAGCTCTTGTGCCGCACTCCCGTGGCCATGACTTTCCACGGTGCAGTTCGTCGGGTAGCTCGCCTGGAGGTAAGAATAAATGCCCTGCCGGCGCAGGTAGCCGGTGAAGTCGAACTGCCCCGGATTCGTCGCTGGCGCAAAGTTGCGCGCGGATCCGGTCACGCGAATCCGATCGCCGTACAGCGGGATTTCCTTCGCCGCCCAGCGCGTCTCGATCAGCGCGTTGACCGCGCGCGACTGGCCGGCGTGGTCGAGCGACTCGAGCTTGAGCAGGAAGTGGCACGTCGTGTTCCGCGACCAGATTTTCGGCTTCTCCGGCTCACTCCAGACGATGCCGACGGCATTCACGACCGACGGCCCCGGCGCAAACTCCTGCGCGAGATCATGCGCCGCGCTGTTGTAATGCCGCAGCGTGTGCAGGGTGAAAAAGCTCGCCGTCGCCAGCGCGGCGCAGAGCCACGTCGAGCGCCATTTCGTGAAAAGCGGTAGCGCGAGCAGCACGGAAACCGCGACCGGCCAGACGAGCGGCACCTCCCAGAGTTCCGCCGCGAACACGCCGGCGAGCGCCGCCAGCGCCAGCACCACGAGCGGCTGGCGTGGGCGGAGCGGCGTCATGGGGATGACAAGGTGACGGGTTGAAGGGGTGACGCGCGCCAGCCACGCCGGAGGCGATCTAATCGCCGGGATCCCGCGCCGCCAAGAATGAAATTACGCCGGCGCGGCCCTCCGGGTTCGTAGTTCCGCCTTCAGGCGGCGAAGGCGCGACCCCTCCACAGCGCGTCCGACCCTTTGAGAGCGCCTCGTGCCGGCGCGCCGGTCGCCGCCTGAAGGCGGAACTACGAACTCATTTTGCGATTCCTCCCAAGGCTTCTCTCGGCGAAAAGATCGTTCTCCCTATGACCCCCCGTAATCTGGCCGGTATCACTCTGCTTGCGATTGTCACGACCGGCTTGGCGCAAAAGCCGGCGGCGATTCCCGAGAAAGCGGCGCTGCCGCCCACCACGCCGGCGAGCGCGACCGGCACTTATTCGCTCGATCAATTCGGCCCCATCGGTTCGCCGGTCGAGGCGGAGAAGGCGTTCCAGAAAGCCTCGGAGGACATCATCGCCGCGGGCGGCGGCGTGCTGTTCATCCCCGATGCCGCGGCCAAGACGTGGCTCCCGAAGAACAACAGCCAGGACCAATGGCGCAAGCCCGCGCCGCCCGCGACGGCCAAGGCGTGGGGCTCGAATCCGGGCGTGACGGTGGTCGACGCGCGCGGTACGACGTTGCGCATTTTGCCGCCGCAGGTGAACGGCCTCTCCGTCGAGCGCGTGCTCAACTTGCCGCAAGGCCAGAGCCTGCCGCACTGGGGCTACTACCCCACGATGTCGATCAAGAACACGATCCTGCACGGGTCGACGAGTTATCACGACTGGCTGCAGGAGGATGTCGCCGCGGGCACGGACCGGCGGTTCTATGTCGCCACGATTCGCGGCATCTTCCCGGGCGAGTTCCTAAATGGGCTGAGCTACAGCGGCGGCGTCCCGCGACTCTATATTAAGTCACTCGGTTACGACAAAGAAAAGAAGGCGTGGTTCTTTGTCGCCGACACCGAGATCGATCTGAAGAAGGGGGCGCTCCTTAGCAATAAGAACCACACGACGGTGCTGAACATGGAGACGTTTTCGCATAACGAAAACCAGACCTTCGACGTGCGCATGTGGCGGCACAATTACTCGCAGGGCGATAACTACCTTTTCGATGCGCGCTTCAAATACATGGGTGATGTCCACTCCACCGCCGGCGACGAAAACGGCGTCATCTACGCGGCGTTCGTCGAGCAGGAGCTGGGCATCTTCAAGGGCAAGGTCGAGTCGTGGAACCCCGAGACGAGCGAGCTGAAATACAAAGGCGGCGCGAAGGGCGACACGCTCGGCAGCGGCCGGCCGTTCATTAACATGAACCCGGCCAAGTGGGTGACCAAGGGGACGGCGTTGTTGGTCAATCCCGGCTCGTGGACCGACAGCTCGCCGAGCACCGAAAACCTTGTTTGGAAAGGCAAGGCCTACCCGACAATCGTCGAGAAGAACAACCTCGGCATCAATTCGCTCCACATGGGCGGACTCATCCGCCTCTCCGCGGATGCGCCGGTGACGGACGAAGTGGTCGGCCGCTATTTCGCCGTGGACGAACCGGACGAACTCGTGCCGAAAGCAAACCTGCATCGCTGGTATTTGATCGATCGCGTCATTGCGAATGCCGACGGGACGAAGGACATCAAAGTCATCCGCCATTGGTGGGGTGCGAAGTCCGCCGACGGGCTCAAGCTTTACAAGCCGGAGAACTATTCGTGGGACGGCCGCGAGAAGCAGCTCAAATACATCATCGCGCCGGGTGCGAATGCGTACGATGTCTCCGATGGCGTGGACAACCCCAAGCGGACCGTGCGGCTCGTCCCGACTTCCTTCACCGGCACCGCCGCCGACTTTGCGCCGGACGACGCGGTCGAGCAGGCGATCGGCCCCGATCCGTTCAAGCCGATCCCGTTCCGCAGTTGGATCTGGGACGAGGTGCCCGGCGCCTTTCCCGCCTCCTGCTTCGACATCGCGAATCAAGGCGCGGTCATGCGCGACTCGATGTTTTGGGTCCACGGCGGCTCGGGTGACCTCGAGAAGGAGAAAGAGACCCACTACGACCGCAATCCCGGCTGGGACAAGCTCTTCACCTTCGAGGCGGCATCGAACATCGGCATCCGTTTCGGCGCCGACACGGGAACGGCCGCGCTTCTCTTCACGCAGCCCAACAACCGCGTGCAGCCGCTCAAGTGGTACTACGGCGCCGACAAGGAAACCACGCCGAAGATCGCATCGCTTACCGTCTCGACCGACGCCGGCCAGTTCAATTTCAGCGGAGGCAGCGGCGTGAAAGTCGAAGGCCCGCTGATGGCGAAAGGCCTCTCCGGTGACGACAAACCATCGCGCAACCTGCGTGGCAAAAACATCGCGGTGAAGGCCGGCCAGACCACGGTGGAGGTGGCGTTCCCCGCGGCGGAGTCCGATGAAGAATTCGCGGTTTTCGTCGAGCAAAGCTGGATCACCAATCGCGCGATCGTGAAAAAAGCGGCGGGCGGATTTACCGTGCAATTCGAGAAGCCGGCGCCGGAGGGGGCGAAGCTGGATTGGATGTTGGTGCGGTGAGGCGGTCCTCACGCTTATGCTTATGAATTTGGTTTCCCGCCCTCGTGACGAAAACCTGAGGCCGCACGGAAACGTGGCGCGAAGCGCCTCTTGGCCTCGGGTAGGGCGGGCGTCCCGCCCGCCGCGGAGGGCGTCTTCGCCCGACGCGAATAGCAGCCCCCTCGCCGGCCCGCATCCCGGAAATAATCGAGGCGGGCAAGATGCCCGCCGGGGCGGGCGGGACGCCCGCCCTACCCGGGGCCGATTCGCTGCGACGCTTGGGGTGGGGATCATCCTGTGTTGCCACGGCTTGGCCGCGGACATCCTCAAATTCGCCCCCGACCAAAAGGGACTCGCCGCGGTCACCGATCCCGCCACGTCCGACAAGCGCGGGGTTGCGGTCAACCTCAGCACGGAGTCTGGCAGCGTCGTCCTCGCTTCCATCAAAAAGCCGCTCGCGCCGGGGCTCTATCAATTCGCACCGCGCTTTCGGCTCCTGCTGCCGGCGGAGTACGATCGCTCCCGGCTGAAGCTCACGCTCTCGTTTGTCGTCGACGGAAAGCCGATCGCGCAAAGGCCGCTGACCTGGCTCCATTTCAACGAACGCGCGGGGGCTTACACGGATTTCGAGCAGCAGATCTCTTTTACTAAACCCGCCGCGCCGGTCCTCGAGCTTTCGTGGTCGATCGCGCCCCTGCCGGTCGGCGAAAAACCGCGGCAGGTCACGCCCGTCAAGGGTCCGACGATTGACGAAGTGGCGCCCAAGGTCGCGGTCAAAGGGAAGAAGGGCTCGACCGATCTCGTGGACGATCTCGTGAGCGATCTGCAATCCGATCAAGCGGTGCCGCTGAGCAGCATCACGTACCCGGCCGCGCTGGCGGACCGCATGACGATTTCCACGGCGAGCACCTCGCTCGCGATCGAGAAAGTCTGGCCGGCGAAAATCCATGTCTATCCGGGCGAAGAGAATCCGATTGAAGTGACCGTGCGCAACTACGGCGCGGCGCCCGCGAAGGCCGTGGTGCGCTTGGAAATCCGCACCGGTCTCGACCAAAGCTCGCCGCCGATGGAAGCCACGCTCGACGTCCCCGCCGGCAGCACGGTGAAGCATCGTTTCCCGTGGACTGCGAGTGAGGTGTCATTTGGACACGAAGCCCGTGCCACCGTGCTCACGGCGAGCCAGCCGGTTCATGCGGCGTCCGAGTATTTCTCGGTCGGCGCGCCGATTTGGAAAACGGCGCTCCAAGGGCCCGGATTCATCACGTGGTTTGGCCGCGAGTTTCAGTTTCCCGAGCACGTCGAGACCAACCGCCTCCATTACAACAACGTCGAGGAGGCGTTCAGTTGGCAGCCGAGCAGTTGGACCGACCTGAACCCGACGACGGAGGACTGGTGGACCGGCCAGGGGAATGCGCACAACAGCCGGCGCGGCCTGCGCCAGTGGATGGAACTCAGCCATCGCGAGGGGATCAAGCTGATCACCTATTCGTGGCCGAGCGCGAGCGGGCCGGCGGGCATCGAGTGGGGGCGCAAGCACCCCGAGTTGGTCACGCACGTGGGGGTCGGGCTCGCGAGCGAATTCCACGATATCGAGGACCTCAAGCTCTACGATCTGCTGCACACGAACATTGCTTACAAGGGCCTGCACTACGGCGTCTGGCACGGCTTTGGGATCAATCTCGGCTGGCTGAAGACGATCGATCTCGGCGCGACGGAAATCGTGAATTCCGCGAAGAACTTCGGCTGGGACGGCGTCCGCTTCGATTCGCCGCCCGGCTGGAGCGCGATGGGCGCGGAGGAAATGCACGCGGAGATGCAACAGATGGGCCTCACCGAAAAGATGGCGCCGCTCATTCCCGAGACGATGGCGGTCAAGACCGGTAACTGGGACGGCGAGGCTGTCTGCAATCGCAATATCCGCTGGCTGCGGCATCGTTTTCAGACCGAGATCGGCCCGCACTTCAATGTCTCGTACAACTACGGAATCAACGTCGACCAAAACGACGCCAACGGACGCCCGCCCGCGTTCTACCGCGAATGTTGCAAGGAAGGCGGCCAGATCATGCACGAGGCGATCCGCCTGTCCTCGAGCTGGGAAGGGTACCGCAAGACGGCGCTCGTCCAGGCCGAGTTGGCGCGCCAGAACGGCGCGTACCACACCGTGTTCTGTCCCGATCGCGCGCTGGCGTGGAGTCACAACTTCGCGGCGATCTTCACCTTTGCCGCCGGCTCGCATCCCTACGGCGACTATGGCTGGGGCCCGGGGATGCCGGGCACGTACAGTCAGTTCATGACGCGCTACGGCGAGTATTGCTGGGATCTCGCGCTGGCGCCGGTGGCGGCCGCGGACGCCGGCGTCGGCGTGCAAAGCGAGGCCCCGCTCCTCTGGCAGGACTATGTGCGCCAACGCCGGCTCGCCGACGGCTCGTTGCAAACCGTCCAGCACCTCATCTCCCCACCGCCGACGGACAACGTCGTGCCCGCCGGCAAGATCGGCACGCTCGTGCCGTGGCAGAAGGATGTCGTGGTCAGCAAGAAGGGCGTGGCGAAACCGCTCGTCTGGCTTCTTTCGGCCGAGCCGGCCACGCATGCGGAGCAACTGACGCCGCGCGCGGCGGGAGACGGCTTTGCCGTGACCGTGCCGGAGCATCGGTATTGGAGCGTGCTGGTTTGGACGGAGGGCAAGCCATGAGCGCGGGACTTACGGCGGCGAAGCCCTTGGACTGCGGCAGCCTGCTGCCGCTTTGCGGCGGTCGCAGCCTGCTGCGTGCGGGGAGGCTGCCCGATCGCCCGCCGCTTGCTCCGCCCCACCCGCAGCAGGCTGCGGCCTCCACAAAGCGGCAGCAGGCTGCCGCAGTCCAAGGGCCTTCGGCACTCTGTTAATTTGCCCAAAATGAAATCCATCCTTCTCCTCTTCAGCCTCGTCTTCCTCGCTCTGCCCCTTCACGCCGCACCCATGCTGGTGGTCGAAGCAAGCCTGACGGAGAAACATGCCGATAACAGCACGGATAAATGGAAGGCGAAGCCGATCACGGTCGCGGACGGGACGCCGGCGATTTTCCACCGCGGCGGCCTGATTCTGAAGGTCACGCCCGCCTCCATGGAAAAGGGCATCGTCGCGGTTCCCATGCTCATCACCCGCGGCACCGGCCAAAACGCCAGACTGCTGGGCCGGCCGACCGTGACAACCCGGCCCGGCCAGGTGGTCGGTGTCGGAATAGACAACCTCCAGTTCACGGTCGTGGTCACCGTCGCCAAATAGCCCGGTCGCGAACGCGATCGCTTCGCTCCCTCGCCCAATGAGATTTCCTCGCTCCAGCCTTCTCGCGGCTCTCGCGATCTTCGCCCGCCTGCCGGCCACGGCCGCGGAACCGCCGCCCGCCGCCTGGCAATGGGCGCCCTCGCCCGTGCCGAAGGCGCTCGTGGTCGAAGGGCTCTGGAGCGACTACTTCCGCTGGGAGCCGGCGATGCACGAAGCGGGGCTGCTCTACCAGAGCGCCTTCGTCTCGCGCAGCCCGTACTTCCAGCCGTACACGCGGCTTTATCACGCGCCCACGCGCGAGGAGCTGCAGCACTGCTCGGTCATCGTGATCGCGAATCTCGACGCGGGCGCAATCACGCCGGACCGGCTGAAGGACTTTCGTGAGTTCGTGGAGCAGGGCGGGGGACTGGTCGTGCTCGGCGGCGAGTGGGCGTACAGCCGCGGCGCGTATGGCGGCACGCCGCTGGAGGAGATGCTGCCGGTGACGTTTCCGGTCGAGCACCGCATCCCGCCCGCGCCGGCCGGCCTGCCGCTGAGCGCCGGTCCGCAAGCCACGTGGAAGCAGCCTTTCGACTTCGCGAAAAAGCCGGCGGCGTTCTTTGTGCAGAGCCTCGTGCCGAAGCCGGGGAGCACGGTGCAGTTGCTCGCCGGCGACAAGCCCGCGCTCGTCTCGGGCGTGTTTGGCAAGGGCCGCGTCGTGGCGTGTGCGCTCACCGCGACGGGTGAGCCGCCGGCCGGCGCGCTGCCGTTTTGGGACTGGCCCGAATGGCCGAGGCTGCTGGGGCAGGCGATCGACTGGGCCGCCGGCGCGCGCCCGGTGGTGGCGACCACGCCCATTTCCACCAAGCCGGTGCTCACGGAAGACGAGTTGAACAGCCTGACGCTCGGCAGTGGGGTGACGCCCGACATGGCGCGCCGCATTTGCGAGCGGCCGACGCCGGCGATGGCCGAGGCGCTGTTCGCGCATGTCTTGCGGCCCGAGGGCGGCGGCAAGGTCGACCTGGCGTCGGTGTACGCGGCGCTGCTGCCGTTTGCGAAAGTCGAGTGGGGCGGCAAGCTGCGCGAGTCGCTGGAAAAGTTCAGCCCCGATCTCCAGGGGCGCCAGGCGGGCTTGATTCTCCTCGGCGCCTCGCGCGATCCGGCGGGGTACGACGTGCTGATGGAGGCGGTGCAGAAGGAGCCAACGAAGGATGCGGCGATCGAGGGGCTCGGCCGGCTGGGCAATCCAAAAGCGATTCCATTGATACGCGAATTGCTCACCCGGGCCGAGCGCGCGTGCGGTGCGCAGGCGACCGACGACGAGCCCGCGCCCGGGGTTTTCGCGCGGAAGGAAGGGAGCACGATCGTCGAATGCGCGACCGCGCTTTACCGGCTCGGCGATGCCGACGCTGTGCCGCGCATGCTCGAACTCTACAGCCGCGTGCGGCTCTTCGAGCGCATCTTCGCGAACGCGACGAAGCGGCGCGTGGCCTACACGGATTTGCAGGGCATCGGCATTTTGAAAAGCATCTACGAGGGCGAGAAAAAGCTCGCCGTGATGCTCGCCAAGTTGCGGGCTGAGGCCGGTCCCGTCCCCGAGTCGCAGAGCGCCGCGTTCCTCAAGGCCGCCGGCCAGGCCAAGGAGCCGGTCGAGGTGGAATGGCTCTGCCTTGCGATGGAGCAATCCGCAGCCGCGCGGCCGGCGGCGAGCTGGCAGCCGCTGGCCACGGCGCGGGATGGGATCGTGCGCCGCATGGCGACCGCGATGGGGACGGCACGATGAGCTTGTCGTTCGTAGTTCCGCCTTTAGGCGGTCCGATGATCCATTCGCCAAGCGTTTCGCGACCTCTTTCAGGAAGGCGAGCGCCTGACCGCCTGAAGGCGGAACTACGAACGATATGATCGCGATCACCTTCTCTTTACCGGACGAGAGCCGCGATTTCTTGCGCATGGTGCACGCGACAGAGCGCGTCGGAAACGGCGTTGGCTCGATGATTCGGGGGACGCTCGCGGAAGTGCCGGTGGTTGTTTGGCACATCGGCGTCGGACGCGAGCGGGCGGGGCGCGAAGCGGCGCGCTTGCTGGCGGTAGCGAAGCCCGGGTTGGTGATTTGTGCGGGCTACGGAGGTGCGCTGGTCGCGGGCATGCCGCTCGGCGAGATCATCATCGATGCTCGCGGCGCGCAACTGGAGCGCCCCTCCAACACCCGCGCGGGCCGGATTTTCACCGCCGCGAGCGTGGCGGAATCCGTCGAGGAAAAGCGGCGCCTCGGCGAGGAAAACGGCGCGCTCGCGGTCGACATGGAGACGGCGGTCGTGGCGGAAGTTTTCGAGCCGGCCGGCATCCCCGTGATCGGCGTGCGCGCGATCAGCGATCGCATGGAAGACGCGGTGCCGGTGCCGATGGAGTGTTGGTTCGATCTCGAGCGACAGCGCCCGCGCGTCCTCGCGCTGCTGGGGTTTCTCGCGCGGCGCCCGAGGCGCATTGCCCCGTTCGCTCGGTTTGTGCGGGGCCTCGCGCCGGCGCGCGCGGCGCTGGCGAAGACGCTGGCCGAAATGGTTTCGCAACTCGGCGGGGGAATCGCAGAGTGAACAGCCATGCGCATCCTCGCCCACTTGTCCGACATTCATTTCGGCGCGATCGACCTGCATCTCGCGGCGGTCGTGCAGGAGCACCTCGCCGAGTTGCGCCCTGACATCACGGTCATCTCCGGGGACCTCACGCAACGCGCGCGGGACCGCCAGTTTCGCGATGCGCGAACGTTCCTCGACACACTGCCCGGCCGGCAACTCGTCGTGCCGGGAAATCACGACGTGCCGCTCTGGAACGTCTACGCGCGTTTCTTCGCGCCGCTGAAAGGGTACCGCCGCCATATCACCCAGGACTTCATGCCGACGCTGCTGGACGAAGAAGTCGCGGTCATCGGGATCAACACCGCGCGCTCGTTTACGCAGAAGAACGGGCGCATCGGCCGGGAGCAGGCCGATGAAGCCGCGGCGTGGCTGCGGACGATCGACCCGTCCGTGATCAAGATCGTCGTCACCCATCATCCCTTCGACCTCGCGGAGACCATGGGCAAGCGGCACCTCGTCGGCCGCGCGAAGATGGCCCTGGAGCGCCTCGCCGCCGCCGGCGCGAGCGTGCTGCTGGCCGGCCATTTTCATAAGGCCTACACCGGTGGCACGGCGTATCGCTATTCGCTTGGCGGCTATTCCGCGCTGGTCGTGCAGGCGGGCACCGCGACCTCGACGCGGCTGCGCGGCACCCCGAATTCCTTCAACATCCTGCGCATCGATCCGCCGCGCGTCACCGTGGAATTGCTCGAGTGGGACCGCCATGTCCGGCGCTTCCTGGTCAAGGAAACGAAAGAGTATCTGCACGAGCCCGCCACCGGGTTCGCGAAGATCGGGGAGGCGCGCGCGTAGGCGTCGATTGATTCTTACTCCTGCTCCTGCTCCTGCTCCTGCTCGAAGGATTGCGTCCCGCAAGCGTCGGAAGGCGATCGCCGGCCAGAGCAGGAGCAAGAGCAAGAGCAAGAGCAAGATTACGACTACGGCGCGAACACCTGCAACGCGCTTGGCAGGAGATCGAACCGCGCGGGGGTGCTCAGGTCGATCGCGCCTTCCACATCGAGCTTCATCACGGGACGGCAGACGATTTCGAAGCGGCGCGCTCTCATGAGCCGCAGGCCCGGTGAGACGTGGCCCGGCGGCAGCGGGAGCAGCGTTTTGAACACGCCGCGGATCCAGTTCTTGCTCTCCACGACGGAGAGATCGAGCCAGCCGTCCGAAAGCGAAGCTTCGGGGTGAATCTGCAGATGCGCGCCGTAGTAGCGCCCGTTGCAGACGGTGATCTGCAAGGCCTTCACCCGCTGCGTTCCCGCGTCGGAGCGAATCTCGGCGCGGAAAACCGGCGGCCGGTGGAAGAGCAGCTTGCCCGCTTGAAACGCATACGAGAGCGAGCCCCAGCGCTTCTTCTGCGCCGCCGGAACGTGCTCGTGAACATGCGTGCTGAAGCCGATCCCGACCACGCTCACAAAGAGCCGGCCGTTCACGCGGCCGAGATCCATCGGGACGGTCCGGCCGTCTGCGATGGCGCGGCACGCCGCCGGGATGGTGAGCGGCAGCCCCAGGCTCCGCGCCACGTTGTTGGCCGTGCCGAGCGGTACGATGCCCAACGGCAGCCGGCCGTCGGCGACCTGCATGATCGCCTCGGCCGCGCACCGGACCGTGCCGTCGCCGCCCGCCACGACCAGCAAATCCGCGTCGCCGAGGCGCGCGCGCAGTCGGCCCGCGTAGTCGTCGCACGGCACCTCGACGCACTCGACCTGCAGGCCGCCGGCGGTGAGCGCCGCGACGATCTCATCGGTGCGCCGCTCCGCCTGGCTCGCCTCGTCGTTCACGAACAGGAGCGCGCGTCTCATTGGAACCACAGTACCACAGCCGGCGCCGGCGCGCCGTGGATGTCTATCCCGCCGCCATCGCTTCGCTGTGCAGTGAGCCGCTCTTGCCGAAGGTCTCCGCGACGCTCGGGACGACGCTGGGGTTGTCTTCGCCGTTGATGTCGCGGCCCTCGTGCGACTCGTCGCGCTTGGCGAACTTCACCCCGACGAGTTTGGAGACGCCATGTTCTTCCATCGTCACGCCGTAGAGCGCGTCGGCGCGGGCAATCGTGCGCTTGTGGTGCGAGATGACGACGAACTGGCTCTGGCCGACGAAGCGGTCGAGGATTTTGATGAAGCGCGAGATGTTCGACTCGTCGAGCGGCGCGTCCATTTCATCGAGCACGCAGAACGGGCTCGGCTTGACCATGTAGATCGAGAAGAGCAACGCGACCGCGGTCATGGTGCGCTCGCCGCCGCTGAGCAGCGAGATGTTGGTGAGCTGTTTCCCGGGCGGCTTGGCGACGATCTCGATGCCGCTCTCCAGCGGATCGCTCGCGTCGGTCATCAGCAGGTTCGCTTTGCCGCCGCCAAAGAGCTCGCCGAACATCTCCTGGAAGTTGACGCGGATCTTCTCGAACGTCTCCGCGAAGAGCGCGCTCGTCGTCTGGTTGATCTTCGTGATGGTGTCGAGCAGCTCCTGCTTGGCGTTGATGAGATCGTTGTTTT
Source organism: Chthoniobacteraceae bacterium (assembly GCA_035997375.1). Classification (GTDB taxonomy): domain Bacteria; phylum Verrucomicrobiota; class Verrucomicrobiia; order Chthoniobacterales; family Chthoniobacteraceae; genus DASYIS01. The sequence goes on from DASYIS010000091.1 coordinate 25,759, forward strand.
GCTTCTCGAGAAAAGCGTGGCGCTCCTCGAGCTCGTCGTACTCCTGGATGGCGTCGACGTTGACCGGACCCATGCTGTCGATCCGCTGGTCGAGCTCGCGGACCATGGCGTCGATCTGGTCCCAGTTGAGCTCGTCGAGGGATTCGTCGGGGGCGGGCTGGGAAGGATGGGAAGTAGAGGAGGAATGGGAGTCATCGCTCGCATTCTTCCCATCATTCGCCTCATTCCCATCTCCGCTGGAGCGGCTGCGTTTCAGCGCGTCGCGCACGGTCACTTTCAGCGCGTAGAGGTCGCGTTCGAAGGTCGAGAGGTCGAGGCTGTAGCGCTTCTGGATGTGCTCGGTGAGGGCGGTGACGCGCATCTCGAGCTGGCTCTTCCGGATCTCGAGCTTGCTCCGCTGTTCGTGGCAGGTGGAAAGGCGATGGCGCAGCGTGCGGAGCTCGTTGGCGCTCTCCTCCGCAGCGGCGGCGATGCCGGCGCGTTCGTCGATCTGGCGCGCGACTTCGAGGTCGGCCACTGCCTGCCGCTCGCGAAGACCGACGAGATTGGATTCGATCTCGGTGGTCTCCGCGAGGGTGGAGGCGATGCGCTGGTCGTAGGTGTCGATGTCGACGCGGCGCTGCTCCAGGAGCTCGTGGAGCTCCAGGAGGCGCGCCTCCATGGGCTGGCGTTGGTGGTGCAGTGAAGTGTGGCGCTGGCGCTCGGTCGCGACCTTGATCTTGAGCTCGTTCAGCTCACTCGCGGCTTCTGCTTCGCGGGCGCGCAGGCTCTCCAGCTCGCCCTGCGCTTCGGTCCGCTGGGCGTGGAGTTCCTCGATGCGGCTGAGGCTCGCCTGGACTTGCGATTCGAGCGCGTTCCCTTTGTCCTCGGCCTCGCGAAAGCGCACCTCGATCGTGCCGCGCTCCCACTCGAAGCTCTGCACTTTCTTTTCCGCCTCGCGCAGGTCGCGCTCGCTGTTCGCGAGCTGCCCGCGGAGCGTGGAGAGGAGCGTGGTGGCGCTCTGCTTTTCTTCGCGCAAATTCTCCAGTCGCTCCTGGATCGACTCGATCTCCGCCGCGCCGGCGGTGCGGCGTTCGGTCAGGCCGGCGAGTTGTCCGCGGATCGCCTCGGCTTCGCGCTCCAGCGTCCCGACCTCGTTCTTGCGTTCGAGCAGCGAATGCGCGGCGTCCTTCGTCGCGCCGCCGTGGAGGATGCCGTTGCCGCTGAGAATCTCGCCGGTCAGCGTGACGATCGCCGAGCCGTGCTGCGGGAAAATGCGGAGCGCCGTTTCCACGTCGGCGACGAGCACGGTGTGATTGATCAGGCGCTCGATGAGGCGATGCACCTCGGGCTTCGCGGTGACCTTGTTGATCAGCCAATCGATCGCCCCCTCCGGGAGCTGCATGGCGGAGCTCTCGACGTGCGAGAAGGCGCGATCCATCTCGGTGATGGCGAGCGACGCCTTGCCGAGCTTGCCCAGGGTGAGCGCCTTCACGACGGCCTCGGCGATCATCGTATCCTTCATCACCACCGTCTCCATGTTCGCGCCGAGGCAGGCCTCGACCGCCGCGACGAACTGCGGCTCGACATCGATGAATTGCGCGAGCGCCCCCTGGATCGCCGGCTTGAAGAACTCCGGGTTGTCGAGCCCCTTGAGCACGGCTTGCGTCCCTTGCGAGAAGCCCTCGCCGCTCGCCACGAGCGCGCGCACCACTTCGAGCTTCGATTCCTTGTCGGAAAGCGCGCGCTGCACGTTGCGCACCTCCTGGTCGAGCGCGGCCAGCCGGCTCTGCGTTTCGCGGAGCGCGCTTTCGGCGGCCGCGACTTGTGAGTTGGCGCTCTCCAGCTCGTTCTGCGTGCGGAGGATTTCGCTCTCCGTCTGCTCCTTCTGCGCGCGCGCGGTTTCGGTCGAGGAGCCGAGCACGTCGAGCTCGCCGGAGAGGATCGCGAGCCGCGCCTCGGCGCCTTCGCGCTGCTGCGAGACGCTGGAAATCTGCCCGCGCAAGGTGGCGAGCTGTTGCTCCAGCCGCTGCCCCTCGGCGGCGATCGTGGTCAGCGCGCGATCCGCCTCGGCCCGCTGCCCGGCGCACGAGGCGACGGCGGCCTGCTTCTCCTCCATGTGGCGCAACTCGCTCGCGAGCAGGGTGGTGATTTGCTCGAGCTCGGCGTCGGTCTCGTGGAGTTGCGTCTCGGCGACGCGGAGCTTCTCTTCCCCGCCCGCGACATCGGCCCGGTAGCGCTCGACCAGCCCGCTGAACTCGCTCGCCTTCTCCTGGTTGAAGACGATGCGGCTCTCGTGGTTGCCGATGCGCGCGCGGATGTCGTTCGCCACTTTGCGCGCCTGCTCCATGCGCCCCTCGATCTCCTGCAACGCCGCGCGCTGGATGGCGACTTCGTTTTCCTGTCGCTCGATCTCGGTCTCGGAAAGCTCCTGCTGCTCGATGAGCGAGGCCAGCTCGACCGCCATTTCCGTCCCTTTCTGGTCGTAGACATCCCACTGGCGCTTGGCGTTGTGGGTCTCCAGCACCTTCAGCTCGGAGACGAGCGCCTGGTAGCGGCGCGCCTTGCCGGCCTGCCGCTGGAGCGAGCCGATCTGCCGCTTCACCTCTTTGACGATGTCGTCCAGCCGGAGCAGGTTGGCCTCGGTCGCCTCCAGCTTGCGGAGCGCCTCTTTCTTTTGGCTCTTGAAGCGCGTGATCCCTGCGGCCTCTTCGAAAATCGCCCGCCGGTCCTCCGCTTTCGACGAAAGGATGGCGTCGATTCGCCCCTGCTGCATGATCGAGTAGGCTGTCCGGCCGATCCCGGTATCCATGAAGAGGCTCTGGATGTCGCGCAGCCGGCAGGGGGTGCGGTTGAGCAGATACTCCGAGCCGCCCTCGCGGAAGACGCGGCGCGTGATGGTCACCTCATGCCAGTCGAGCCCCAGCTCCTTCTCGCACTCGGCGAAGGTCATCGAGACCTCGGCCATGCCGAGCGCCGGCCGCGAATCGGTGCCGGAGAAGATAACGTCGGTCATTTCCCCGCCGCGCAACGCCTTCGCCGACTGCTCGCCGAGCACCCAGATGATGGCGTCGAGCACGTTGGATTTGCCGCAGCCATTCGGCCCGACGACGCAGGTGACGCCCCGGTGGAAGTTGAGGACGGTCTTCGGCGCGAAGGACTTGAAACCGATGATTTCGAGCGACTGGAGGTACATGCGAGATGGATCAGGTGAGTCGAGCGAGGCCAGCTTCGGTGGTGGCCGCTGGGGAGTAAAGCACAATATGATGTGGTTGGACGGATTTCGCCATACCACCGGGAGTGGAGTTATTCACAATTTCGTCGGGCGAGCAGAGAATTTCGTGAGGATAAACGCCCATCGAATCGAGTTCCCCCGGGGCTTGTCATGCGGCTGTGAAAACGTAGAGTTGAAACATGGAAGCCACTCTCACTGTTACGGAAGCGGCGAGGAACCTCGTGGATGTCGTCAACCGCGCCCACTACGGCCACGAGGCAACGACTTTGATCGAAAACGGCCAACCCGTTGCCCGCGTCGTGCCCGCAGCCGGAGTGGCGAGAACAGGCAAAGAGATCGCCGCCCGGATGGCCACCCGCCCGCGCCCCCGGTTGGCCGATGGCGATGCGGAGGCCTTCGCTGCGGATCTACGGGAAGTACGGGCTGAGCTGCCAGAGCCGCTTTCCCCATGGGATTGATTCTCGATTCCTCCCCGCTCATCGCCGATGAAAAGGGAAAGTTCGATCTCGCCGGATTCCTCGCCACGGAGGATTCGTGCCGTTCGCTTGCCTGCCCTATCGCATCGCGAACCGCAGCTCCGGCGTCCCATCCAGTCGCTTGCTCAAATCCACCGGATCCCCGAGCCGCACGTGCGCGGGGTCGACCTGATACGCCCAGACGTTGAACCCGGTGAGCGCGGCGGCGCCGTAGATGGTCGAAAAGGCGCACTCAACCGCGTCGAAGCCGCACGCGATGTGGATCCGGCCCATGCGCGGCGTGTTGAACCGCGCGTCGAAGGTCGTCCATTTCCCGCCGGCGTAGACTTGAAAATACGCGTGGAAATCCATCGCCGACCCCGGGTCCTGGAAGGCGACGTCCGGCAGGTGGCCGGTGACGTAGCGCGCGGGGAGATTGAAGCACCGGCAGAGCGCAATCCCGAGGTGCGCGAAGTCGCGGCAGATGCCGTAGCGATTCCTCAGGGTGTCGCTCGCCGAGTAGTGCGGATCGCCGGAGCCGTAGCGATATTCGATATTTTGATGCACCCAGTCGCAGATCGCCTGGACGCGTTGCAGGCCGTGCGGGACTTGCCCGAACTGCTGGAACGCGAAATCCATCAGCTTGTCCGAATCGCAGTAGCGGCTCGGCAGGGTGTAGCGGAGCAGCTCCGGCGGCAGCTCGCTGATCGGCACCGGCAGATCGCCCCAGTCCTGCGACTCCCATTTCGCGGGGACGGTGATGAAGGCGTCGTGACGGATCGTCAGCCGGCCGGCGGGAATGTCGAAGCGGCGGACGTGATTGTGATGCTCGTCCTCGAAGTGCTCGATGTCGACATTCGGGGTAAAGGTGAGTTGCTCGCACTGGGTGTGCTGCCCTTTTTCCAGCCGCGGCTGGATGAGCAACACCATCGGTGTCGGTTGGACGGCATCGTACCAAAGTTCGAGCCCGCAGCGGATCGTCAGGTCATCCATGTTTTGTTAGATTCCGGCGGGGGACACGGAGTTTAGTTTAAGAAGAGGGGTTAAGCAAGCGCAGCAGCGCGGTCGCGTTGAGGACGGCTTTCGGCACGAACGAGGCGACGTCGACCCACTCCTGCTCCTTCCCCTCGACGGGGTTTCTTTCGGAGCAATGGGAGCACTCGCCGCGCGGGCCGAGTCCATCGAGCGTCGGGAAGGCGTCCCACAGGACATTGCCGTCGCTGAGCCCGCCGCGCTCCTGGCTGCGCACGTTCATTTGGAGGTCGGCGCCGGTCTGCCGCCAGAGCGCGAAGAGGCGATCGGTCGCGGGATTGCGCGGCCACGGGACGGTCTCGTCGATCACCTCGACGCTCACGCGACACTGGAAAGGGTCCGCGCCCTGGCTGCCGACTGCGCCGTCGCGATTCCAGGCGAGGATGTGCTGTTTCGCCCGCGCGTACACCGTGCCGTCGAAGGCGCGCATCTCGAGTTCCGCCATGGCAAAGTGCGGCACGCGGTTCGTCACCGTGCCGCCCTCGATCGCGCCGACGTTGACGGTAAGGCCCGCTGCGTAGTCGGTGAGTTGTGCCAGGTCCGCGACGACGTGTGCGAGTTGCACGATCGCATTCGCCCCGCGCCGATGCGAGCCGCCGGCGTGCGCGCCGCGGCCGGCGACGGTGACGCGAAAGGTGGCGCGTCCCTTCCGCGCGGTCACGAGCGTGAAGTCGTCGCCGTCGCCGCCATCCGCCTCGAAGACGAGGCAGGCACGGGCGTCGGCGGGCACCTGCGCGCGGGCCACCCGGCCGAAGTCGGCGGAGATGACTTCCTCGCACGCATTCAGCAGCACGACCCAGTTCGTCTGCGCGAACGCGGAGGGGGCTTGGTGTTGAAGAGCAGCGAGCATGAGATGGAGCAGGGCGGTTCCGCCTTTGATGTCATTCGTACCGGGGCCGTGAATGCGCGTGCCCTCCACGCGCCAATGAAAATCATTTCGCCGCTCCTCCTCCTCCGTGAAGACGGTATCGAGATGCGAAACAAGCGCGATCGTCGGCGCGCCGGCCGCCGCCAAGCGCTGGAGCACCAGATGGCTGCCATGGTTCGGATCCGCGGCTTTCACCTGCGTCGCCGTGAATCCGAGAGGTGCGAAATGCGCGGCGGTGAATTCGGCGAGGCGATCGATGCCGGCGGGATTTTCCGTGAAGCTGTTGATCGCCACCATCCCGCGCAAGAACTCGAGCGTCTCCGCGAGATGCTCTTCGGCGTAGCGAGTAAGGGAAGCGGTCGATGGATCGGTCGGCATTCGCGGAGTCTGGCATCCGCGGAGCTTGGGCGCGAACTGTCTCCGCGGGTTTCGCTCACGCGCGGCGCGCGATCCGAGTTCGCAGTTCCGCCTTCAGGCGGCGAGGACTCCGCATTTCCCTGCGCAGGGCGTGTCGTGTTGGCGGCGTTCCCGCCGCCGAAAGGCGGAGCTCCAACCCAGGATCTCCCCTCAGTCGCTCCGCTTCCCCGTCAGCCGGTCGACATTCACCCGGGCTCCGGAGGCCCACCTGGAGGCCGGGTAGTCGGTCAGCACTTGGACGAAGAGCGCGATCGCCGCCTCGCGGTGGCCGAGCCGTTTCTGTTCCGCGGCCAAATAGAAGAGCGCGTCCTCCGCTTCCGGCGAGGCGGGATAGCGCTTCACGACTTTCTGCAAGCTTTGCCGCGCGAGCTCGAAATCGCGGTTGTAGTTGTAGTAGAGGAAGTGTAGCCGAATCAATGCCGGCGGGACGAGCGGGCTGTCGGCATGCGACTCCGCCAGTTGCTTGAGGAGTTGCGTCGCGAACGCCGCACTTTCCTCCGTGGAGATGCTGAGCTGGTTGAACGCACGCTTCGAGAGAACCACGTCCGCCCGCCAATCTCGCCAGTGTTTGGCGATCGCGGCGTAGGCCTTTTCGCCGAGTTCGTATTCGTTTTGGGAAACCAGGAGGTCGCCCAGCTTCAGTAGAAATGCGGGCGACCAAAAGCCGCCACCGGCCGCTGCGCGCTCCTCCGCCATCCAGCGCAGCAGGTCCACCGCCGCGCTTTTCTTCGGATGCCCCGACCCGGGTTCCGCGACCCAGGCGAGCCATCGGGAAGCGCGCGGCACGTCGTGGGCGATCAGCGCGCCGACGCCCAGGCGCCACGCGGAGGATCCGAGTCTGTCATCGGTGGTCTCGTCCGTCCGCAGTTGGGTCAGGAGCGCCTCGGCGTCCTTCAGCCGGCCGAGCGCGATGAGCGCATCCGTGGAAAGCGCCTGCGCATCGCGTGCTTCCGCGGGCGAGGGCGTCATGGCGAGCACCTCCCTGCATTTCGCGAGCGCCGCCGCGTGCCGGTAGCGGTCCTGCATCTGGCGCGCCAGAAACAGGCGCGCTTTCCGGCCATCCATCCCCGGACTCCCATAGGCGTCCGGCTCCATCAAAACACGCAGGGCGTCTTCGTAGCGCTTATCCTCCACGTAACCGCGTGAGAGCTCTGCCGAATACATCGGTCGGCTCGTCTGCTCGGCGGCTTGGAGATTCGCGGCCGGCATTCCGACCCACCAAACGACCATCACGCAGACCAGCCTCAGCGCCAAGCGGCGACGACTGAAGAAGCCCCCCTGATCGCAACTGACTTTCGTTGTCATCGGCGCACCGTGTCTATTTTCCGAATTAATTACAGGTAGCGAGTACCCGATCAAGCCGTGCGAGGCAGAGTGAACGCGCCTCGGAAGAGACCAGTGCGGTCATCGCCAGCCGCTCGCGGACGAGTTCCGGCGTCGCCAAGCCGTGTCGAAACAAGGCTTGTAGGTAATCCACGTCCTTCTCCCTTCCGGCGACGAGTTTGCTGACGGCGAGATCGTGGACCTCCAGGCACCAACCGGTCGCGCCGCGCGTGTTCTCGTTGCGGAGAGGAATCAGGCGCTCGCGCCAGCCGGCGGGAAGGATGGCGGTATCTTCGCCGACGCCATGGCCGTAGTAGCCGAAGGTCTGATGAAACATTGACCGTTCACCGATTCCGCCATCGATGAGAATGGCGTCCTCGGGCTTGTCTCGCGGGAAGAGGTCGGCCTCCATGGAAATGCATAGTTCCGCGGGAGCGTCCGGGAAGGTGCCGAGGATGGCTTGGCTGCCCACTACGACAAAGTCGAGCGCGTCGGCGTTGCCGGCGGCCGCGCGGAGGATGTGCTCAAGCTGCTGCCGATTCACGCGCGTGAAATTCACCGATGATCGCCAGTCGCTCCTCTTCCGTGAGGATGCCGCAGAAGGGGCTCGATTGGCGCAAACGAGTCGCACGCTCGTCGGAGGATTCGAGAAAGGCCATCAACTCATCGAACGGCGCTTTCAGGACATCCTGCCATTCCCGAAGGGTCAGCCTCACCCCCGGCGAACTCGTCGGCAGCCATCGCTCGATGTTGGAGTGCGCTTTCGCGATCAGCGAAGGATCGGCGCGCAGTTTCTCCACGATCTTGCGATCGAACGCGAGGCTGCGCTCGTCGATGAGGCGATGATCTTTCATGGCGACGGCGGATGAATGGAAATTCGGACCGCTGGGCAGAACGTGAATCAGCGGCGGGTTGCGTATACCTTACGCTGGTGACATCACGGGTGAAAGTGCGAAGCGCGGCCCCCTGCGCGCCGCCTCCAAGGACGAAGAACCAAGAACCAGGAACCAAGAACATGCGTTTTCCCACACAAACCACCCCGCCCGCGCCGTTTACTCCATGAACCCCGATGAGCGATAACGGCACTTCTCCCGACCCCTGGCGCGTCTGCTACGCCGAGCTCGCGCCCAAGCTCCTGCTCTTCGCGCGCCAGTGGGTGCCGAACCGGGCGGACGCCGAGGACGTGGTGCAGACCGCGTTCGTCCGCTTCTGGCGTAAGCAGCCGGACGCGCAGCCGGCGCACTACCCGCTGCTCTACGCGGCGGTGCGGACGATCGCGCTCGACCACCTGCGCTCGCACGATCGCCGGGTGCGGCGCGAGGACGCGTTTCATATCGAGGAGACGATCGGCGCGCAGGTCTTCACGCACGATCCCGACCAGGCGGAGACTTCGCAGATGGTGCAGGCGGCGCTCGAGTGCATCCCGCCGCAGCAGCGCGAGACGCTCGTCCTGCGGATCTGGGGAGAGCTCACTTTTGCCCAGATCGCCGAGACCGTCGGCGAGTCGATCAACACCGTCGCGTCGCGCTATCGCTACGCCATGCAGGCGCTGCGCAAACACCTCAAGCCCCACGAATATGAACGAGTCTGAATTCGAAGACGAACTGCGCGCCCTGCGCCCCGCGTCCCCCTCTCCCACGCTGGAACTGGAGATCGCCCGCGAGCTCACCGGCGCGCCGCGCTCGGTCGTCGTCCGCCCCGCCGCGGGGATCATCGTGCGGCCGGAGAAGCGCTCCCGTTTTTTCCTCGGGGGGCTCGCCTGGGCCTTGGGCGGCGCGGCCGTCGCGGCGCTGGCCATGCTCACGGCGCCGCCCTCGTGGCTGGGCCGCGGCGTCTCTCCCGGCAAATCCGGCGCTCCCGTCGAAACGATGGAACTCGCGTATTTCGAGCCGCTGGAGTCCGCCCGCGAAGTCGTCGCCACCGAGACCTCGGAGATTTTTTACGATGACGACGCGGGCGCTTCGCAGGTCGTCCGCACCTCGTCGGTCGAGCGGCATAGCTGGACGAATCCGACCACCGGCGCGGTGGTCGAGGTGGAAGTGCCGCGCGAAGACTTCGTGCTCGTTCCTGTCGCTTACCAATAAACCAACCCGCCGGTCTCCGGCCCCTGCTCTCTTATGAAAACCAAGCCAGTCATCCTCCTTGCCGCGATCTCGGCACTTCTCGTCACGGGCGCGGCCGCCCAGCAGGAAGCGCCGCCCGCCGGCGCTCCTCCGACACCCCCCGGCGCCCGCGACGGCGCTCCGCCGCCGGACCGTCCGCGCGACGGCGAGGCCCCGAAGCCCGGCGGCCCGCGCGACGGCGGCCGGCCCGACGGCCCGCGCGGCGAGGGCTTCCGTCCCGGCGGTCGCGAAGGCGGCTTCCCCGGTGGACCGGGCCCCCGCGAAGGCGGCCCCGGTGGACCGCGGGTCGAGAGCCCGCGCGATGGCGCAAACCCCGGGGGACCGCGCGAAGGCGGCGGCCCGCGCGGCCCGCACGAGGGCGCGGGCCCCGGCGGCCCGCGCGACGGCGCGGGTCCGAATCCCGGGCCTGGTCGCAGCGGCCCGCCGCTGGGCTTTCCCGGCGGTCCCCGCGAGGGCGGCTCGCCCGGCGAGTTCCACCGCGGTCCTCGGGACGGCGGGCCGGAAGGCGCGCCCGAGGTGCGCAAAGAGAAGCGCGCGTTTCTCGGCATCGTCGCCGCCCCCTTGCCTCCGGTCCTGACGGCGCAGCTCGGGCTTTCGGAAGGCTACGGCCTCGTCGTCCAGGCGGTCGCGCCGGAGAGCCCGGCCGCGAAGGCGGGCATCCAGAAATACGATGTGATCAAGCTCCTCAACGACCAGCAGATCGTCGATCAGGGACAGCTCGCCACGCTGGTGAAGGGGATTGGCACCGGCAAGGAAGTGACGCTCACCGTGCTCCGCAAGGCGCAGGAGCAGAAGATCACGGCGACGCTCGGCGAACACGAGGTGACGGTCGGCGGCCCCGAGCACCACGGCTTCGGCGGCCTCCCCGGGCGCTCGCCCGGCCTCGACGCGCGCGGGCCGGAGCATCTGAAGGAGCTCGGTGACCGGATGCGGGAATTCCAGGAGCAGCTGCGCAAGAACCCCGAGCGCGCCAAGGAGATGCAGGAGAAGATGCGGGACTTCCAGCAGAAGACGCCCGATGGCCGCGGCCCGCGCGAGGGCTTTGGCCGGCCCGGCGCGGCGGTCGATCCCGAGCGTCTGCTCCGGGAGGCCAAGCCCTCCGGCGGCGCGGAAATCCGCGTCGAGACGCAGGCCGGCAGCACCACGATCAACGGCGCCCAGGCGCACCTCCGCCTGAAGGACGCGAGCGGCGAAATCGAAGTCGCGACCGAAGACGGCAAACGCGTCCTCACCGCGCGCGACCCGGAAGGCAAGGTCATCTTCACCGGCCCGGTGAACACCGACGAAGAGCGCGCCGCCGTCCCCGAGCCGATCCGCAAGAAGCTGGCGGACATCCACATCCGCCAGGACCGGAACGGCAACGGCGTCACCTCCAGCATCAGCCTCGGCGAGGGCGCGGCCGTCAGCCGCGCGGAGGAGACGTTCGACGAAGCGGACTTCCAGTAAGCCGCGACCGCCGCGGAATCATCAAAGGCGCCCTCGCGAGAGGGCGCCATTTTTTGTGGGCTCGGTCCGGCGACGCCGCTGTGAGAGTCGGGGATGAAGATGATAAGGGTGGATTCGCGTTCAGCCGTGGGCGAAGTCAGCCACGCCGCGCGGTCACGATTCCCTCGCTTCCCTCGCGCACCGGGGCGAGGATGGACCATGAGCATGCCCACCGAGCCCGTCGA
>DASYIS010000092.1:0-16290 GCA_035997375.1 Chthoniobacteraceae bacterium
TCCTGCCCGCTGAGTGTCGCATTCATTAAACGGTGATCCGTTTCGACGGGCGGGACGCCCGCCGGCCCCACGGGCAGGATGCCCGTGCCACGTCGACGCCGCGTGCCAACTGAATAGTTACGGCTGAGGGTGGGCAGCGCCTCATTTGGAACGGGGCGGGAGTCGCGCAAGACGGGGGCGGAGCGGCCCCGGCCGGATGGAACACGGCGAATTTCGGGATGATCCGAATCGCCTTCAGAGAGGAAACGCTGTTCAAGAGTTTGGGTGGCAGCCCGCAGCGACTTTCGGGACTTTCCGAACGGATTTGCATGATTTTTCGATGGGAATTGGCGAAATTTGCTCACGCGACACGCCTCGCCTTCGCCACCCGGCGCTCTTCCGCTCGCCGCTCGCGGCGGCTGAGTCGCGGCCCCGTCGACGCCTGCTCGCGAGCACCGTCGCCGGGAGTTTCGGGAAGATTTGCATGGTTTTGCGCCGCCGGCGCCGCGTTCGTGGCGCGCCCCTCCGCTTCGCCAGGGCCATGCGCTGCATTCCCTCCATCCTGCTCGCGCGGAGTTTCGGGAAGGATTGCGCAATTTTCACTCTGCACCTCGTGCTCGTGCTCGTGCTCGTGCTCCTGCTCCTCTCCGCCCTCGCTCTGGCAGTTTCCCACGATCCGCGCGTCCGTGTGAACGCCTTCCGGCTTCAGTTTCCGCCTCCGCGAAAGCGGCCCGTACCCCTCCGGCGACGAATTCTTCAGCAACCAGGCCGTCGCGCGCCAGTCGGGCGTCCCATCCCGCTTGCGCGCCTCGCGGATCGCCCGGACCTGCGCCCGCTCGAAGAGCGCCCGCGCCCGCTCCAACTCCAGCGCGAAGCCCTCGTGCTCCAGCTTCCACCGCGCCAGCGTGCTCGCCGTCACGCCGGCCAACGCCCCCGCGCCGGAATCGGAAATGCCCTCGTGCTCAATGATCGTGCAAATCGCCGCCGTCCGTTCCGGGCTGAACAGGCTCGGCCGCCCCGGTTTCGGCAGCAGATGCAAAGGCGGCTGCGGCGCGGGTGTTTCAGTGCTGGTTTGGGTCGATGCGGAGAGTTGTGGGAGTGCCATCCCACCAGCGTGGCACCGCTTTTCACAACACCTACATGAATTTGCATTTTTCGCATTTTACCTAGGGAAGCGCCGTCAAAAACCGCCCAAAACCCCGAAATTCCGCGCACGAAAACGACGCTGTTTTTCGCCCTTGCGCGAAGAATTTTACTGCCCGTAGTGAGTGTCGAAAGTTAGCTCTGACCCCTCCGGGCCGACCCGACCCCTCGGCCCCCCAAGAATGACGAATGACGAATGACGAATGACGAATGACGAATGACGAATGACGAATGACGAATGACGAATGACGAATTTGACGTGTCCGTTCGTCATTCGTCATTCGTCATTCGTCATTCGTCATTCTTACTCCCCCTACTCCTCCGTCGCCGCCGCGGCTGCGTCATCCGCGCCGGCGTCCAGCGCCTCGACGTTGATCACCTCGTCCGCCAATTCGGTCAGCTTGATGTCCGCCTCTTTTTCATCCTCGAGCGTCTCCTCGAGCACGTCCGTCGCCTCGTCGATGTCGAGCACTTCGGCGAAGGTGCGCGCGGAGCCGTAGGCGGCGATTTCGTAATGCTCCACGCGCTGGGCGCAGGCGACGAGCGCCGCGTCGAGCACCGCGCCCGGCATCTCTTCCTTCATCATCGCCTGCGCCTCGGCGATCAGCCCCTCCATCGCCGCGCAACGGTCGCCGCGGCTGGAGATCTCCAGCGCCTCGAAGATCTGCTCCAGCCGCTCCACGTGCTCCTCGGTCTTGCGCAGATGCTCTTCGAACGTCTCTTTCAGCTCTTCGTTGGTCGCCGCTTTCGCCAGCTTCGGCAGCGCTTTCACGAGCTGTTTCTCTGCCGAGAAAAGATCGCGAAGCTGGTGGATGAACAGGTCGCGGAGGGATTTGATCTTCATGGCCATGAGGATGTCGGGGTGGAGGGTTGGCCAAATAGTCCTCCAGCCCCTCGCGCCCTTCCACCAAAATCGAGCGCGAGATGGAAGGGGTGGAGAAATCACCGAGGGGCTCGAATCCAAGCCATCTCTGGTGAACGGAAGCTCGGGGAGATACTCGGCCGCCGGCCGGAGCCACGCGCTGGCGCTATGACCCGAGCCGCAGCGCGATGTCCACGTCGCCGGCGGCGGGGATGAGGAGCGCGACATCGAGCAGCCCGTCGCGGTTGAAGTCGGCGAGCGCGAGGGCGACGGAGGCCTGGCCCTTTTCGTCGCTGAAGACGGTCTCGATCGGGCGACGAAACGTGCCGCCCGCGAGGCCGAGCATGACGCTGAAGGAATTCGCTCCGCCATTGGCGAAGATGAGGTCGGCGCGGCCGTCGCCATCGAGATCGGCGGCCACGAGATCGCGGGGCGATTTGCTGCCTGGGGTGGCGATCTTCACGCGGGTCTTGAACTGCGGGCCGGCGGCGCCGCCGTTGCCGGAGAGGATGGTGACGAAGTGGCTGGTGGTGTGCGTCACCGCGAGATCGAGGATGCCGTCGCCATCGAAATCCGCCGCGGCGAGCGCGGAGGGCCGGACGCCGCCGGTGGCGTAACGCGTGGCGGCGCCGAGCAAGCCAGTGCCGTCATTGGCGAGGAAGCTCACGTTGCTCGTCAACGCGTTGGCGGTTGCGACATCGACATTCCCATCGCCGTTGAAATCCGCGAGCACGAGATCGACGCCGCCTTTGCCACCGGTCGCCACCGGCGTTTTCGCGGTGAAGCCGCCGGCGCCGTTGTTGGTGAAGACGACGACTTTCGTGGCACTGTTGAGCGCGACCAGTTCGGGAAGGTTGTTCCCGTCGAGCTCGCCCACGGCCAGCGCGGTGAGCTTGGGCGCGGTCACGCCGGGGATCGCGATGAGGCCCGGCAGGCCGTAGTTTCCGGCGCCGTCGTTGAGGAAGATGGCGAGCGGCTTTTTCCCGGCGATCGTCACCGCGAGATCGGGTGTCCCATCGGAGTCGAGGTCGCGCAGGATCAGGCCATTCGGCGTTTTGCCGCCGGCGGAGAAGGTGGTGGCGTCGCCGAACCCGCCGGCGCCGTTGCCGAGCAGCACGCTGATCGTGCCATCGCCGGTATTGGCCACGACGAGATCGGTAAATCCGTCCGCATTCACGTCGCCGGTGGTGAAGGCGCCGGGCTTCCTGCCAGCGGTGTAGCCGGTCGCCGAACCGAACGCCTGGCCGCTCGCGATGGGATCCGGCTGGTCGCTGCCGCCGTCGAAGTTGAACGCAAAAGTGACCGCCCCACCGGCCGTGTGGAGCAGATCGTTGCCCGCGAGTCCGCGCAACTGGACGCTCTGCACCGCGAGCGGGATCACCGCGACATGCGTGGTCCCCGTGAGCACGGCGCCCGCGGGATTGTGTTGCGCAAGGGCGATCGCGCCGTTGGCGATGGTGAAGACGTCGGCCGCGTCCGTGCCGGCATAGTCGAGGACATCTCCGCCGGACCCGCCAATCACGACCGTGCCGGTGGCGCCGAGCTCGGCAAAGGAGAGCGGGAGCAGTGAATCGACGCGCACGCCGCCGGCGTCGATCGCCTGGCCCGGTGTGAACGCGATGAAGTCGGGCGCGCCCGTCCCATTGACGTGGAGCGCATCGTTGCCACCGCCGCCACGGATCAGGACCGACTCCATGGTCGTCGTGGTGATCGGCACGTTGGGTAGGCCCTGAATCGTCGCGCCGTCGGCCGCGGTTGGGATGTACGTGATCGTATTCTTGCCCGGATTGCCATGCACGATGAGCGAATCGAGGCCGTCGCCTCCCGCGACGACGATGCTGTTGAGGCCCGGCGGCGGGCTGCCGAGCGCGTTGTCGAGCGTGATCTCGTCGCTGCCGCCGAGCCCGTTCAAGGTCAGCGTCATCTTGTTGCTGAACTCCAGCGCGCCGGCGGCGCCGATGGCCACCCGTCCGCCGGGGTTGATGATCTTCGAGGCACTGTAGGTGATCGCCTCCGCCGCGTCGGTGCCGTTGACCGTGAGCTTCGTCACGTTGACGAGATCCGCCACGGCCTCCACATTGGCCGACTCGATGCCCATCAAGCGCGCGTTCCCCGCGTTTTCGTAGCGCAGCGTGCTCGCACCCGGCACGAGCCCCGGCTGATAGATGAACTCATCCACGGCGGACGCCGGCGCGCCGAACACATCCGTGAGGTCCGTCCCGCTGCCGCCGTCGAAGAAGATCGGATTCGGGATCACGTTCGAGCCGATCGCGGCGCCCACGTTCACATTGAGTTGGTCATCGCCCCCGAGGCCATGCACCTCAATGCGCGCCGTGCCGCCGCTGCTGATCTCCGACACGGAAACGTTCGAAATGGAATCCGTCACCTTGGTCTCCCCGATGGGCGTGCGGAACAGCGTGAAGGTATCGTTGGTCGCGTCACCCCCTTCGACGATCAGCGTGTCACCCGCGAGGAGGGCGGTCTCGTATTTCGCCGCGCCGCTGAGATACTGCGTGGCGAAGGTCACGACATTGGTTCCGCTATGGTTCGTGTGACCGAAAACAAAGTCAGCCAGGCCGGCAAACTCCACCTTCGAGGTCATGGCGCTGGAGACGAGCTCGTCGTTGTTTCCCCGCGCCGCCTTTTGAATCCGCGTGTGGTTGTCGCCCGTGGCGCTCTCCACGGTGAGGGTGTCATTGCCGTCGCCGTTGATGAAGATAGTCTCCGCCCCGCTCACGTTCGTCAGCACGGACTCGTTGGGCGCGAGGTTGAGCGAGAACTGCGTCTCGAGCAAGGTGTCCGGCCCCAGTCCGAGATCGACCGAGAACGGGAGGCTGCTCAACGCAAACACGAACTGGTCGTCCGCGGCGCCGCCGAGGTGGACGTTGATCGTGGCGATGCTCCCAAAGGTCGCGGTAGTATTGGCCGCGCCGAGATTCGGACTAAAGGTGATGCCGCCATCGGTGCTGAACTCGAGATTGTTCGAGCCGCTGGCGAAGCGCAGCGTCAAGTTGTTGTCCACATCACCCGTCCCGTCGTCGGTAAACGAGACGTTGAAGTTTGGCGCCGCGCCCGAGCGGAGGACGATGATCGCCGGGGCGATGCGGGCTTCGAGGAGTTCGAGCGAGGAGGCAGAACGACGCTGGGGGGAGGTTCTCATGCGCCCATCCTGTAATACTAACCGCGCCGCACCGCAGTAACGATGTTGCCGAAAGTCAAACTTCAGGAGGGCCGCTATGGAGTCACCTGCAAGGCCGCATCTTTCAGCAACGCGGTCACTTTATCCATCCGGTCGGAGTAGGCGTTGAGCACGCCGGCGATCACGCCCGCGTAGCGCTCGGCGTCGGGCCAGCGGCGGTCTTCGATGGCCTCGCGGACGCCGGGCAGGGTCTTGGTCCCGTAGCCGGTCTGGAGGCCCGGGGCGTAGATCATGTGGCGGAACCATGGACGCTGGGGAAGTCCCTCCCCGCTCACCAGGGTCTGCTCGAGGTCGCGGAGGAGCGCGTTCAGCTCGGCGCGCCGGGCGTCGGGGAGCGGGCCGCCGCTCGGCGCGTCGTCGCAGGCCTTGGCGGACTTCTTGAGCCGGAGCACCGCGTTGTCGAGCGGGGCCAGGTTGAGCACGGGCACGGCCGCCTCGCGCGGCGGCGGCACCTCGGTCTTTGTCGGATCGGCGGCGAGCGCGTACAGCTTTTCGTCGAGCAGCCGCTGCTGCAGCTCGGTGCTCTCGCGCAGGTTGTCGGCCAGCTTGTGGACCTCGCCGGCATATTCTAAAACGGCCTCGGAGAAATCGCCAAAGCGCAGCGGCAGCACGTCGGCCTCGGCCGTGCGCAGCACGATGCGCCCGATCGTTTTCGAGAGCACCACGCCGTAGACGAAACCCGGATCGCCAAAGCGGGCGTAGTGATCGTAGGAGTCGTAGAGCGAATGGTAAACGCCGTCGGTCTCGCTTTCCCCGCCGAAGCCGAGATTGAGCGACGCGATGCCGAGGTGGTCGAGGAACACCGTGTAGTCCGAACCCGAACCGAGCGCCGCCAGCGGCGGCTGCGCTCCGCCGGCGACCAGCTTGGCGAGCCGCTTCGCTTCGTCTTCCGCGCCCTTCTTGTTGCCGTCCACCATCATCCGCGCCCGGCGGCGTTCGAGGACGCTGACGCCGGTTTCCGGGTCCTTCACGCCGGCGGCGACCTGGTTGACGAGGGTCTGCAGCGAGTGGCTGCCCGCGGCCTGGAGGAAGCCGCGCCCGTTGCCGTCCGAGTTCACGTAGATCACCGCCTTGCGGCTCAGCTCATCCGCGTGCGCCTCGGCCCACTCCGTGGAGCCGATGAGACCGGGCTCCTCGGCGTCCCAGCTCGCGTAGACGAGCGTGCGCTTTGGCCGCCAGCCTTCCTTGGCGAGCGCGCCGATTGCCTTCGCCTCCGCCATCAGCGCGACATTGCCGGAAAGCGGATCCTCCGCGCCCATCACCCAGCCGTCGTGGTGATTGCCGCGCACGACCCATTCATCGGGAAACTCACGGCCCGCGAGCTTCGCGATCACGTTGTAGATGGTCTTCAGGCTCCATTCCGACTGCACGGTGAGGTGGACCTTCGCCGGCCCCGGCCCGAGGTGATAGGTGATCGGCAACGCGCCGCGCCAGCCCGCCGGTGCCACCGGTCCGCCGAGCGCCGCGAGCAGCGGCTGCGCGTCGGCGTGGGAAATGGGCAGCACCGGAATCTTGAGCACCGTCTTCGCGTCGGCGAGCGGCAGGCGTTTCGCATCCTTCGTCGCGCCGACGCCGGGCGTGAGCGGATCGCCGGGATAAATCGGCATGTCCATGACCGAGCCGCGCTGCACGCCATCTGCGGGCCGATGGCCGCCCTTCGGGTAAGCCTCGCCCGCTCCATATCCATCCTGCTGCGGATCGGAATAAATGAGGCAACCGATCGCGCCATGCTCATACGCGAGCTTCGGCTTCAGCCCGCGCCAGCCGCCGCCGTAGCGGGCGATGACGATCCTGCCCTTCACGTCGACGCCGTGGCGCGCGAGCTCCTTGTAATCGTCCGGCATCCCTTGGTTCACGTAAACGAGCTCGCCCGTCACGTCGCCGTCCGCGCCGTAGATGTTGTAGGGCGGCAGCCCGTCGGCGCCTTTGCCGGAGGTGCGATCGCCCTCGACCGCCGGCTCGCGGAGCCGTGCCGTAAAGCGGCCCGGCTCGACCAGTTCCAGCGCCACCTTGGTCGGCGTGGGATACAGCACGTCGAAGGTCTCGAGCTGCGTCTCCCAGCCCCACGCGCGAAACTGTTCGAGCATGAAATCCGCGTTGGCCTTGTCGTGCGGCGAGCCGACGTGATTCGGCGCCGAAGCCATCTGCTCCACCCACGCCCGCTGGTCCTCGGCCTTGAGCTGCGCGTCGAACTTCCCCTCCAGCGCCGCCTGCTCCTTGGCGCGGGCCTCCGAAAACCCGAGCATCTTCACCGGCGCCGGCGATTCGCCGCCGGCCGCCCAGTGCGACGTGGCGAAAATCAGGGCGGTCAGGGTCGCATGGCGCGGCAGCATGGAAAACCGACGGGGGGATCGTGTTTGCATGCGGCAGTTGTGCCGCGCGCCGTCGGCACCGGCAATGGCAAACCGACGCGCCGACCGACCCTACTCCGCTTGCGCCTTCGCCGCGGGTGGCGGCGAAGTCCCGCGGAACTCGTCGTGCCGGATGCGGCCACCCGCGTACGCGATCCAGGCGCCGACGCCGAGCATGAGCACCCCAAGAACCAAGGTGGACACGGTCAACGGCGCTTGTGCGCGCGGCCAGCGACGGGGTACCACCAGCGCGGCCAAGGAAAGAGCGGCCAGGATGTAGAACCCGACGACGGACTTTTCCGCCCGGCTCCGATGATCATCCATCCATTTCGTCCCCGGATCGTCGGTGAGCATCATCACGTCGTCATACGCCTTCTCTCCATAGTGAAGAACCGGCCACGCGGCGGCGGCGCTGAGACCGATCACCGTCAATGCCACCACCTGGGCCGGCCGGCTGCGCAGGCCCAAGGCGATGAAGAGCGCGAGCAGCCCCATGGCCAAACCGTAAACCGGAATGGGGTTGAGCAGGACGTGAAGGTAATCGGGGTGCATGCAGTCCGCGTTGGACTAAACTCTATGACCGCGCATGGGGCCGGGCAAGCCTCAGTCCGATGCACACGGAGCGACGGAGCCTGTTGCCATTCCGGTCAAAGGAGGGCATGGTGGCGGGGTGACCAAAGCCTTTGAAGAAATCGTGGGGTTTGTGGCGGCGGGAGCCAGCCGGGAGGAGGTGCTGCGCTTTCAGGCGAGCGAGGAGACAAAGGCCCGGGTGGAGCATTTGGTTCGCAAGGAAAGGGGCGAGGGGCTGCTGCCGGAAGAGGCCGGTGAATTGGATGACTATCTGCGGCTCGAACATCTCATGAGAATGGCAAAGGCGCGCGCCCGTTCTCTTGGCCGGGATGAGTGACACTTGGATCAGTGCCCGGCTGCGCGCGCTGGTTGCGGAACGGGCGGGTCGGCGGTGCCATTACGGGCGCGTGATCTTGAGATGCATGAACCGCGGCGCGTTGCTGACGGGAATCTTCGCCTGCATCTGCCGCGTGGGACCGCTGCCCGGCAGCATGCTTTCCGTGAGGCCGGTGGTGCTCCACGTCTGAAAATCGTCAGACCATTCCGGGTGGTAGGTCACGTCGGTATTGGCGAGGACGCGCGTGTAGGTGAGATAGAACCAGGCGCCGTCGCTGGTGACCGACGGAAGTCCGGCGGGCGCGCTGGAGGCTGGGTCCAGGTTCAGCGCGTACTTCAGCAGGTTCACGATGCCGTCCCCGCTGGGGTTGGCGAGATCGCCGGCCATTGCGGCGTTGGCATTTGCGCCGAAGTGCGCGAAGCGCCAGTGGTCGGTCGGCGTATGATGGATCGTGAGCGCGGCAGTGGCGGCCGTGCCGAGGGTCGCCCCGTTGGCGGGTGCGGAGAGCGCGACGTTGAAGGCCGTGTCGCCCGAAGTCGTCGGGCCGGGGAGCAGCGGGACGGAGAAGGTCTTCGCCGACGCGTCGCCGCCGGCCCAGTTGAGCGTGCCGGAGCCCGCGGTGTAATCGACGCCCGCCATCGCGGTGCCGTTGCTCGTCGCCCACGCGACGCTCACCGCGCCATCGCTGCCGCCCGTGCGCGTCACGGTGAAGGTCGCGCTGCCGGCGCTTTCGTTGAGCTGAGACGCGGCGCTGCTGAATTGCAGGGTGCCGGGCTGCGTGCGGGTGACCGTGAGGGTGGCGGCCCCGCTGTAGCCCGCGGCGTTGCCGGCGGTGACGGTGATGACATTCACCCCCACCGCCAGCGGCACGGCGGAGATGCTCCAGGCGCTCGTGCCGGAGGCGGTGCCGCTCCCGCCGCGATCGTTCACCCACGTGACCTGCGTGACCGCGGCGTCGTCGGAAGCCGCGCCGCTCAGCGCGAGGCTCGCCGCGGGAGTCGACCAGACGATGCCGCTCGTGGGCGAAGAAATCGTGATGCGTGGGGCGTTGTTTGTCGTCACCGTGAGGTTATCGAGGTAAAACGAGTTGGCCGTGGACGTGTTGCTCGAGATCGCCAGTTCGTTGAAACTGGTCGTCAGCAGCGTCGGGTTCTTCGTTCCGGTCGCGGCCACGCCGTCGATGCTCCCGCTCACTTGCAAGACACCGCCGGCTTGCAGCGTGAGCACGAGCTTCGCCGTGTGCTTGGTGGTGCCGAGCGCGGACGAGGCGCCCGTGGTCCCGAAGGTCGAAAGCCCGGTCGCGCCGCTGCCGGTCAGGATTTCGTCGCCCGCGCCCTCCGCGTAGACCTTCGTCAAATTCGTC
The DNA here is from genome assembly GCA_035997375.1 of Chthoniobacteraceae bacterium. GTDB lineage: Bacteria > Verrucomicrobiota > Verrucomicrobiia > Chthoniobacterales > Chthoniobacteraceae > DASYIS01. The sequence goes on from DASYIS010000092.1 coordinate 9,805, forward strand.
GTCCCGCCTGGATCCGTGAACGCGCCATAGCCCACGTCGTCGGTGCGCGTCGTGAGTTGCGCATCGGCGGTCGTGTGCGTGCCGAACGTTTGGTACAGCCCGAAACGCAAGCCGGCGTTGATGGACGCCGGTGCCGCGCTGAAGCGAAAATCGAACTGGAGCTGCACGAAGTCGCCGATCTTCGTGAGCGTCACCGGGTTGAACTCCGCGATGACTTTGCTGGTGCTCGCGCTCGGCGAAAGGAGCGCGTTGCCGGTGCCGATCACCGCATCGCTCGCGACGCTCGCCGTGCCGCTTTGCGTGAAAAACGGTACGCCCAGCAAATCGCCGCCGGTGCCGTTGCTGCGATTGCCATCCGTGAAGGGGTCGCTGACGACAGTCCCCGTCGGTGCGGTGGCATCGACCCCAAGCGAGGCCGCGCTGCTCGTCACGCTGCCGCCCGCGTTGCTGACCGCCACCGTGTAGCTGCCCGCATCGGCAGCCACCGCGCCGGTGATCGTCAGCGTCGCGGTCGTCGCGCCGGAGATATTGCCGCCATCGGTGATCGCCAGGCCGTTGAAAAGCCATTGGTAAGTCAGCGTGCCGAAGCCGCTCGCGGTGACGGAGAACTGCGCGTTGCGTCCGGCGGCGATGCTCTGGCCTTGCGGCTGTGTGCCGATCGACGGCGGGCCGGGCAGCACGGTCACGTCGAAGCCCGTGCTCGCGGCGTTCCCCGCGGCATCGTGCGCGGTGAGGGTCACGTGCACGGTCCCCGGAGCTTGCGGGCTGTTGATCGCCGGAGATTGCGTCACGCCCGTCACGCCGACGTTGTCGCCCGTGACCGCCTGTGTGGTGTAGTCCGGCAACTGGGCCGTCGTTCCGCCCGCCGGGGTGACGATGGTGAGCGGCGTGAAACCCGCGGCCGGCGCGGCGATGGTGGGCGAAATCGAGTCGCCGATAATCGTGCCATTGTTCACGAAGGTCGGGTACGGCGGCAGCGTGCCGCTCCAGAGCGTGAGATCGAGCGTGCCGTTGTTCGTGAACGACATGGTGGCCGGCAGCGTGCCGGTGCCGGCGAGTTGCAGGGTGCCGTTGTTCACCAGCGAACCGCTGCCGGTGATGCTCCCGTCCCACCGCGAGCTCGTGCCGACGGGCAGCGTCAGCGCGGTGTTCAAGTTGAGCACGGCGCCCGCGGCGAGCTGCACGGCGCGCGTGCCGGGCAGCGCCGAGTTGACCGTGAGCGTGCCGCCGTCGATGAACGTGCCGCCGGCATACGTGAGGTTGGCGAGCGTCCAGGGCGTCGCGCCCTTCTTGTGAAAGGCGCCGCTCGCCGAGACCGCGGCCGACTGCGCGCCGCCCCAGATCTCGACATTCGCCACGTTGAGCGCGCCCGCGCCGGTGAGCGTGCCGCCGTCGAGCAACAGGTCGCCGACCGTGTCGCTGTACCCGGCGAGGTCGAAGGTGCCGCCGAGCCGCACGCGCAGCGGCGCGGTGTCCGGGATGCGATTGGCGGCGCCGAGCGCGAGCGTGCCCATGGTCACTTCCACCGGGCCCGTGGTGGTGAGCGCGTTGTTGAGCGTCAGCGTGCCGTAGCTTGTCTTCACGTAGGCCGCCGCGCCGGAAACGCCGCTCTGCGGGAAGGTCTCCGCGAATTGCACCGTTCCCGCGCCGCCCTTCGTCACCGTCGCGCCCGCGGTGTCGATGGCGATCGTGTCGGTGCGGCCGTTGAACGCGACGGTCAGCGCGACGCCCGTGCTGCTGGAACTCGTGAGCGTCGCCGTGAGCGCGGGGGTGACGCCCGTTTTCCGCGGATGCCAGACCGTGAGGTAGTGCCCGTTGGCGGTCGGCGCGCGCACGCTGAAAAACGCCTGCCGCTTGAACCCGAACGGATTGCGCTCGATGCCGTTGTCGTTCGGGTTCGTCCACTCGCCGAAGCGGCCCTCGCCCTGCGTGGTGTAGAGCGCGGGACCGGCCGGCGCCGGCACCTGGCTCGCGATCGTGTTGCGCGTCGTGTAGTCGCTCGTGGGGTTCGCCGCCGCCAGCGTCGGCGCGGGCAGCGTGCCGGGCGGGAGCAGGAAATCGACGTCGAGATCGACGCCCCACGGCGTATGGCTCACGACCTTGTGATCCAGCCATTCCAGCGTCTGCGCCGGCGTGTGCAGCCAGAAGTCCGAGAAGTTCGCCGCCACGCATTGATCCCACACCACGAGGTAGTCGGGCTTCACAAAGACGACGCGCCGCACGGACGTGGTGCCGTACTTCGTGTTGCCCGAGACGTAGTCCGCGATCTCCGAGGAACCGAACGCATTCAGCGTGGCGCCGGAGACCTCCTTGGTCGTCGGCTCCTGGCCTTCGAAGCGCACCGTGTTATGCGCAAAGATGTGGTTGTTCCACGTCGACGCCGTCGGGTCCGGATCGTACGGCCCCGACGCCGAGTCGAGCGCGAGCGGCACGCCAAAGGCGAACAGGTCGATGTGTCCGTTGTCCACGTTCTCGTGCGAGAGGCCGCCTTTGCCGCAGATGAAAGTGGCCGTCATCTCGTCGTCGGTTTCCGTGCCGACGCGCAGGATCGCCGTGCCGAGCGTCGGCGCGTAGTGGCTCCCGCGCGCGGCCTGCGGACTGTCCGGCAGCCGCGCGTCGAGCAGTTGCGGATTGGTCAGCGCGAAGTCCTGCTGCGTGTAATCGGGCGAGCCGCCGCGGCGCCACCAGTACATCAGGCGCCGCGAAAAGTACGGGTCGCGCTGCTGGTAGGCGGGCGCGAAGAGCGCCGTCACGTAGAAGTTCTTGAGCTGGATCGCTTCCGTCGGCGCGCCAGAGAGCCCGCCCAGCTCCGAGTACGTCGAGTCGCCCCACGCCGGCGTGACCGGCTCCGTGCCCGCGATGGAAAGCCGCGGCGTGGCGTAGCGCGCGTACCAGTCGAGCGCCTGCTTCAGCACCGGGTTGTCGTAGCGGTCCACCCCGCAGCGGCGCTTCAGCACGGCGAGGTAGTTCGAGAGCTGCAGCAGCTCCCAGGCGTGATACCGCGGCTGCTCGCGCGCGTAGCCGTCCAGGAACTCGACGCCGATCTCGTAATCGAGGTAGGCGACCGATTGCGTGATCCACGCCTGCGCATCGGGGGCGTTGGGAAAATCCATGGCCGCCACGCCCAGCGCGATCACATTCTCCAGCCAGAGATTGCCGTTGTTCACCCCGAGCGCGGGGAAATTCGCCGGCGTCGCGCCAAAGTTCGCCTGGATATACTCCGTCGCGCGATCGAGCATCGTCTGCTGCTGCGCCGCGCTCGCATAATTCAGCGCCACCGCGATGTCGAAGCGCATCAAATCCTCCACCAGCCGCCGCCCCTTCTCCCCGAGATAAGTAGCCGGCAGCCCATTGAAAAAGCCGTCGCTCGCCGCCTGCATCTGCGTCGCCGTGCCGCCATAGAGGTAAGTCTGAAAAAGCGCCTCCAGCGGATGCGCATGCACCGCCAGGCGCGCCTTGATGTCGGCGACATCCTCCGGCCCACTCAGCAAGCACGGCCGCGTCGTGATCGGCTGAATCGTGATCTGCCCCCGCGCCGGAGCGGCGAACCAAAGGCCGGCGGCGAGGAAAGCCGCGGTGCAAAAGAAACGGTGTAATCGCGCGCGCTCGCGTAAATCCATGGGGTGCCGTCGGGTGGGGCGGCTGTCTGTAGCGCGGATGTCAAGGCGCGTCAAAGAGTTTGATGTTTCCCCGCCGGCCGCCGAGTGATCGGGACCGGTTCGGGTGGGGCGGCGGCGCTGGACAGTGCTGATACAATGTATCATAGTCCTGCCTGATGACTGTCAGCTTCGTCGCCTTGGAAGCTTTCACCGAAGAAGTGTTGCGCGTCGCCGACGAGGAGACGCTGCGGCAATTCGAGTTGGAGTTGGCCGCCAACCCGGAAGCCGGGGATTTGATCCGGAATTCGGGCGGGCTGCGCAAAGCCCGCATGAAGCTGCCGGGGCGGGGCAAGAGCTCGGGAGCGCGTGTGATTTACCTCTGGCTGCCGGAGGCGCGGCGCTTCGTGTTCTTCATGCTCTACACCAAGGCGAAACAGACGGACATCCCGCCCGCGCTGCTCGCGCGCCTGAGAGCGGCCGTCGAAAGCATCAAAGCCAGCTACAACCGATGAAATCCAAAACCAGGAAAGCAGAAATCACCTTCGATGCCGAGGCGCTCGTCGCCCGCGTGGAAGGCTTGGCGGCCGGACGGGAACCGGCGCGTGAACGCACCCTGAAACTGCCGACACCCGTCAAGGCGATGCTCCCCAAGCAAATCCGCGCCATACGTCTCGGTCTCGGCTGCACGCAAACCGAGTTCGCCCTCCTGCTCAACGTCCCGGCCGTCACCGCCATCTCGTGGGAAAACGGCACGCGCAAACCCAGCGGCGCCGCCTTGCGCCTGCTCGCCGTGGCCCGGCAGCACCCCGAAGCGCTGCACGCGGCGTAGTCAGGATTACGTTCTCAGACCGCTTCAGCGCGTCGAGCAGCTCCTCCACGTGGCGACGACCGCCAGCCTCTCCGCTTGTGTCGGCGGGTCGCTGACCGTGCCGGTGAGCTACGCCGCGCCGCTCGGATTCTGCGCCGTGCCGTCTGCCTCCAGCTCCATTCCCTCCATCACCCGCAGCGCCGCATACGCATCGTTGGCGGCGTAGAGGAGTTGGTTTGGCGTGAGGTTCGGCGCGGCCCAGTTGCTCGTGGTGAGGCTTTTCGATTTCCGGAAGCTCTGCTGCAGCACCGTGCCGACGGCGGCGCGCACGCCGATCTGCCCTTTGTAACCGCGCTTCCGGAAGACGTGGTCGAGGTCCAGGACGTTGCGGACGGTGACGCCCAGCCGGGAGCGAATCTGTCCGTGGTCATTCCGCAAACCGAATCCGACCTTCACGACCCGCTCGGATTCCAGCAACTCCGAGACCAGCGCCCGGCACTCCGGCCGATGAAGCTGAAAGATGAAGGCGCGATCCCGCAGGGCAAACTGGACCACGTGCGGCCCGCCGCTCTTTTCCCCGACGCGGAAGGTCGGTTTCGATTCGGTGTCAAAGCCGGCGATCCCCGCCGCCACGATCTCGCGGCCCGCCTGCTGGATCGCCTCGACCGTTTTGGGAAGGTGGATGCAGTCCAGGGCCAGCCCCTGGAAAGGCGCGAGGAGAGCGGTTTCCGCTTTCGACAAAGCAAAGAGTCTCACCCTTGGAGGATCGTCGATCACGGTGGCTTCGGCGGAGGTCTACTTCGGCGCCGGCGGCACGCCCTGGCTGATGCGGATGTTCCTGATCTCGACCGTCGCGCCGCTGCTCGCAAACCACCAGCGCACCTTCGGCGTGGCGAGGTACTCGTGCTCCGCCTTCAGCTCGCGGTCGTTGATCCTGGCTGCCATTTGGCTGCCCGTGTATTCGACCCGCAGCCGCTGCCATTCTTCCGGCTGCAGGTCGAGCGGGGCCTCCGCCAGGGTGTGGCTCGGCGACACGCCTTTGACCTCGGTGGAGTCCTCGCACAGGCGGGCATTCTTCGGGGTGATGACGAGCCGGCCCACGTGCCTCGCTCCGTCGCAACCCACGTAGAAGACCTTCCCGCCTTTCAGACGGAATTCACATTCCCAGACGAGGCTCACCGGGCCGGTCGCCAGATGCAGGACGGCGGCGTGATGCTCGTCGGGCAGTTCCGTCGCCAGGAGCACCCCCTCCTTCGGCTCCCAGCGGCCCTTGGCGACGCTCCATTCGGCGCCGAGCGCTTGACGGAGATCGGGCTGCGAGATCACGGCTCCGGGTTGGACGAGGAGCGGCGCGGCGGGCTCCGCGGCCAGGCCGGAGGACGCGAGGAGGAGGAGAGCAAGGAGGCGTTTCATGGAGGAACGCCGTCGAGCGTAGCCTGACGCCCGCCCGCCACCAATCCCAAACGACCAAGCCCGCTGCTCGACCTTTCCGGCGCGGGCGCGTATTGAATGGCCGATGACCTTGCGCCACCTCCTCCTGCTCGCAGCCCTGTGCTGGACCGCTTTGGCTCGCGGCGAAAGCCCCGCCTGGACGACGCCCTTTCCACCGCACCGAATCGCCGGGAACCTGTATTACGTCGGCTCCCAGGATTTGGCCTCCTACCTGATCACGACGCCGGAGGGGCACATCCTGATCAACAGCAGCCTCGAGGAGTCGGTCCCGCTCATTCGGACCAGTGTCGAAAAACTCGGCTTCAAGTTTGGCGACATCAAGATCCTGCTCATCAGCCACGCGCATTCCGATCACTGCGCCGGCAGCGCCGAAGTCCTCAAGGAGACGAAGGCGCGCTACCTGGTCATGGAGGGCGATGCCGACGCGATTGAGCATGGCGGGACGAAAAACTCGCGCCTGGAAAAGGCGGGCTACCTGCAATTTCCGCCGGCCCACGTGGACCGGCGGCTCAAGGACGGAGACGAAGTGAAACTCGGCGGCGCGGTTCTCGTCGCCCGTCTCACTCCGGGTCACACCGCCGGCTGCACGACCTGGACCATGCAAGTCATGGAAGGAGGAAAGGCGCT
>DASYIS010000093.1:0-19979 GCA_035997375.1 Chthoniobacteraceae bacterium
GGTCGCGCCTGGCCGCCTGAAGGCGGAACTACGAACCCGGAGGGCGCCGCTCTGCTGGAGAATCAAGTTGAGACCGGCGGGGGTCTTCATGGCTGGCCGGCACTGGCGACGTTGAAGGGCCCCAGCTCGCCGCACAGCGCCAGCGCCCGCAGCGCCTGCGCGGTGCTGATGTAGGTGATGTAATGATAGGTGTCGCGGTAGAGCGACTTCATCCACCAGCGGCCGGTCACGCGCTGATTTTCCTTGAGCCACGCCACGCCGCGCTGGATGCGCGCATCGCTCACGGGCACGCCGCTCTCGCGCAGGAGCACGATGGCGAAGGCCGTCATGTAAGGATCGCTTCCCGGATTCGCCGCATCCGGCGCGCCTTGGATCAGCTCGAGCACCTGCGGGTCCATCGCCCCGGTCCACGTCTGTTTCCCCTTGGGCGGGAAGACGTCCTGCCGCCAGTTCATCACGTCGGACATGCGCCGCAAGGACCAGCCGCCGTCCGGCAACTGCTGCCGCCAGAGCATCGCGGTGGCGGCCGCACGCACGTCGTCCGGCACGAGCTCGGGCATGAGGCCGGCAAGCTGGAGCTTGAGCGCGAGCTCGTAATCGCTCACGGGCGGATGCTCGCGCAGCCGTTTTTTCATCAGCTCGATCTTCGCGAGCAACGCGGGGTCCTGGAGATTCGCCAGCCAGCCGGGCGCGGTCGCCATGGCCCGCGCCGCCTGCACGGTCAGCTCGAAGCGCGTGGTGATGTAGGGGATCTCCACCAGCTTGATCGTCTGATAGAAGCCCTCCTCCGGGAGGATCGACACGGTGTGCCGCAACGAGCGATCCGTGTGCTCGCTGAGCTTGCCGGTGACGTGCTTGTCCCACGAGGCGAGACCGGAGCTGCGCCAGATGGAGGCCAGCGAGCTGTCGCCCGGCTTGCCCGGCTCCTTCGGGACGCCCTTGATGAAGTCGGCCAGCACTTCCTCGCTCGGCCGGCCGAGTTGCGGGGTCAATGCCGACCGCTCGACCATGTAAACGCCGGTGCTATGGCACGCGATGCATGATTTCTCCCGCACCCAATGATGCGCGCCGTCATCGAGATACTTCGCCGCCGCCTTGATGGTGTCGGGGCCGAATGCCTTCACTCTCGGCTCATCCGCCGTCGCGGCGGGCACTTCGATCCCCTCCGACTTGTATTGATACTTCAGCCACGGCTTGTCGTCGGCCGGAGGCGTTTCGACGGCGCGGGCCAAGTGAAGGGCGGACAGCGAGAGGAGAGCCGTGAAAAGAGTTTTCATCGCAGGGGGTAGCAGATTGTGGCTGCGATCCCGGCGCTTCCAAGTTTCATTTGTCCGTCGATTTGACCGCGCGCCGGCGGTCGCGCGCTACCGATTACCCCCGCTCCCGTTTGCCCGGCCCGCCATTTGCTGCGATAAGAGGCCTGCTTATGCCCCGGCTCCGTCTCTTGCTCATCCTCTGCGCGCTCCTCGGGGCGGGCGCGGCCGGCGGCGCGCCGCCGTACGGGCTGGAGAGTCGGCCGGCGTTTGCGCCTTACAACAACGGCCAGTTGGTCGAGACCGCGCCGGTGGTGACCGGCTCCTGGTCGACGGTGATCGCCTACCCGAATCTCCCTTTTCTCGACGCCCTCGGCGTTCTCCCGATGCCGGGGTCGAACCAGCTCGTGGTCTGGGAGCGCGAGGGGCGCGTCTATTCCTTTGTCGATAGCGCGACGACCTCGGCCAAAACGCTGATGCTCGATCTGAGCGATCGCTGCCAGGGGTGGGATGACATGGGGCTGCTCAGCCTCGCGTTTCACCCGAACTTCGTGAACAACCACTACGTATACCTCTGGTACAACTGGGTGCCGCCGGGGACGGTCGTGGGGGACGCCACGACGCGCCCGGATCAGAACATCTCGACCCACCAGCGGCTGGCGCGCTTCACCTACCAACCGGCGACGGGCAAGCTCGACCCGGCCTCGGAGTACATCCTCATCGACCAGGTCGACCATCACTCCTGGCACAATGGCGGCGGGATGTTTTTTCACCCGCGCGACGGTTTTCTCTACCTGACGAACGGCAACGACAACGCAACGCAGAACGACCAGACGATCACCGGCGGCTTCTTCGGGTGCCTGCTGCGGATCGATGTCGACAAGCGCGGCGGCGTCATTTCGCAGCCGCCGACGCTCCGCGCGCAGGAGGAGGTCGGCCCGAACTGGCCCAACGCCTATTACGTTCCGAAGAGCAATCCCTTCGTGAACAGCGGCCAGGTGCTGAAGGAGATCTTCGCCCTCGGTTTGCGCAGCCCGGATCACGCGACGTACGACCCGGTAAGCCGGCGCATCTTCATCAGCGACGTGGGCGAGAGCTCGTATGAGGAGCTCAATCTCATCGAGCCGACCGACCCCGGCGGGCTGAATTTCCAGTGGAGCCAGATCGAGGGCCTGCACGGCGACCTCGTGCCGCCATACATCGGCGTCAACAAGCGGCCGATTCTCGATTACGATCACGGCCAGGGCAACGCGGTCATCGGCGGCTACGTGTATCGCGGCAGCCAGTTCCCGGATCTGTACGGCAAGTACATCTTCGGCGACAACGTCTTCGGCACCATCTGGTACATGGACGAGACGCACGGCCTGGCGCCGGCGGGCAAGGTGGCGCTGGCGACGCTGCCGGACGGCCCCGGACCGAAGTCGGGCGCGAACTACCTCGGCCTCTCCGCCTTCGGTTACGACACGCACGGCGAACTGCTGATGTGCCAGATGAGCAGTGTCGCCGGGCATCTCTACAAGCTGGCCCGCTCCGGCGCGCCCACGGCGCAAATGCCGCTCACGCTCTCGGAGACGGGCGTGTTTTCGAACCTCGCCGACCTCACACCGTCGACCGGCTTCACGGCGTACGACGTGAACACGCCGCTCTGGAGCGATGGCGCGCACAAGGCGCGCTGGATGGCGATCCCCGACGGCGAGGCGATCGGCTACGCCTCGAGCGGCGAGTGGACTTTCCCGAATGGCAGTGTCTTCGTGAAGCACTTTGAGCTGCCGATCGACGAGACCGATCCCAGCCGCATCCGCCGGCTCGAGACACGCATCCTGGTGCGCGACGCCACCGGCTACGTCTACGGCGGCAGCTACAAATGGCGCACCGACAACTCCGACGCGGACCTCGTCATCAACGCCGTGACGGAGGACATCACGATCGCCGAAGCCGGCGGCGATTTGCGCGTGCAGCCGTGGTTTTTTCCCGGTCGCCAGGATTGCCGGAGCTGCCATACGCGCGGGGCCGGCGGCGTGCTCGGGCTCAATACACCGCAGAGCAATCGCGACCATCTCTTCACGGAGAGCGGCCTTTCCGACAACCAGCTCCGGGCCTGGAATCACGCCGGCTACTTCAGCCCCGCGCTGGATGAAGCGACGCTCCCGACGCTGACGAAATTCTACGCGCTCGACGACGCGAGCGCGACGATCGAACAACGCGCCCGCTCGTATCTCGACGCGAATTGCGCACACTGCCATCGCCCCGGCGAGGCGCCGGCCTTTTGGGATGCACGGATCGAGCTGCCCCTCTCGACCGCGAACATCATCAACGGCCCGGTGTCGAACGCGCTCGGGGTCATCGGGGCGCGCGTCATCGTGCCGGGGGATCTCACGCGCTCCATCCTGCACAAGCGCCTCGGCACGGCGACGGCGACTTACAAGATGCCTCCGCTCGCGAAGAACACCGTCGATACCGCCGCGCTCGCGCTCATCGACCAATGGATCGGCGAGGTGCAGACGCCGCCCGTGATGCTCCTCCCGGCGCCGTGGCAGCAGGCCGATCTCGGCACGCTCTCGACGCCGGGCGGCGCGACCTCGGGCAGCGCGAATGCCTTTACCCTGCACTCCACCGGCGACGACATCGGCGGCACGATCGACGCCTTTCACTACGTGTATCGCGATCTCAGCGGCGACGGCATCATCGCGGCACGGATCACGGCGCTGAGCAGCAGCCCGGCCGCCGCCAAGGCCGGCGTGATGATCCGCGAATCGCTGACCGACGATGCGGCGCAGGCCTCGACCGTCCTGACCCCCGGCGGCAGCGCGCTCTTTCAGCACCGGGACGGGGTGGGCGCGGATACGGCGTCGTCCGCGGTCACCGCGAGCGCACCGTACTGGGTCGCGATTCGCCGGAGCGGCAATGAATTCATCAGCGCCCGCTCGCTCGACGGGGTGGTCTGGCAGGAGATCGGGCGGCAGACGATCGCGATGGCGGCGAACGTGAAGGTCGGCCTTTGCGTCACGGCACACGACCCGGCCAACGAGTGCGCGGCGGCATTCGAGAACGTCTCTTTCCAGCCGGGCGTCACCTTCATCCTCACCGCGCCGACGCGCAGCCAGATCGTGCGGGCGGGCGCGCCGGCGACGTTCGCAGCGGGGGTCTTCGGCGATGCTCCGACGTCGTATCAATGGCGGCGCAACGGCGTGGCCATCGCAAATGCCACCGCCGCCGGCTACACGATTCCGGCCGTCTCGCTGGGCCAGGCGGGAAGCTACACCGCGCTGCTGAATGGCAAAGTCGCCACCGCCGCCGGCGCGCTCGCGGTGGTGGGTGAACCGGTGTACAACCCGAATATCCCCGCGGGCGGCACCGCCACGATCGGCCTCTCCGCCGCTGGGACGGGGCTCGTTTTTCGCTGGGCAAAAGACGGCGTGCCGCTCGCCGGCGCCGCGGGCGGCAAGGCGGTGCTCACGCTGGCGAAGTTCAGCGCCGCAATGGCGGGCGACTACAGTTGCACCGTTACCGCGGGCGCGCTCTCCGAGGTGCTTGGCCCCTACCCCCTCCGTCTGCTCAACAAGCCGATCCTCACGACCGCCGCACCCGACCCGACCTTCATCGGCGGCGCGTTTCGGTGGGCGCTCACTGCGAGCGAGCCGGCGACGACTTACACCGTCACCGGATTGCCGACGGGTCTCGTCTACATTCCGAAAACGGGCGTCGTCAGCGGGCAGGCGCGCGTCAGCGGCACGTTCACCGTGACGGTTACCCCGCACAATGCCGCCGGCATCGGCAAGGCGCAGAGTTTCACCATCCAGATCGGCTCGCTGCCTGCCGGGCTTGCGGGCGGCTACGGCGGGCTCATCGATCCGAGCCCGGAAGTGAATAGCGGGCTCGGCGGACGCTTCAGTTTCAACGTGACGAGCTCCGGCATGGTCACGGGCAAGCTCTTCCATGGCGGGGCGATCACCGGCCTGGTCCTGACGGGCCAGGTGCTCGCGCTCGACACCGGCGAGGCCTCCGTGACCTTTTTGGTGAAACGCGGAACCCTGCCGCCGCTGACCCTCGTCGCCAACCTCGCGGCCGGCGGCGCGAGCCTCACCGGCGGCCTGACGCTCGGCGGGCAGACGGCCGCGCTGCAAGGCCGGCATGATCTCGCGGCCGCCTCCGCCGCATTGCTGGCGGCAACGTACAACGCGATTCTGCGTCCCTCGCCCGTGGCCGCCGGCGATCCGCCGAAGCCGCCCGGCGCGGGCCGTTCGCGCATCGTCATTTCGCCCACCGGGGCGGCGTCGGTGACCGGCTTTCTGAGCGACGGCAACAGCTTCTCGTTCGGCACAAATCTCGACAACCAGTCCACGCTCCCGCTGCACGCCGGTGTCTATGGCGGGCTCGGCTCAGTGCGCGGCCTGGCGCTCGTCGCGCCGACCGCGACGCTGCGCGAGATCACGAGCACCCTCGACTGGCGCAAGCTCGCCACCCCGACGCCGCGCAGCTACCCCGCCGCCTTCACGACCACGACCGCGCTGCTCGGCCGCGAATACCAGGCGCCGGCCGGCAGCGAGATTTACCTCAACCTCCCGAACGCGCCGGCGAACGCGGTGGTGGAATTCACCGGCGCCACCCTCGACACCGCCGCGCAAGGCGCCCGCACCAAGCAGACCTTCCGCCTCTCCGCCGGCCAGGCGGTCTTCGCCGCCGGCGCGACCAACCCCTGCAAAGTGGCCATGACGGTCTATCCCTCCGTCGGCTGCTTCACGGGTTCCTTCACCTTGAAGGACGGCCTCCTGCCGCGGACCGTCTCCTACGCCGGCATCTTCGTGCCGGGCGAACCCACCGCCTTCGGCTACTTCCGCCTCCCGCGCCTCCCCGCGCTGCCGCAGCCGGCGACAGTGCCGCTGACGACGCCCGTGGACTCGGGGTTGGTGGAGGTGCGGGCCGCGCCGTGAGGCGGAAGACAGTGAGACAATGAGACAATGAGACCGGCAGCCAAGAAGCGCTGCGGCTTACTCTGATTGTCTCATTGTCTCATTGTCTCATTGTCTCATTGTCCCCCTCGCCCGCGCCGTGGTCTCATAACCACATGCCGCCCCCGCCGCGCCCCCGCCCCCTGACCCGCCTCACGCCGGTCCTCTGGGCGCTGCTGTTCGGGAGCGTCATCTGTTCCGGCATGCTCGCGGTGCGCATGATGCTCGGCGCCTCCACCATTCTCTCGGGCCTCTTTTTCAATCTGCTCCTGGCGTGGATTCCAGTCGGCCTGGCGCTGCTCCTGCGCGACGTGGACTGGCAAATCGGTCGCCGGCGTCGCTTCTTCTGGCTGACCGGTCTGCTCTGGGTGCTCTTCTTCCCGAACAGCTTCTACCTCGTGAGCGACCTGATCCACATCAAGAAGTTCGGCGGCAACGGCATCCCGGACTGGCTCGACATGATGATCACAGCCGGCTTCGCCCTGGCCGGCGTCTTCCTCGGCACCCTCGCGCTCTACCTCGTCCACCTGCTGGTCCGCGAGCGGTTCGGGTATCGTGCCGGTTGGACCTTTGCCATCGTGATGCTCGCGCTCGGCTCCTTCGGCATCTACGTCGGCCGCTTCCTCCGCTGGAACAGTTGGGACCTCTTCACCCGCCCATGGAAGATCTGGGGCAAATTGGCGAAGCTGGCCGGCGAATCCGACCGCCTTGCGGGGTTCTCCGTCACCTTCTTCTTCTTGTCGCTGATGGCTTATTTCTTTGTGGTCACGATGGCGCGGGTCCACGAGGACCAAGCTTGAAGTACCGGAATCCGCGAGATCACCATGCGCTCGATGGATTGCTGATTGTCCCCCGCGCCCCCGCCGTGGTCTCATGCCGCGTGCCATCGTCGCCACCTCACCCGCCGCGCGCCCGCCCCGTGAGCCGGCTCGCGCCCGTCCTCCGGGTGCTGCTTTTCGGCAGCCTCGTCTGTTTTGGGATGTTGGGAGCGCGGCAGGTGCGGGCTCATTCTCTCGAGCTCTCGTTCTTCTATGGCAACCTGCTCCTCGCCTGGATCCCGCTCTGCCTCTCGCTGCTGCTCCGGCGGATGGAGGGCGAGGGCGGGTGGAAGCGCGGCGGTTTCTGGCTGGCCGGCCTCCTCTGGGTCTGCTTCTACCCCAACAGCTTTTATATCGTGACCGACTTCTTTCATCTGCCGCAATTTGGACTGCAGGGTCAGCCGTTTTGGTACGACATGATGGTGGCCGCGAGCTTTGCGTTTGCCGGCGTGTTCCTCGGCAGTCTCGCGCTGTATCTCCTCCACCTCGTTTTCCGGGAGCGCTTTGGCTACCGGGCCGGCTGGGTTTTCTCCGTGGTGATGCTCGCGCTTGGCTCGTTCGGCATCTACGTCGGCCGCTTCCTGCGCTGGAACAGTTGGGAAGTCTTCACCCAACCATGGAAGCTCTGGGGCCACGTACCGCAACTCGTCGGCGAATCCAACCGGGTCGCCGCGTTTTCCATCACGTTCTTCTTCTTCTCGCTCATGGCCTATTTCTTCGTCGTCGCCATGGCCCGTCTGCACGAGGACGAGGTGCGAACGCCCTGACCGCCGCGAGTCCATCGGGTCCATAAAGTCCATTCCGTCCATCACTTCCCCCAAAATGAAGACGCTCACCGCAACCTTCCTCGCACAGTGCGCCGTCCTCGGCGTCGCCGTGTTCATCTCCACTCTCCGGGCTGCCGAACCAAGTCCCGCCGAGCCCGTGAAATCCACCGTTATCTACAAGCGCGACAACGGCTTGGACATCAAGCTCGATGCTTTCTACAGCCCTGCCGCGCAGCCGAGGCCGGCCGTGGTCTGGATCCACGGCGGCGGACTGATCAACGGCCATCGCGAGCAGATCAGCTCCCAAGTGCGCGACTTCGCGCGGGCGAATGGCTTCGTGCTCGTCTCGCTCGATTACCGGCTCGCGCCGGAGACGAAGCTCCCCGCGATCCTCAGCGATCTCGAGGACGCCTTCCGGTGGATGCGCAGTGAAGGCGCCGCCAAGTTTCAGATCGACCCGCAGCGCATCGCCGTGACCGGCGGGTCCGCCGGCGGCTTCATGACGCTGGCCGCCGGCTACCGGGTGCAACCACCGCCGCGCGTTCTGCTCGCTTTCTGGGGCTACGGCGATCTGCTGGGCGAATGGGCCTCCGGGCCGAGTCCGCATCCGCGCCACAACGAGAAGAAGTTCAGCGACGAAGAGGCCGCGCGGAACGGCGCCGGCAAACCCGTGGCCGACGCCCGCGAACGCCAGGGCGACGGCGCCATCGTCTACCTGCACGGCCGGCAAACCGGCTCCTGGGCGCGCGACGTGAGCGGCCTCGACCCACGCACCGAGCCGGAGAAATTCATGCCGCTGCTCCCGCTGAAAAACGTCACGCCCAAATACCCGCCCACCGTCCTGGTCCACGGCACCGCGGACACCGATGTCCCCTACGAGCAATCGCAACTCATGGTCCGCGAGTTCGAGAAGCACGGCGTGAAATTCGAGCTCGAAACGGTCCAAGGCGGCGAACACGGCCTCGCCGGCGCCAAGCCCGAGGACATCGCCGAGGCTTACCGGAAGGCGTTCGAGTTCGTGAAACGCGAATTGCTCAAGCCCTGAGCGCGCACACCTTAACCCATCTCCTGACCCAAATACCATGTCTCGCCTTCTCCCCCTTCCCCTCATCCTTGCTCTCCTGACCGCAACCGCCTTCGCCGCCGAACCGCCCGCGGAATGGGTCGCCGCCGGCGAAAAGCGCCGCGAGCAAATCCCGCTCGGCGGCGACTTCAAGCCGTCGCCCAAAGTGCCGGTGCTGGTCGCGGTCGGCCACGGTGCGCGCATCGTGCTCTCGCGCGACGACGGGAAGACGTGGACGCAGGTCTTCTTCGGCTATCCGGGGGCCGATCACGGCGGCTGGGCGACCAATTCCGTGGCCTACACCGGCGGCGTCTTTGCCGTGCCCGTCGGCTGGACGCAGCCGACCAGTTGGCTCGCCTCCGACGACGGCGTGAACTGGCGGCACATGACCAATGGCAAAACGCCGCTCGGCGACAAGGCGCATCCCGACCAGATGCCGACCACGCTCGCGATGGCCGCCGGCAAAGGCGTCTTTGTCGGCGGCGGCTACATGAACTTCACCGCCACGCCGGATTTCGGCCAAAGCTGGTCCAACTTCTCGCTCTACAAACTGCCCGCCGACCCGCGCGGCAAGCCCGTCACGCATCACATCCGCACGATCTACTGCGGCGACGCCTCGGGGCGCTTTCTCGCGCTCGGCGACAATCGCGGCACCGACGGCCCGAAGTTCGGCCACCTCTTCGCCAGCGACGATCTCGGCAAAACCTGGCAATGGCTGGCCCCCAAGGGCCTCGACGCCTCCACCGGCCGCGGCACGCTAGCCTCCAACGGGAAACAGCTCCTCATGACCGACGCCGGCGGCGAAAACGCCTGGCGCTCCCTCGACGCCGGCAACACTTGGACCGGCCCGTTCCCGACCGGCTCAAAACGCAACACCCTCAGCGTCGTGAAAGGCGAGTTCTGGCTCATCGGCACCCCATCCCGCGCGAGCGCCGACGGCCAAACCTGGCGCGACCTCCCCGCCGCCATCCCCGCCGGCCAGATCGTCGCCTCCGACAAAGGCACGCTCATCAGCATCTCCGGCAGCCGCTTCAATATCCAGCGCAGCACCGACGAAGGGAAGACGTGGACGGAGGTGTTCACGTTCCAGCCGGAAACGGAGAACGTGCATGGTGGGCAGGGACTGAGGGATGTGGCGGCGGGTGTCGTAAGGGAATAATGGAGGACTGGCGGAGCTTCAGGAGCACAGGACAGCGCTCGACTCCGCCTTGCCACAAGCGGCCCGTCCATCCACCATTTCCCCATGAAAACCCGCGCTGCCGTCCTCCGTGAGCGTGGCCTGCCTTCGCCGTATGCGGAGAGCCGGCCGCTGGTGATCGAGGAGTTGGAGCTCGATCCGCCGGGGGCGGGCGAGGTGCTGGTGGAGATGGGCGCGGCGGGGCTGTGCCACTCGGATTTGTCGGTGATCAATGGGACGCGGCTGTGGCCGTTGCCGCTGGTGCTCGGGCACGAGGCGTGCGGGCGCGTCCGCGAGGTCGGCACGGGGGTGACGGATCTGCGCGCGGGCGACCAGGTGGTGTTTGCGTTCCTGCCATCCTGTGGCGTCTGTCCGATGTGTGCCGTGGGACGCGCGGCCCTCTGCGAACCGGGCGTGGCGGCGAATCGCGCGGGGACGCTGCTGCGCGGCGGCGTGCGCTTTCACGAGCAGGGCGGGGCGCTGGTGCGGCATCATTCCGGCGTCGCGGGGTTCTCGGAGTTTTCCGTGATCGCGCGTGAGTCGGTGGTGAAAATCGACGAGGAGTTGCCGATGGAGACGGCGGTGCTCTTCGGTTGCGCGGTCATCACGGGCGTGGGCGCGGTGGTGAATACGGCGCGCGTGGCGGCGGGGACTTCGGTCGCGGTCTTCGGCGCCGGCGGGGTGGGGCTGGCGGCGATCATGGGGGCGAAAGCGGTGGGCGCGTACCCCATCGTCGCCATCGATCGCGTCCCAGCGAAGCTGGAGCTGGCGGTGCGCTGCGGAGCCACGCACGTCGTCGATGCGAGCGCCACGGACGCCGCGCCGGCGGTGCGCGAGCTCACGCGCGGCGGCGCGGAGACGGCCTTCGAGGCGGTCGGCGACGAACGGGTCATGGCGCAGGCTTTCGCCGCCACACGCCGCGGCGGGCGGACGGTGGCGATCGGCCTCACGCATCCCGACCGCATGCTGACCATCCCCGCCCTCACGGTGACGGCTGAGGAACGCACGCTGATGGGGAGCTACATGGGCTCATGCGTCCCGCAGCGCGACATCCCGCGCTACATCGCGATGTATCGCGCCGGGCTCCTGCCGGTGGATTTGCTGCGCTCCTCGCTCATTTCACTCGACGAAGTGAACCCCGCTTTCGACCGGCTCGACCGCGGCGAAGTCGCGCGGCAGGTGATTAAGTTCTGAATCCGGAAGAGGTCCACGAAAGACACGAAAGACACGAAAAAGGGGACGGAACCGGAAGGCTGCATTTGCCTACGAATCACACGAATGGGAACGAATCTCTGCATTGCAGCCTTCCGGATTCGTGTGATTCGAGTGATCCGTAGTCCAATGCAGCCTTCCCTCTTTTCGTGTTTTTCGTGTATTTCGTGGACCCAAATTCCGGTGCTCAGTTGTTCTGCGGCAGTCCCTCGATGTGGCCGAGGTTTTTCACGGGGGCGAAGATGGCTTGCACTTCGCGGAGCAACTCCTGATCGATCGGCTCCTCCGCCCAGGCGATCCATTTGCGGATGTTGTCGGGATTCGCGGAGCCGGCGACGGTGGTGGCGATGTCGGGGTTCGCGAGCGAGAACTGCAGCGCGAGCTTGGCGATGTCGGTGCCGCGGCTTTCGCACAGCGCGGCGGCCTGGCGCGCGGCGGCTTTCACTTCCTCCGGCTCTTTGAGCCACGCGGGCAGCGGCGCGTTGGTCAGCAGGCGGGCGGAAAAGGGGCCGGCGTTCATCGCGCCGATCCCGCGCGCTTTCAGCATGGGAACGAGGTCGTCGGCGAAGAGCGTGTTTTGCAGCGTGTACTGGTTGTACGAGAGGACGCAGTCGACGTCGGTGCGGTCGAGCACGTAGCGGAAGGCTTTCATCGGATAGCCGGAGATGCCGATGAAACGGACCTTGCCCTGCTCCTGGACCTTGCGGAGCGCGGGGAAGGTTTCCTCCACGATCTGCGCCATCTCGACGAACTCGATGTCGTGGCAGAGGCAGATATCGAGATGATCGGTGCCCAGCCGATGGAGGCTGACATCGACGCTCTCCGCGACGCGCTTCGCCGAGAAATCAAAGTGCGCGAGGTCGTAGCGGCCGAGCTTGGTGCAGAGCGTGTAGCTGTCGCGCGGCACTTTTTTCAGCGCGAGGCCGAGCATCACCTCGCTCATGCCGCGACCGTAGAACGGCGACGTGTCGATGAGGTTCAGCCCGCCGGCCAGCGCGACGTGCACACTCTTCAGCGCCTCGTCCACGGAGACCGCGCGGAACTCCTGCCCGAGCGAAGAGGCGCCAAAAGAGAGGATGGGCACCGACAGCCCGGTGCGGCCGAGAAGACGTGTTTGCATGAGGTCAGGACACAGGACCGCGGGGTTTTTGCCAACGAATTAAGCGGATTGAAACGAATGAGGGAGGCGGAGGGGGGCGCTTCGCTGTCCACGAAACACACGAAAGACACGAAAGGTCGGAAGGCTGCATTTTTTGCCTACGAATCACACGAATCGCACGAATCGGAAAAATCGGAAGGCTGCAAGATTCCTTCAGATTCGTGCCCATTCGTGTGATTCGTAGGCCTTTGCAGCCTTCCGACCTTTTCGTGTCTTTCGTGTCTTTCGTGTGTTTCGTGGACCAGCGAAGCGCCCCTCACGCTTGGCGGCAGCCCATGGTGAGCAGGATATTCCCCCAGAGCGCCTGGTCGCCGGTCTGCACGGTGAGGACGTGGTCGGGCGAGTTCACGCGCTCGTAGAAGTCCCATTTCAGCACCGGCTCCAGTTCGAGCGTGAGTCCCGCCTCGGCGATGATCTCGCGGTAGTGCGCCCAGACGGGCGGCTCGCCGCTCTGCGCGTACGGGTCGTCGGCGGGGATACCCATGGTATTGACGTGGTCGACCGGCACCGCGCTCAGCAGCGCGCGCAAGACCTGGCCGCAGGTCGGAATGCCGGGCGTCAGTTGCAGCGAGACGAGCTCGGCGTTCGGGCCGCGTTTGTTCCAGGCGGGGTAGTTGCCATCGGCGATCAGGATGACGCTGTGATGCCCGGCTCGGCCCAGCACTTCGTTGATCTTCGGGTGGATGAGCTGGTGCTTGAGCATGGCGGGAGCTTGTGCGGAAGCGCCTTCCCTGGGAACGCCAATCTCCTGATTGGCGAGGATGGGTCGTGCTCGACTGCTCCTCGGTTACACCGAGTTGCATTCTCGCCAATCGGGAGATTGGCGTTCCCAGGCGCTGGCTCACCGCTCCGAGATCTCCCGCACATCCGGCGCCGTTTCGCGAAGCTCGAACCACCGCGTCCCCGCCGGGAGCAGCGGGCGGAATTTGTCGGCCCACTCGATGAGCACGACCCCGCCGGCGGCGAGGTAGTCGTCGAGACCGACCGCGAGCGCTTCGGCTTCGCTCTCCAAGCGATAGAAATCGAAATGAAAGACCGGCAGGCGCCCGCCGCGGTACTCGTGGACGAGCGTGAAGGTCGGGCTGGTCACTTCGTCCGCATCGGCGCCGAGGCCGGCGGCGATCCCTTTGCAGAGGTGCGTCTTGCCCGCGCCGAGGTCGCCGCAGAGCGCAATGATTTCGCCGCCCTCGAGGGACGCCGCCAGCGTTCGCCCGAACTCGAACGTCTCCGCGGCGCTATGCGAAATGATCGAAGCCATGGAGCTTTTTCGCCGGCGGCGCCTGGCGGCCGGGTTCGGTGAGAAAGCCGATGCAGGTCAGCGGCAGGCGCGGGAATTCCTTCTTCCATTCGAGCTGCAGTTTCACCCCGTCCTTCAGGGGAAGAGCGAAGAGCAGCTCAAAATCTTCGCCATCGTTGAGCGCCTGCGCGACCGAGCAGCCGGGTGTGAGCGGCAGCGCGGCTTCATCCAAATAATAGCCGCAGCCGCTTGCCGCGGCGAGGCGTGGGAGATCGGCGCCGAGGCCGTCACTCAGGTCCATCATCGCGTGCACTTTCGCTTGCGCGGTGAGCCGGCGCGCTTCCTCAAGGCGCGGGACAAAGTCGAGATGCCGGCCCTGGCGCGAGCCGCCGAGGCGGCCGGTGACGTACAACCCGTCGCCGGCCTTCCCGCCGGAGCGCAGGATGCAACGGCTCCGTTCCACCCAACCCGTGAGTGCGATCGAGACAAAAAGCGGCCCCGGCGAGCGCGAGGTTTCACCGCCGACGATGCTCACGCCGAAGCGCCGCGCGGCTTTGCGCAGGCCGCGATACAGCGCTTCCAGCTTCGCCAGTTCACACTCCGCCGGCACCGCGAGCGTGATGAGCGCATGGCCCGGCACACCGCCCATCGCGGCAATGTCGCTCAGCGCGCGGCAGAGCGCCTTCCAGCCGACGCGCTCCATCTTTTCGCCCGGCTCGAAGTGGACGCCTTCGACCACGGCGTCGGTCTTCAGCAACTCCCAACGCGCCGCGCGCGGAGCGCCGATCACCGCGCAATCGTCGCCGGCGCCGACGCGCACATCGTCGCCGAGCGCGAGGCCGCGGATCAGCCGCGCGATGAGGCGATCCTCTCCCAGCTCACGCAGTTTCACGGCGGCGTCGCGTGCGTCGCCTGGTAGTACATGACGGCCAGGCTGGTCGTGTTGAAAAGCGCGTGCATGGTCATCGGGACGAGCAGCGAACCGGTGCACTCGTAGGCGACCGTGAGGCAGAGCGCGAGAACGAAGAGCGCGGGGAGCGCGGCGAGATTCGCGTGAAACGCCGCGAACAGCAGCGAGACGAGCACGGCGGAGGCGATCGGTCCGAGAAAGCGCTTGAGCGTGGGATAGAAATACCCGCGGAAGAGCAGCTCCTCCATGAGCGGCGCCCCGATTGAGGCCGTCATGAAGACCGTCACGAGCCCGCTGAAATCGCCGTGCTTTGCCTGGTCGCGGAAAAAGCTGACAATCTGCTGCTCTTCCGGCTTGGCGCTGAAGTAGGTCACGAGCAGGCCGAGCGCGAGCATGGCCGGCAGCGCGGCGAGGAGGAAGAGGACCGCGCGCCCGACGACCTGTCCCAACGACAACGCCCGGAGGCCAAAGAGGGAGATGAATTTCACCTCGCGGACGGCGAGAAACGTCAGGAAGACCGCCATCACGACGAGCTTGATCGCGGCATCCGCGAGCAACAACTTGACGCTGAGCGCCGGCTCCTCCTTCGTCGTCGTGAACCCGAGGAAGGCGACGAAGCAAAAGAGCAAGCCGAGCGCGACCGTGAAGAACAAATCCGGCAGTCGGGACTGGTCGGTCGCCACCCGCCCGCCGCATGCGGCCACCCGCGAGGTCCAGCGGCCGTACGCCGCCACCGTGATGGCCGCGAGGGGCAGCACCCAGAGGAGCGCGCGCGGATTGTGGCTCGGATCGACCGCCGTGACCGCCTCGGCCAGCATCACGGCGCGAGGAAGGCGGGGAGATAATAGAGCCGGCCCGCCTCGAGCTTCGGCAGCAGCCCGCTCGAGAGGTTCACCTCGACCTTGCCGCCGGCGGCATCGGATTTGCCGAGGAGCTTGAGGAGTTTGCCGAGCTTCAACCCGGACTCGTATTTGATGACCGCCGCGCCTTTGGCATGGCCGAGCTCCATCGCCTTTTCATACGCGTCCTCGACCGAGCCGGTGCCGTCGATGAGCTTCGCCTTCAGCGCATCGACCCCGGAGACCACGCGGCCGTCCGCAATGCCGGCGCGCAAGGCCGCCTCGTCGAGCTTGCGCTCCTTGGCGACGATGCCGACGAACTTGCCATACGTCTGGTCGATCAGCCCCTGCGTGTAGACTTTCTCTTCATCGGTCAGGTCGCGGGAACCGCTGAGCATATCCTTGAGCTTGCCGCTTTTGAAGGTGATCACCTCGAGGCCGACTTTATCGAGCAGCGTCTTGTAATGGAACGACTGCATGATGACGCCGATCGAGCCGGTGAAAGTCGTCTCGTTCGCGATGAGATGGTTGCCGCCGCACGCGACGTAGTAGCCGCCCGACGCCGCGAGCGAGCCCATGTAGACGACGATCGGCTTTTTCGCGCGCGCCGCTTTCACGGCCTGGTAAATGGTATCCGAGGCCGTCACTTCGCCGCCGGGCGAGTCGACATAGAGGACGATCGATTTCACCTTGTCGTCGGCCACGGCTTGCTTGAGCTGGAGCTTCAGGTCGTCGACCATCGTCTCGCCGAGGGTGCCCGGCTCGGCGGAAGTGATGATGCCGCGGAGAGAGATCTGGGCGATCTTCGCCTCCGCGCCGTCCTCGCCGGTGCGCGGCGCCACCAGCGTCTCCTCCTCAAACTTGGGCGCGGTCTTGACGAGGCTGGAGTGCGTCCCCTTCCCGGCCATGAGGAGGAGATTCAGCAGCAGGCTCACGAGAAGCACCGCCAGCAGCACGAGGCTGAGGCAGCCATAACGGGATGAATTGGTCATAGGCGCGGGCAAGGTGACGGACGGCGGGGTGGTGTGCAAGCGCGGAGGTGGCGCGGAAGGCGGCGCGGCTCTTCGTCTTTTTCTTCATCTTCATCTTCATCCGCACGTCAACGGCGATTGATGAAGATGAAGATGAAGAAATAGAGGAAGAGCCCGCCTTCGCCCTACGGACGCCCCGCCGCCGCCCAGTTCGCCAGGCGCAGGAAGATCTCCAGGTTGTCCTGCTCGGTGATCGACACGCCCCCGATCCCCTTCCCGCTCAGCGCGTCGTTGGAGATCCAGCCGGCGTCGGTCACGACGACGACGTGCCCTTTGCCCGGCTCGGCGATCGCGAGCAGCGCGCCTTCCTGGTCGCGAGTGCCCTGGATCGGCTTTTGCGTGAGATCGTTGGTCACGAGGGCGCGCGCGCGCGCTTCGTGGCCGGGCGCGATGGTGACGAGGTTGCCGGTGTAGTAGGCCCAGCGCAGTCCGCCGATGATCGGCAGGGTCGGCGGGAGGACGAGCTTCTTGGCATCGGTGTAGAGCGGCTCGTATTTCAGGCCGAAGGCGGCGAGCAAGGAGTTGAAGTCGGCGGTCTCGAGGTTGTGATTCTCCTGGTTGCCCATGGCAATGATCCCGCCGCCGGCGCGGACGAAGCGGTTCAGTTCGGCCACGTCTTCCGGCGTACAATGATGCGGCGGCGGATTGTCCCCCACGGCCAGGTCGCTCGGATTCGCGATCAGAACCACGGCGACGCCGTTGAGCGTGTCCGCCGTCAGCGGCTGGTCGCTCACCCGCACCTCGAAGCTTTCCCGCAAGCGATCCAGCACGTCCTTGTAAGTGCCATCGGGCAGATACCGCGTCTCGCCTTTGCCGTTGAAGTAGCGCGAGTAGAGGAGCACCGGCTTGTTGCCGTTCGCGGCCTCGGCGGGTCTGATGAGGGCGAGCAGCGCGCAGGAGGCGCAGAGTAGGAAAAGAGTCGTCCTGGTTTTCATCGGTCGGGTGGTGAGCTTCGGTGCGTGAATACGCCAGGTAAAGCCCACGCTGTGAACTTATTGAAGTGGGCGGCGTTTCGCCAGGACCAAGCCTGTCGGGTTTCGCACTGAGTGATTTCTTAGAATATATCGCATTCCTGCTCGCCAAGCTCCGGGGCCGCTCTAATATCCGCGCGTTCCCGAGCGTCTTCCCCCCGCAGGCATGAAAAATCCCGTTCCCCAGCCGGACCGTCGCCGATTCTCCGGCTTCCTCCACGTATTGCTTTTCGTCGGCGCGGTTTGCGCCGCCTCGGCCCAGGCTCCGGCGCCGGCCCCCGCGCCGGCGGTCCCCGCGACGCCCGTGCCGTTGATTGTCCCTCCGCCGCCGGGGCTCACCGTCACCGTGCCCGCGGAGACCACCCCTCCGCCGCGCGTCATCACCAAGGAGCAAAAGATCTACGTCCCGTTCGAGAAGCTGGAGCAGGTCTTCAAGGGGCAGGAACAGGGCGTCTTTCTGCCGTACCGCGAATTCCTCGACATGTGGAACCGGCTCAACCTGCCGGCGGCACTGGCCGCGAAAGAGCCGCCGGTCCAGGGCGTGCTTGCGTCGGCCCATTACACCGGCAAGGTCACCGGCGACGTCGCCACCATCCAGGGGAAGATGGCCTTCGAGGCGCTGAAAAAAGGATGGTCGAAGCTCAAGCTCGGCGCGCCGGGCCTGGCGCTCTCCGAGGCGAAAACGACCGCGACCCTCTCCGCCGCGGAGGACGGCTACGAGATCCTCTTCCCGGAAAAGGGCGCCTACACGCTCGACGCCACGATCCTCGGCAAGATCACGCGCGAAGCCGGCCGCAGCACGCTGGAGCTGCCGTTGCCCAAGACCGCCGTCTCGCAGTTCGAGCTCACGATTCCCGAGAAGGGCTTGGAGTTCACGATCACGCCCGCCTCCGCCTACTCGGCGACGGAGACGCCGGAGGGCGGCACGAAGCTGCTCGTCTATTTCGGCGCGGCCGACAAGGTCTCGGTCGCGTGGACCCATCGCGTCGGCGAGACCGCACTGAAGCCGCTCCTGTTTGCGGAAGCGAAAACCACCGTGCGCATCGGTTCCGGCGCGGTGCGGACGGAGGCGATCCTCGCTTACCGCATCCTGCGCGCCGGCGTCGACACGCTGGAAGTGCTCGTGCCCGCCGACCAGCAAGTCCTGAGCGTCGAGGGCGAGAACATCCGCGAGTGGACGGTCGACGCGACGGGCAAACCGCCGGCGCTCCCCGCCGGCATGCAGAAGGTGAAAGTCACCCTGCACACGCCGGCGAAGGACGATTACACCCTGCGCCTCAAGCTGGAGCGCGCGCTCAAGACGCTCCCCGAGGCGGTCGCCTTCCCGCTGATCCAGGCCGCACAAGCCGAGCGGCAGACCGGCACCCTCTCGCTCTTCACCGAGCCGGAACTCACGGCGGAAGTGAGCGGTTTGACGGAACTGACCCAGCAGGCGACGACCACGGCGCCGGCGACCGACAAGAAGGACGAGACCACCGCCGCCGGTGAGTTCCGCTACCTGCGCCTGCCCTACGCAGGGACGGTGACCGTCACCGGTGCCAAGCCGCAGGTCGAGGTCGACAGCCAGACGCTGGTGGTGGTGAATCCCGATCTGCTCGAGGTGCGCGCGATCTTCGCCGGCACGGTCAAGCGCGCGGGCGTGTTCGGGTTGCAGATCGACCTTCCCCCCGGCCTCACCCGCTGGGAAGCAACCGGGCCCATGGTCGAAAGCTCCTCCGTCCAGACCGTGGCCGGCAAGGAGACGCTCAGCGTGAAATTCCGCTCCCGCGTGACGGACAACTTCAACTTCCTGGTCACCGCCGACGCGCCGCGGCCCAAGCCCGACGCGCCGCTAACGATCCCGGTCTTCAGCCCGCAGGCCGAGCGTCACGAGGCGCGCGCCGGCGTCGCCATCCACGTCTCGCTGAAGACGAACACGACCGACAAGGGCGATCTGCGCGAGGAAGACGTGCGCAACTTGATCCAGATTCCCGTGCCGAAACCGGACCTGACGCCGCTCACCCTCGGCTTCCGCTATCGCGCCACCGCCAAGCCGGCGCAGGTGCAGTTCGAGCTGCGCAAGCCGCGCGTCACGGCGCTCGTCTCGACGCTGATGGAAGTCCGCGAATCGCTGCTGCGCCACGTCTGGACGCTCGACTACACGGTGGAATACGCGGGCGTGGATCAGTTCCTCGTCGCGGTGCCGAAGGAGATCGCCGACGAGGTGCAAATCGAAGGCGCGGGGATCAAGGAACGCGCCAAGCTCCCGCCCGCGCCCGATCAGCCGGCGGACTCGGTCGTCTGGCGCGTGACGATGCAGAGCAAGGTGCTCGGCGGCACGCAACTGAAGATCAGCTACGACATGACGCGGACCGAGAGCAAGCCGGGCGAGACGACGCCGGTGCTCCTGCGCGAGATCAGCACGGTCGGCGTCTTTACCGAGACGGGCCAGGTCGCAGTGGTGAAGGACGGCAACATCGAGATCGTGAAGGACGAAGCCAAAGGACTGGAGCTCATCGACCCAAAGGAGCTCGGTCCGGTCCTGGCCGCGCAGGGAAACATCTACCGCGCCTGGAAATACTCCGCGCACCCGATCGCGTTGAAGCTCGACGTT
>DASYIS010000094.1:0-7028 GCA_035997375.1 Chthoniobacteraceae bacterium
ACGGATTGCAGACCGGCGCGGCGCACTGCGCGTTGGCAAACGTGACGCCGCGTTTCGCAAAGCGATCCAGGTTCGGCGTCACCGGCTCCGGCGCGAGATCGGTGCGGCCGGCAAAGCCGTTCTCGTCGTCGAGGATGATCAGCAAGACGTTCGGCGGCGTGTCGGCGAGGGCCGGGCCGCCCAGCAAGGCGATCGAACAGAGAAGGGCGAGGGGCGATTTCATGGCGGGGAGCTGACGATGGGCGCGCGCCCGGGACGAGCGGGCGCGAGGTTAATAGCGCTTCCGAGGAAACTTGGGACATTCCGGTGCCGCGCCGGCGCAACCCCGCCGGCCCGGCAGTCCCAAAAGCCTTGTCACGGGCGTGGAGGATCGGTTTCGTGAGGGCTCGCGTCTACCGACGTCGATCCATCTCACCTCCGCTCGTGCCTCCTCCTCCTGCTTCCCCAGTCCCCGCCGGGCCGCCGGACCCTTCAGCGGGAGGAGCGGAACCGGAGGCGACGGCAACCCCGCGGTCGCTGATGAGTGAAGCAGCCGATCTTTTCAAGCAACGTCCGCTGCCGGAGCCGTGGCGGACAACCGCGGTCTTGATCGCTCTCTTGCTGCTCTTCTGGGGAATTTATCTCCACATCGGGATGGCGATGGAGGAGCGGGGGACGTTGCGGAATAACATGTTCTTCCACTCGGACATCGGGCGCGTGATCGGCGACATCGCGCGCCCCCATGCGCCGCATGAGCGAACCAGCGTCCATCCGCTCTTCGTGCTGCTTACACACCCTTTCGGCGCCGGCCTTGCTTATTTAACCAAATCGCCACCGGTGGCCGCGGTCACGCTGAATTCATTGGTCGGTGGCTTGAGCGTGGCCCTGGCCTGCTTGTTCTTCAGGATCACGGGGGTCTCGTTGCGCCGCTCCGCGCTCGGCGCCTTGTTCCTGGGGCTGACGGCCTCGAACCTTTACTTCGGCTCGGCCCCGGAGACTTACATCTTTTCGTTGGTCAGCATCATCGTGCTCTTCATCGGGGCAGCCCGGAGGCCCGGCGCGTGGAGTTATTTCCTGCCGGCGGGAATCTTGAGCTTCGGCGTGCTGATCACCAACGGCGCCCTGGCGGTGATCACGTATGGAGTCTCCCTGGCGCGCCCCGTCGGATGGGTGAGGCGGCTCTCGCTGGCCGCGCTCCTGGGCGTGAGCATCCTCGCGGTGTCCACGGTGCTCGCGCTGGTGCAGAAACAAATCTGGCCGGGGAGCGACCTCTTTTTTCGTCCCGCCGCCCTGAAAAGAGAGGAGGGTTTCGAATCGGACCGCCGCACCTGGCAATTGGTGGGGCAACGCGAAGCGCTCCTCCTGCGCTACGTGCTCGTCTTCGATTTCATCG
The DNA here is from genome assembly GCA_035997375.1 of Chthoniobacteraceae bacterium. Lineage (GTDB taxonomy): Bacteria > Verrucomicrobiota > Verrucomicrobiia > Chthoniobacterales > Chthoniobacteraceae > DASYIS01. The sequence goes on from DASYIS010000094.1 coordinate 1,373, forward strand.
CGCCGAAGACTTACATTAACAAGGAGAAGCCGACGCGGCCCGCGCTCCAGATTTCCACCAAGTCGCTGACGGCGTTGCCGGCTTGGGGACGAGTGGCGGCGGTCATCTGGGGCGGACTAATGTTGTGCGCGGTCTGGCTAACCGCGAAAAATAAGCTATATCGGCAGCCGGTGATACTCGGGTTGCTCTTGTGTATCCTCGACAATCTAATCCTGCACACGCTCTACGGGGACGATCTCTTTCTCTATTCGTGCAATACCTGTTTCACCATGGCCGCCTGGGTCCTGCTCTCCCTCTGCGCGGTGAAGCAGCCGCGACTGACGATCCTGATCGACTCGCTGCTGCTGGTGCTCGTCGTGGCCGAGGCGATGAATAATGTTAGCTTCGTGAAGGCGATCGTCGCCATGCGGCATGTGAGCAGCTGAGCGCGCAGGCGTTTGTCCCCGGGTGTAGAGGCGGCACCTGTTCGCCTTAGTTAGCCGTAACTATTCATTAGGCGCAGCCCCGCCACCGTGGCACGGGCATCCTGCCCTGGGGCCGGCGGGCGTCTCGCCCGTCGAAACGGAGGCTCACCGTTTCGTGGTGCTCTAATCAGCGGGGAGGATGCCCGCTGGCCCCACGGGCGGGACGCCCGTGCCACGGTGCCGCTCTGCCGCGGTTTTGCATCGTTACGGCTTTGGCTCACAGAGAGCCGCCTCTGCACACGGGTACGAGCGGCTGCGTCGCGCGAGCCGTTTTCACTTCCCCCCAAAGAACCGCTTGAAGGACTTGAAGATCCCTCCCTCGACGGCCGGTTTGCCGCGCGGGGTGTCGGCGCCGGCGAGGACGCTGCCGCTGTGTTTGCCGCACTCGCCCTTCGGCACGCAGGAGGCGGGCAGGTCGATGAAGTAGCTGGCGCCGGCGCGCTCGCAACCGGTGGTCGCGAGGGCGTTGCTGGAGGCGCAGATGGCGACGTGTTGCAAGGGCACCGTCGGCTTCAACGGCTCGGCGGGGTAGCGCTTGGGCGCGTCGGCCATGATGTCGACCCAGACGGGGAGGGCGAGGGCGGAGCCGTACCCTTTCGCGACGATGGTCTGCGGGGTGTCGAAGCCGACCCAGACGCCGCAGGTGAGCGAGCCGGTGTAGCCGATGAACCACGCGTCCTTGAAGTCGTTGGTCGTCCCGGTCTTGCCGGCGGCGGCGCCGGGCTTCGTCCAGCCGAGCGATTTGGCGGTGGAAGCGGTGCCGCGCTCCATGACCTTCATGAGGTTGCTCGTGACGAGCCAGCTCACGCCGGGGTCGAGCACAGGGTTGGTTTCATGCGGGGCCTGATAGAGCGTTTCGCCGGCTGCGTCGTCCACGCGCTCCACGATGAAGCTCGGCCGCTGGACGCCGCCGTTCGGCAGGATGGTGTAGGCGCTCGTCATGGCGGTGAGGTTCGCTTCAAAGGTGCCGAGAAAGACCGCCGGCTGCCGGGGGATCTCCCCGAGGCCCGCCTGGGATGCGAGCTTGGCCACCTCCTCGAGCCCCGCGATTTGCCCGACGCGCACGCTCATCGTGTTGCGCGATTGGATGAGCCCGTCCTCGGCGCGCAGGATCCCCTTGTACGTGCCGTCGGAATTGTCGGGCGTCCAATTGGGCGCGCCTTTGACTTCGCCGGTGCGGATCGGGCCGTCGTCGATGTAGCCGCCCGGGAGCAGGCCGCGGCGGTAGGCGGCGGCGTAGACGAACGGCTTGAAGGTCGAGCCGACCTGGCGGCCGCCTTGCAGCGCACGATTGAATTTGCTCTCCGCGTAATCCCGCCCGCCGACGAGCGCGCGTATGGCGCCGTGCCGGTGGTCGATGACGACCGCCGCGCCCTGCAAATACGGGGTCTTCGCCTCCTCCTCGCGCTGCTGGTCGGTGAACTCGGCGCGCGTCGGATGCTTGTAACCGGGCTTCGCCTCGACCTTCCGCAATTGCACCTCGACCGCCTGCTCCGCGGACTTTTGCAGGACGGGGTCGATGGTGGTGTAGACCTTCAGCCCGCCCTGCGCCCGCTGGTCGTCGGTGAGGTGGAGGTTGAGCTCGCGGAGCACGGCGTCCATCACGTAGTTGTCCTGCGCCTGCAGCGGGTGGCGCTTGGAAATGAGGAGCTTGGCGCCCTTCGCGGTGACGGCCTGCGCCACGGTGATGCGCTTCAGGCTGACCATGCGATCGAGGACGCTGTCGCGCGCGCGCGTCGCGCGGTCGGGGTGCAGGATGGGCGAAGAATAGGTCGGCGCGCGGATGATCCCGGCGATCATCGCCGCCTCGCTCAGCGAGAGGTCCTTGGCGGACTTCTTGAAGTAGGTCTTGCTCGCCGCCTCGATCCCGTAGACGCCGGAGCCGAAGTAGATGCGGTTGACATAGAGCTCGAGGATCTGCTCCTTGGTGAAACGCTGTTCGATCCGGATCGAGATGAAGGCCTCGAGCAGCTTGCGGTGGAGGTTCTTCTTAATCCCGATGCTCTGGAACGAGTTGCGCGCCAACTGCTGCGTGAGCGTGCTCGCCCCCTGCGCGGCCGAGCCGGAGGTGACGTTGCGCAAGATTGCGCGGATGATGCCGAGCGGATCGATCCCGCGGTGCGAATAGAAGCGCGTGTCCTCGCGCGCGAGCAGCGCGTCGATGAAGTTCTTCGAGACCTCGCCGAGCGGCACGTAGATGCGATTTTCGCCCTGGAGCCGGCTGTATTCCTTGCCGTCCATGTCGTAGACGGTGGAGCGCGACGGCATCTCCTTCACCGCCTGGAGATCGAACGTGGAGGCCCAGATCGCGTAGACGACGCAGACCGTGCCGCCGGCGAGAAAGAGGAACAGCGCCGCCCACAACAACAGGCGCCGCAGCCACGAGCGGGGCGGCGGAGCTTTGCGATTGGGCTTGGGTTTCGACAAGGGAGGTATGTTTTGAAGAGAGGTGCTTCGCGGGTCGAGGAAAGAGACGCGTGCTGCGGGGTCCATTTCGTCCATGCAGTCCATCCCGTCCATTCCCGGAGGATGGACTCCATGGACTGGATGGACGAAATTGACCTGAGTGGACGCCCTCCCCTACAGCAAGTCCGGGCGCACGCGGCGCGTTTTTTCCAACGCCTGTTGCCGGCGCCATTCGGCGATCGCCGCATGGTTGCCGGACATCAGGATGTCCGGGACGCGCCAGCCGCGGAATTCCACGGGGCGCGTGTAGTGCGGGGCTTCCAGCGCGCCGGCGGCGAAGGACTCCTCCTGGTTGGAGAGCTCGTTGCCAAGCACGCCGGGGATGAGCCGCACCACGCAGTCCACGAAGATGAGCGCCGCGATCGCGCCGTTCGTCAGCACGTAGTCGCCGATGGAAATCTCATCATCGACGAGGTGCTCGAGCACGCGCTGGTCGATCCCTTCATAGTGGCCGCACAGGATGATCAAGTGGGTTTCGGACACGAACTGTTTCGCGAGCGCATGCGCCAGCGTCCGCCCTCCGGGCGACATGAGCACCACGCGGGTTGCCGCCGTCCGCAGCGCCTCGACCGCGGCGAAGATCGGTTCGCACTTCATCACCATCCCCTGGCCGCCGCCGTACGGCGTATCGTCGGTGGTGCGGTGCTTGTCCGTCGTCCAGTCGCGGATGTTGTGCGAGTGAAACTCGACCAGCCCCGCCGCCTGTGCGCGCTTCATCATGCTCTCCTCGAGCGCGGACTCGGTGATCCTGGGGAAGAGGCTGAGAATGTCGATGCGCATGGCCGGTTATTTCGCCGGCTCCAGGAAAAACACGGCCTTCTGCATGTCCTTCATCTTGGCGGGCTGCACCAGATCGAGGCCATTGCGGTCGTTGACCACAAGGAAGTAGTTGAGGTGGTTCTGCGTCGCGATGGAATATCCCTCGGCGCCGGTCAGCGGCTTTTGCAGGTAGAAGAGCGAGTCCGACAAAATGCCTTTCGTGAGATGCAACCGGAAGCCCTCATGCCGGAGGTACAGCCCCGGTTTCGCGACCGACTCGAAGACGATCGTCCCGAGCTGCGTGCCGCGGCCGATCTTGAATTGCGCCTGCGGCGCATTCCCACGGCTGGGGGTGGCGGCGGGGTCAAACGCCGCGATCATGGGATCAACCTCACCGAGGACGATGCATTCCGGCCCTCCCCTGGCGGTCGCGATGCGGAAAGTCTTGCCGAGGAACGGGGCGGACATCGCCGTGTAGTCGACGACCAAAGAAGGGTCCACTTTCTTGGGCAGCAGATCCGCCTTGGTGACGGTGTACATCACGAAGCTGGCTCGCCCGGTGTCCTCCTTCAGCGTGCTGTGAATCGGCTGGCCGCCGTGGTACGCCGGGGTGAGCGCCGCGGAGCGCTTGACCACGTCGACGTATTCCTGTTTGTCCGGCGCCTCCTCCACGGGCTGCTGCTCCTTCGTTTTCTTGGTGTCCCACCACTTGTCCGCCGCCACGGGGAGATAGGACTTCCAGGCCGGCGAAGTCTCGAACAGAAACTCGCCCGTCGGCCCGAGACAGGAGATCCAGAAACTGTTGATATCGAACCGGTCGCTGCTGCGCGCGGCCAGCACGTCGCCTTCCTTGAGCGTGATGCGCGCTTTGCCGGCGCTGTCGCGGCCCGCGCGGAGGATCTCTTTGCCATTCAGACAAATGCTGAGGCCGTTGTTGCCGGAGGCGTACAGGTCGGCCTTGTCGACGGCCCGGGCAAAAGGCGCAATCGTGAAGCCCGGTTTCGGCGTCGCCGGGGCGCTCGTCGGGGCGACCGGCGCCGGCGGGCCCGCGGGCTCCGGGGGCGCGGCCGCAGCCTGCGCGGCCAGCGTATTGATGCGGGTGCGCACCGCCTGCGCTTCGTCGATTTTCAGCGCGCGCGTCAGGTCTTTTTCGAGCGTCCGCAGGTTGGCGAGATACGCCGCGTCGAGCGGCGGCAGCCCGGTCGCGCGGATCTTCGTGAGGCGCGCGGCCTCCGCTCTCCAGAACGAGCGCAGCTTCGCCACGCCGGGGTGGAGACCCGGCTCATCCTTCTCCGGGATGTCGTTCGCCGCCGCAAAGCGCTTGCTCTCGTTCTGGTAGGCCAGCGTCTCGTCGAGCTCGCCCTGGGCGATCGCCTTCTTCATCGCCGTCTCCAGGGTGACGCGGAACGACTCGTTGAGCCGCTGGAGACCCGCCAGAAATGGCGCATCCAGCTTTTCGCCGACCTCCTTCGCGTGCGCCGTTTCGAGCCGTTCCAAGTCGGGCACGTTGGCCGGCGTTTGGGCGAAAAGCTGTCCGCAGGCCAACGCGGCGAGCCAGACCGCGAGGAGCCGGCGGGAAAGAGGCAGGGGAGGATTCATCGGAGTGGCCGGGGAGCGTAGGACAGGGCGTGGGCGAAACACGAGTCGTTTCCCCAACCGCGCCCGCTGCGGCGTTGCACTCGGGGTTCGTAGTTCCGCCTTCAGGCGGCCAGGCGCGACCTTCTGTGGGCGCGTCGGAGGTTCCAAAACGCCTCGTGCCGACGCGCCGCTCGCCGCCTGAAGGCGGAACTACAAGCCCGGATGGCGAGCCGGCTGCAAGACGCCATCTCTTTCGAACCTAAAACGCCTCTTTCACCTTCCCGCGCGGCGCGTTGCGCAGCTCCTCCTTGGCCGCCTCCACTTTGTCCGCGCTCTGGTTGCAGAGCAGGAGGCCGCTGAGCCCGGCGGGCTGGTAGTAGCGGAGGATG
>DASYIS010000095.1:0-8360 GCA_035997375.1 Chthoniobacteraceae bacterium
GCACCGCTACCACGTCACCCCCAAGGGACGACGCCTCATCACGGCGCTGCTGACCGCCAGCCACGCCAGCACCGAGGAACTCACCGAACGCGCAGCGTGATCTTCCGCAAAAAAGAAGATATCCATCACTCGTAGTACGAATGACACGAAAAGGGAAGGGATGAGGGGACGGACGTGGACCCGATGACTCTCACCGTGATCCACGAGGAGCGACGATCCTACGCCAGTTCTCCCTGAGGTGTAGAGCGCGGCTCTCTGTGAGCCTAAGGCGAACAGTGCCGCCTCCATTTTCTTGGACGTTGCTTGTCCAGAAATGAGGAATCGTTGGAAGCGTCTCGCTTTGCTTGAGCAGTGCTCGCAAGGGAGACGCTCAAGGAATTGGAGGCGGCACCTGTTCGCCTTAGGCTCACAGAGAGCCGCGCTCTACACCGCAGGGGAGAACTGGCGTTCGCGCCGAGAGCCTTCTCATGGCCGGCGGCTCACAACCGCCGGTCATCCAGCGCCGCAGCTTCCGGCAACAACAGGTTTCGCTCCGCGGCGCGGGCGAGGCGCAGGTACGCGGCGCCGTCCTCCTGGCGGAGCTCGAGGACGCCGATGATCAGCAGCCCGAGGATGATCTTCTCGCGCAAGGCGTCGTCGGGGATGAGGACGGGAGTGATGGTCAGCGGGAGCCTTTTCTGCTGCAGCACGGCGAAGAGCAGCCGCGCCGCGTAGCGAAGCCCGAGCGCGCTGAACCCCTGCCACGCCGAGAGATTGCTCCAGATCGCGAGGGTGATCGCGGGCGTGGCGAGGACGAAATCGAGGAAGTGCTCGTCGAACGATTTCGAGTCGCGCGGAGCGTCGTTTGGCCGGGCGGCACGGCGCATCCAGGCCAGGGCCAGAAGGAGCAGCGCGCCGAACGCGAAGACGCGGCCGAACGCCGCCGGCATGGCGGCTTCGCGCTGGTTGATCCCGGTGACGACGGTGACGGAGAGGACGGTCAGCCAAGCCGCCACGACGTAGAGGATTCCCCAGAGCGCGCCCGCGGCCAGCAGGGAGAACGCGGCGAGCGTCAGCGCGTGGAGATTGTGCCGAAAGAAGCGCCGGCGGAGTGCGGCGGCGAGGGTGGAGATTTCCGGGGGATCGCTCAAATACTTATCTTCCTCTTCCTCTTCCTCTTAATCTTCCTCCACCGCGTACTCCACTGATTTCGTCTATCGCGCCGGGACAAAGATGGTGGAGCGGGTCAATAGAGGAAGAGGAAGAGGAAGAGGAAGAGGAAGAGGAAGAGGAAGATTACCGCGGCGGGCGGCCGCTTACCCTACGCTTTGGATTCCCACAAAAACTGCGTGCCATGGCCGCCCTGCTGCCCTTAGCGTTTGCCGTCCATGCACATTCTGCCCATCGAGCTATTTGGTTTCGCCATCGATGTTCCGTTTCTCACCCCGCTCGGTTTCCGCCAGTCCAATCTCGAGGAGTTTGCGGCCCGGCTGTGCGACCCGGCGAAGGGGCTCGGGTTGCGGATCGACCAGGTGCGCTTGAAGAAATCCGACGATCTCTACGGCTACGAGCTGACCGCGCACTTCTTCGGCGACAACGGCTCCTTCAGCCGGACGGCGGATCGCGTGAAACTCTCGGTGCGCAATGCCCGCAACGCCGCCGACTGGAACCTCGTCCGCGAGACCTTCGTGCGCGTCTACAACCTGATGGAGTTCGCGCCGGCCACCATCACCACCCTCTCGACGCACGTGCATTCGAAATTCGAAGACACGGCGGATCGCGATCAGTTCATGCAGGGCTTCGACCACGGCTTCGAGATCGTGCGGCCGGCCTCGCTCGGCTACGTGCGCATCGCCGACTGGGAAAAGGAAATCCGCGTGCTGATCGAGCAATCCAACGCCGTCCCCGACGGCCTCTTCGTCGCGTGGGACACCCAGTTCACCAACGCGCAGGATTGGGACACATTCCTCATCTCCGTCCCGACGATGATGGAGAACGCGGCCAACCTGTTCGGCATCGGCTTTGAGCCCTTCAAGCAGCCGTAGCGGTCGTCGCGGAAAGCATAAAGAACTTCTTCGATTTGCTCCCACGCCCTTAGGCTGGGCTCCTCATGAACACGGAATCACCGTTCGATCTCATTGTCCTCGGCGGCGGCCCGGCCGGCACCAGCGCGGCGACGGCCGCCGGCTTTCTCGGCAAGCGCGTCGCGCTCGTCGAGCTGGCGGGAATGCTCGGCGGCGCCGGGATCAATACCGGCACGATTCCGAGCAAGACGTTGCGCGAAACCGCGCTGGTGCTGAGCGGCTGGCGCTCGCGCCGGCTCTTCGGCGTCGATCTCTCGCTCCGGCGCGAGGCGACGGTCGGCGATTTCATGCGGCACGAAAAAAACGTCACGGCGGGGGAGCGTGCCCGCGTCCAGGCGCGGCTCGATCTGCGCGGCGTGACGCGGTTCCGCGGGGCCGGCAGTTTCGTCGATCCGCACACGATTCGCATCGTCGGGCCGGCCGGCGAGGAGACGTTGCTCCATGGCGAGAAAATCCTCATCGCCACCGGCTCTTCCCCGCTGTGTCCACCCGAGTTTCCGTTCGCGGACGACCGCGTCCACGACTCCGACGAAATCCTGCAGCTCACGGTGATGCCGAAGAAGCTGGTCGTCATCGGCGGCGGCGTCATCGGCAGCGAATACGCCGGCACGTTTGCCGCGCTGGGCATCGAGGTCCATCTGGTCGATGGCCGCGAGGTGCTGATGCCGTTTCTCGATGAGGAAATCTCGCGTGCCCTCGCGGAGGCGATGACGGCAAACGGCGTGCAGTTTCACTGGAAAGAGCGCGTCACCGCGTGCGACGCGTCGCAGCCGGGCGAGGTTGTGCTCACCCTTTCCTCGGGCGCGAAGCTCTCGTGCGACGGCGTGCTCGTCTGTGCCGGACGCCAGAGCAACACCGCCGACTTGAACCTGGCCGCCGCGGGTCTTACCCCGGGGAAGCGGGGCCTCATCCCGGTCAGCGAGCACTATCAAAGCGAAGTGCCGCACATCTATGCCGCGGGCGACGTCGTCGGCCCGCCGGCGCTCGCGTCGACGGGGATCGAGCAGGCGAGGGTGGCGGTCGCGCACGCCTTCAGTTCCAACTTCAAACAAGATCTCGCGAAGATCCTGCCGACGGGCATTTACACCATTCCCGAGGCGAGCATGGCCGGCGAGACCGAGGCGACCTTGCGCGAGAAAGGCGTCGATTATGTCGCGGGTCGCGCGCGTTACGCCGACCTCCCGCGCGGCGAAATCATCGGCGACCAGATCGGTTTCCTGAAGCTCCTCTTCCGCCGCGAAGACATGCGGTTGCTCGGGGTCCACGTCATGGGCGAGCACGCCACGGAGCTGGTCCACGTCGGCCTCATGGCGCTGCTCTGCGAAGCCGGCGCGGACGTCTTCAATCGCGCCTGCTTCAACTACCCGACGCTGGGTGACCTATACAAACACGCCACCTACGACGCGCTCGCGCAGTGCGCCGACATGTGACCCCCCTCCCTCTCACTTCGTCCAATTCTCGGCAGCCACGCCCATCACGACGGATGAGTCCGGCTGGACTCCGAACGCAGGCGCTCTAGGTTCGGCCCCGATGCGCGTGCCGGAGACGACCTCATTCCAAGCCCCATGAGCTGGCCCACGGTTATTTGGTCGATGGCGGCCGCCGCGTGCCTGACCATGGCTTTGCCGCATCTGGTGATCGGACTCCGGCCAAAGGGAGCACGCGTGCACCTGCTCTTCGCCATCGCGGCGATCGCGGTGGCGGGCCTGGCGGGCGCGGAGCTGACCATCATGCGCGCGACGACGACGGAGGAGTCCGGGCGGGCGATGCAGATGGCGCACGTGCCCGTGGTCATCGTCGTGATGGCGATCGTTGGCTTCGTGCAGCTCTATTTCGGCACGGGGCGGCTTTGGCTCGGTGTGACGGCCTGCGGTCTCCGGGTGATCGCGGTCATTGCGAATTTCGCGCAGCCGCCCAACATGAACTTCCGCGAAATCACCGGGTTGCGGAGTTTCGAGTTCCTCGGCGAGATGGTCACCATGCCGTTGGGCCGGCCCAATCCGTGGCTGATGGCGGCTTACCTCAGCTCGCTGCTGTTCCTCGCTTACGTGAGCGAGGCCTCGCTCCGCCTTTGGCGCATCGGCTCGCCCGATCAGCGCCGGCGCGCGGTGGTCATCGGCGGCAGCATCGTTTGCTTCATCGTGATCGCGCAGGGGGCGTCCGTGTGCATCAACGCGGGAAAGATCAATTTTCCCTACTTCATCAGCATTCCCTTCATGGCCATCATCGCGGCGATGGGTTTTGAGCTGAGCCACGATGTCCTGCGCGCCGCCCAGCTCTCCCAAGCGCTGCGGATGAGCGAGGAGCGCATGGGGCTGGCCGCGGAGAGCGCGCGGCTTTCGATGTGGGAATGGGATATCCCGCGGGACGAAATCTGGATGACCCCGGACGGCCGCGCGATGCTCGGGTTTTCTGCTTCGGAGCGGATTGATTTCGCCGCCTTGTCGGAACGAGTGCATCCCGAGGATCGCGCCATGCGCGAGGCGGCGATCCGCCAGGCGGTGGCGACCGGCGGCGCGTATGACCTGGAGTATCGCCTGCTGCTGCCCGATGGCACCCAGCGGTGGCTGGCCGCGCGCGGGCGTTGCGAGCGGAGGGAAACCGGCGCGCCGGCGCGGCTGGTCGGGGTGTCGATCGACACCACCGAACAGAAGCAGGCCGATGACGAGGCGCGGCAGCAACGCGAGGAGTTGGGCCACCTCTCGCGCGTGGTGCTGGTGGGCGAAATGGCCGCGTCGCTCGCCCACGAGCTGAATCAACCGCTGACGGCCATGGTCACCAACGCGAGCGCGGCCCAGCGATTCCTCGCGCGCGGCGAGGTGAACGTGGAGGAACTCCGGGAACTGCTGGCCGACATCGCGACCGACGGGCGGCGTGCGGGCGAGGTGATCCGGGGCATCAAGGGGATGGTGCGCAAGGTCGAAAGCGAGCGGCGCGCCGTCGATCTCAATGACGTGGTGGCGGAAGTGCTGCGCCTTGTCCGCGCCGACGCGCTGGCGCACGGCTGCACGCTCGCGACCGACCTGACGCCGGCGCTGCCGGCGGTGAGCGGCGATCCCGTGCAACTCCAGCAAGTGCTGCTGAACCTCGTCATCAACGCCTTCGACGCGATGCGCAAAGCTCCGTGCGACCCCTGCCGCGTGGAGATTGCCACCCGGCTCGCGGAGTCCGGAGCGGTCGAGGTTTGTGTGCGCGACTATGGTCCGGGCCTGCCGCCGGAGGGGCCGGCGCGCGTCTTCGAGCGCTTCTACTCGACGAAGCACGACGGCATGGGGATGGGCCTCGCCATCGCGCGCTCGATCATCGAGGCGCACGGCGGGAAGCTCGCCGCGGAGAATGCCGGCGGCGGCGGTGCGCGCTTCTGGTTTCGCCTGCCCGCCTTGCCACCCGCGGAGGTGCCGGCGTGAACTCGGCCGCACCGCTCGTGTGCGTCGTCGATGACGACGCGTCGATTCGCAAAAGCTTGTTGCGGCTCTTCCGTTCCGCGGGCCTGGCGGCGGAGGCCTTCGACTCGGCGCGCGCCTATCTCGCCCGCGCACCTCACGCCGGCCCGTCCTGTCTCGTCCTCGATGTGCAAATGCCGGAGCTGACCGGGCTCGATCTCCAGCAGGCGCTGACGGCGAGCGGCCGGGAGGAGCAGGTCATCTTCATCACCGGAAATGGCGACATCCCGATGTGCGCGCAGGCGATGAAAGCAGGCGCGGTCGATTTCCTGCCGAAGCCGTTTGACGATGGCGCGCTGCTGGCCGCCGTGGAGCGCGCGCTGGCCCGGTCGAGCCGGCAGCGCCAGCACCTCGCGGAGCAGCACGAAGCCGCGGCACGGGTGGCGACGCTCACGCCCCGCGAGCGGCAGGTCTTCGAGGGCGTGCTGGCCGGCAAGCTCAACAAGCAGATCGCCGCCGACCTCGGCACCGCGCTGAAGACGGTCAAAGTGCAGCGCGGCCGCGTAATGGAAAAGCTGCGCGTGACTTCGGTGGCGGACTTGGTGCGCCTCGCTCAACAGGCGGGTGTCGCGCCGTCGGGGTCTTAAGACCAAGGTCCCATACCCACGCCGGACGGAGCCCGCTACGGTCGGGGCACATCCATCCGCGCTTCGTGCCCTCCGACCTCATCTGCCTGCTCGATGACGAGCCTTCCATTCTGAAGGCGCTTGGGCGGCTGCTCGCGTCCGAGGGGCTGGTGGCGGAGAAATTCACGGAGCCCGCGCGCTTTCTCGACTACGCGCGGACGCACCCGGTGCGGCTGGCGGTGATCGATATCCGCATGCCGGGCATGAGCGGACTCGACGTGCTCGCCGCCCTGCGCACGATCGCGCCGTCGACGGAAGCGATCATCATCACCGCGGAAGACGATCCCGCGCACCGGGTGCAGGCGAGGGCGGCGGGCGCCTGCGCCTTTTTCCTGAAGCCGCTGGACGACGACGCCTTCCTTACCGCCGTCAAGCGGGCGCTCTCGCTGCACGCCGGGTCCGCCAGGCCATAGGACCAAGGTCCGATAGCGCGCTCAGGTTCGCTCTGGTTCGATGCCCGCCTCCCCGCCCTTCTCAAACGCTCCCGATGAAAAAACTGCTGAAGGAACCGCTGCTTCATTTCCTCGCGCTCGGCGCGGTGATCTTTGCCCTGCATGCCTGGCGCGAGGCGCGGCGGCCGGCCGCGCATGCGGAAGCGCGGATCGAAGTCACCGCGGCGGTGATCGAACGGCTGCGCGCAGCCTTCGAGCGGCAGTTTGGCAAGTCGCCTGACGAGGCGGAAATGCGCGGCCAGGTGACGGCGCACATCCGCGAAGAGGTCTACTGCCGGGAAGCGCTGGCCTTGGGGCTGGATCGCGACGACATGCTCGTGCGGCGGCGGCTGGCGCAGAAGATGGAGTTCCTGACCGGCGATCTCGCCGGCGCGGCGGAGCCCGTCGAAACTGACGTGGTCGCTTTCTTCGACAAGAACGCGGCGCGGTACGCGAAGGCCGGGCGCGTCAGTTTCCGGCACGTCTATTTCAGCAAAGAGAAGCACGGCGCCGGCACGGAGGCGTCCGCCGTCGAGGCCCTCGCGGCGCTCCTCAAGGGGACCAGCGACGAGACGCTGGGCAATCCCTTTTTGCACGGTTACGTCTTCGCCGAGCGCGAACCGAGCGATGTCGTCGCGGCTTTCGGGGCGGACTTCGCGAGTCGACTCGCGGCGCTGCCGGAGGGCGTGTGGAGCGGGCCGGTCGCATCGACGTACGGGATGCACCTCGTCCGCATTGAGGGACGCGAGCAGCCGCGGGCGGTGCAGTTCGCGGAAGTGCGCGAGACGGTGTTGCGCGACTTCCGCGACGAGCAGCGCAATGCGGTCAATCGCGCGGTCTTCGACCGTTTGCGCGAGCGCTACCAGGTCGCGGTGGATGAAGCGGCTTTGGCGAAAGCGGCGGCCCCCTCCATCAAAACGGCGCAACGATGAAACGCTGGCTCCTCCTCTTTCTGGTGCTCGCGCTGCGGGCCGGTGCGCACGAGGTGCGGCCCGCTTACCTCGAGCTGACGGAACGCGCTCCAGGTGAGTTTGATGTGCTCTGGAAGGTGCCCGCACTCGGTGGCACCCCGCTGGCCGGCGAGGAGCTTCCGCATCCGCAACCGGCCCCGGTGGAGGACTCCGGAGCGACCAAGTTCATGGCCTGCGGTTGCCCCGCGCCGACGGCCGCGCAGCTTTCGCGCGGCGTGGCACCTATTCACCCCTCCCTCCCGAAGGATTGCGAGATCGTCGTTCCGCCGAGCGTCGAGCGAATCTTCGGCGCGGAGATCCGGCGCTGGACGATCCGCGTGCCGCATGGGCTCGACGGCTGGGAGGTCACGGTGCACGGGTTGCAGGCCACGATGGTGGACGTGCTGGTGCGCGTCGCCCTGGCGGATGGCCGCGTCGTCTCGCGCGTGCTGCGGCCGGATGCGCCGTCGTTCACCTTCACCGCGGCAGCGGCGGGGCCCGCGGCCGGCGGCTACCTCCGGCTCGGGGTCGAGCATATCCTCTTTGGCATCGATCATCTGCTGTTTGTGCTCGCGCTGGTGCTCATCGTGCGCGGGGTCGGCTTGCTCGTGAAGACGATCACCGCGTTCACCGTCGCTCACAGCATCACGCTCGGGCTGGCGACGCTTGGTTATGTGCATGTCCCGTCGGCGCCGGTTGAGGCGACGATTGCGCTGAGCATTGTTTTCGTGGCGTCGGAAATCCTCCGGAGCCGGCGCGGCGAGCGCGGGCTCACCGAGCGCGCGCCATGGCTCGTCGCTGGGACGTTTGGCCTGCTGCACGGCTTCGGCTTCGCGGGCGCGCTCAG
>DASYIS010000096.1:0-3723 GCA_035997375.1 Chthoniobacteraceae bacterium
CTGGTGATCCACGTCTGGGAACTTCCCGAGAAACCCGGCGACCCGCTCAAGCCGCTCAAGGACATCACCGGCCACACTGCGCCGGTGACTTGCCTGGAGCCGATCCTCGCGGGACACCAGCTCCTCTCGGGCTCCGAGGACAAGACCGTGAAACATTGGGCGATCGATCAGGGAAATCGGCTGATCAAATCGATGGAAGCAAGCGGGCCGGTGACGGCGCTGGCGGTCTCGCCCGAGGGGAAGAATGTCGCCGCGGCGTCGGGCAACGCGGCGCGCGTCTGGAGCGGCGACCAACGTAAGGTCGTGGCCGACATCAAAGGCGACCACCGCGCCGTGGCGGCGGAGGCGAAAGCGATCCTGGAGGCTGATTTTGCCACGCGCGAAGTGGCGTACTGGAAGACGGCGCTGGAGGCTGCGACGAAAGCACAGCCGACGCGCGCCGACGCGGTGAAGAAAGCGACCGAGGCGCTGAAAGCGGCGGAGAACGCGGCGAAGGACAAGATTGCCGCTGTGGAGAAAGCCGCAGACGAGAAGTCGAAGAACGCCGCCGCGGCGCTGAAAACACCGGAAGCCGCGGCGAAGGAGAAGACCGAAGACGTCCAGAAGGCCGCGACCGCGCGCGGCGCCGCGAAGGTGGCGCTCGCCGCTGCGGAGGATTTGTTGAAGCAAGCCGACCAGACGCTCGCGGAGGCGAAGACCGGTTTGGAGAAGGCCACGGAGGCAGAGAAGGCCGCCAAGACGGCGGCCGAGCAGGCGCACAAAGCCGTGGCGGAAAGCGAGAAGCCGATCCGCGCTCTGGCCTTCGCGCCCAACGGCTTGGCGCTCGCGACCGCCGGCGACAGCGGCGCGATCCAGACGTGGAGCGTGGAAACAGGCGCGGGGTTCGACACGTTCCCCGGCGACATCGGCGCGGTCGAGGCGGTCGCGTACACGCCGGATTGCCGGCTCGTTTCCGCCACGGCGAAAAAGGCGGCGGTCGTCTGGCGGTCCGGGCCGGTATGGACGCTCGCCCGCACCATCGGCACCGGCGATGAAAAGTCGCCGCTGGTCAGCCGCGTGCTCGCGCTCGACTTCAGCCCCGATGGGAAGTGGATCGCCACCGGCGGCGGCGCGCCTTCGCGCAACGGCGAGGTGAAGATCTGGAAAACGAGTGACGGCTCGCTCATCCGCGAGGTCACCCCCTCGCACAGCGACAGCGTGTATGGGCTCGATTTCTCGCCCAACGGCAAAATGCTCGCCACCGCGAGCGCGGACAAATTCGTGAAGATCTTCGACCCCGCCACGGGCAAGCTGATCAAGGCGCTCTCCGGCCACACGCATTACGTGCTCGGCGTAAGCTGGCGCGCCGACGGCCGCCTGCTCGCAAGCTGCGGCGCGGACAAAGCGGTGAAGCTCTGGAGCTACCCCGCCGGCGAGCAGCTCAAAACGGTCGAGGGCTTCCAAAAGGAGGTCACCTCCGTGCGCTTCGTCGGCCTCGGCAACGAGCTGCTGACGACCTCCGGCGATACGAAAGTGCGGCTGCTCAAGGAAGACGGCAGCACCGCGCGCGACTTCGGCGGCAGCAAGGGCTTCATCCTCGCCGCCGCCGTGACGCCCGACGGCCAGGTGGTCCTCGGCGGCGGGCAGGACAGCATCCTGCGCATCTGGAACGGCCCGACCGCGAAGACGCTCTTCACGCTCGACCCACCCGCGCCGGAGGTGGAGGTGAAGGGCGCGCCGGCGACTGCTACGCCGAAGCCGGCGAAGTAAGGCCCGCGCCAGCGGCTCCAAGACGAGTGTAGAGGCGTCTCTCCCTGAGCATAGGCGAAGGGGTGACGCCTCACTTTTCTTGAGCGTCGGTCGCGCGAGAAACGCTCAAGAAATCGGAGGCGGCACCTCTTCGCCTATGCTCAGAGAGAGCCGCGCTCTACACACCGGGACGATAGCCGGCGCTCACGAGACGACAGGTGCCGCCGAGCTGGGGTGTTTGCGCTGCCAGAGAGCGGAGGCGAGGTCGCGGAAGAGGTGGTACTCGGAGAGGTGGGCGGCGTGGACGCGGATCGGCTTGCGCGCGCCGGCGGGAAGGATCTCGAGGTATTCCTTGCTCAGCTTGCCGGAACGGAGGCGCTTCTCCACGGGCCGGGCGGCTTCGAGCTCCTCCCACGGGAATTCGCGGCGGCGACCCCGACCGAGGCCGCGCGCGAGGGCGAGGGACTCGAGCGAGACTTCCGCGCCGACGATCTGGCGGGAGGCGATCCAGGCGACGAAGGCGGCGATGGCGAGCGCGGGGACGGCGCTCCAAAGAGCCAGACTGTCGCTCCGGCTCGCGCCCGGGTCATCGAGGGCGACGAAGAAGCAGATGAGGGCGACGCAGCCCCCGATGAGCGCGGCGATGCCGAAGGAGGCGGCGATGTGCGGGACATTCGGCTCAAAGGTGCGTGGCAGTTGCACTTGGTCGATGGGCTCGGTCGCGGCGTTGCGTGCCTTTTTGGCGAGCGCGGCGCTGATCAGGAGCCAGACGGCCCACGCGACGAGGGCGGGCGCGCCGGCGCTTTTCGCCGCGCTCGTGAGGTTGGCGGACTGGACGGCTTCGGCGTCCGGGTGGATGAGGTACTCTTTCACCACGCGCTCCCGGCTCGCCCCGCGCGCGCCGCCCCTCGGGAACTCCCACTTCCCCTCGGGCAGATCGGGCAGGACGATGAGCAACGGCTGCTCGACTCCAGAGAGAACGGCGGCGGCGGTCAGGTGGCCGGCAAAGGTAATCCGCCCGCCCTGCACGATGTATGTGACCTTGCCCTCGGTCCACGAGACTTCCTGCGGCTTCACTTCGAGGGAGTTCGTCTTGAAGGTGGAATCGCCGCCCATTTTGAACGAGATCTGCCGGGCGAACTCGTTCGCCATCTCCGGGGTGACGATGAAGTGGTCGGCCTTGTCGGGGCCGGCCTTGAGGAAGAAGGGAATCGAGCGTCCGTAGTCGAGCTCCTCCGCCGTCCGCAGGTGGGTTTTGGCTTTCGCCACGACGTAAAAGAGGAGCGCGAAGGAGAGCAGATAACAGACCGCGCCTTTGAGGAGGGAGGTGGAGAGTTTCATCGCGAGGAGGGGGCAGCCTGTATAGCGGGGAACGTCGGGATAAGACAATCCCGCGCTGATTGAACGATCCAACGATCCAGAGGGCGGGCCAACGCGAAACGGCCCCCGGTCGCTCGCGGATCTCGATCACCGCGGCACGAGCCAGGTGCCCGCGAGAAGGTCCTGCAGGCTCCGTCCACGGCGGGCGGCGGACCAGACGACGAGTGCGAGCACGACGGCCGCGGCCAGGGCGGCGGCGGTGAAGGCCGGCAGCACTGGCACCAGCATGGCCAGCAGCACCCCGCCGAGGGGGAGCGGCGCCCACGCCACGCAGGCCCGCCAGAGCATCCGCAGGCGCGAGGCATCAGCGCCGTCGCGCTTCACCACGGCGATGCCGAGGGCGCGCATCAGGACTCCGCCGCGAAACAAGAGGGCCGCGGCGAGACTCAGCAGAATCGCCCAGATGAAACCGCCGAACGCCACCCCGTAGAGGAGCGGCTGACTGGTCTCGCCCGACTTGGGGTAGTGCGGCGCGAGATCGAGCACGCCCTCGGCATCGATGGCAGCGCCGAGCACGATGCGCGCCTCGGTCATCGCCTGCTCGGTGGGCTGCCCGACGCGGGCGACGATGGCGGCGGCCCGCCGCCGATCGCCGGCGGTCAGCACGCCCGTCGC
>DASYIS010000097.1:0-29429 GCA_035997375.1 Chthoniobacteraceae bacterium
TGCGGCTCCGCCCTTGGGCGGCATGGCCCGCCCCAGCCGCACAGGGGACTGTGCGGACCACTACTTCGGCTTCCCCAGCTCAGACAAATACCGGAACAAATCCCGCTGCTCCTCGCGGCTCAGGCGCTCGAGCAGGCCGGGGGGCATCAGCGAGCCGATCTCGCGGCGGGCGGCGATCTGGTCCTTGGGGAACTTCGTTTCGATGCCTTGCGCCACGTCCTTGAGGACCAGCTCGCCGTTGGCTTCGCGCACTTTGTAGCCTTGCACGAGGCGACCGTCCTTGGTCGTGATCTCGACGGCCTCGAAGCTCTCTTTCACTTCGCGCTGCGGCTCGATCACGGCGCCGATGATGAAGTCGAGCGGCTGGCCGGAGCCGATGGAATCGAGGCTCGGCCCGATCGTCCCGCCTTTGCCTGCGACCGAATGGCAAGCGGTACAGGTAACCTCCGCCCGGCGGAAGACTTCTTCGCCGTGCTTGGCGTTGCCGGACTCGCGGACCTCTTTCACCAGCGCCGCGACGAACTCCGGCGTCGCGCGCATCGCGTCCTTCTTCGCGCCGGCGATCTCCGTGAGCACCGCAAACAGTTCCTCATCATGGCGGCCGAGCGCGTTAAGTTGCTGCAGGCCCGCCTCGGCGAGCGCGGGGAGGGGCGGCGGGAGTTGCTGTTTCAACTGCTTCGCCAAAATCACCGAGCCGTCCTTGCGCTCGAGAAACGCCGGCAGCAGCGCGCCCACTGTTTCGGCATCGGCATTGCTAGCGAAGAGCGCGCCGACCGCTTGGCGCGCAGCTTCGGGCAGATCGAGCGCCGTCAGCCCGGCGATGGCGGCGGTGCGGATCTCGAGGTCTCCTTCACCCGCCAAGGCCAGGAGCCGCGCCCGGGCGCGCTGCCCGCCGAGTCTCGAGAGGCCGTCGATCGCGGCACGGCGCATGTCGGGAGTCTCTTCGAGCTCGGTCGCCTTGAGCAGGCCCGGCAGCAGTCCGCTGAGCTTCCACGCTCCCGCCAGGCGCAGGGCGGCGATCCGCAGGGGGTCTTTGCCATTGGCGTGCAGGTCCTTCACGGCCTCCTGATCGGTCGGGAGCTGGCGACGCAGGAGTTCCTCCGCGTTGTCCGGCTTCGCCCGGCGGGAGGCGGCGAGTGCCTCCCAGGATTTCGCCATGAGCTCTCCCACGGACCGGGTCTTCCAATACCGGCTATCCTCGTCGAGGAGCGCCGCGATGTCATCCGGGGTGCCGACCTCCGCCATGGTGAGCGAAAGCGTTACCACCTCTGCGACGTCGAGCTCCGAGTGCCCCAGGAGCCGGCGTAACTCCCCGAGCGTATCCGCCGTGCCATCGGCTTTCACGAGGATGTTCATCAAATTCGGAGAGATCCCCACTTTCTCGGAGGTGATCGCCGGCAGCCAGAGCGGTTTCAATCCAAGCACGGCGTGGTGCATCGCGGAGTCGAGAAAGCGATCCATCGGCTTTCGGCCGGCGTAGAGGATAGAGTAGAGCGACTCGAGACGCGGAATGTTTCCGAGCGCCACCACGGCCGCCAAGCGCACGCGCGGGTGCTCGTCGGCAACGAGCGTATTCAGCAAGGCGAGCGGATCGGGCAGCAGATTCTGCCAGCGCGCGATAGCCCCCGCCGCGTAGGCGCGCGCGTCGGGTTCGTGCGCCTTCATCAGGCGACCGAGCAGCGCCGGATTCGGCGCATCGATCGCCTCGAAAATCCCGAGCACCTCGACGAGCAGACGCTCGGTTTCACGGTCGTCGCCCTTTTGCGCGGCGACCCAGGTTTCCACGACCGGCCCGAGCACCTCGGGCTCATTCGCGAGCAGCGCGCGCTTGCTTTCGTAGCGCGTCCAGCGCTCGGGGGATTTCAGGTTCTCCAGCAGCTCGGTGATGTTCGCGCCGGCGATCTTCGGCTGTTTCACGAGCGGACGATCCTTGGCGATGATACGCCAGATGCGGCCGTGCGCCTTGTCGCGATCGGGATGCCGGAAGCTCGCCTGGTAGTGGCCGATGATCGGGTTGTACCAGTCGCACAGATAGATGGCGCCATCGGGCCCGATCTTCACGTCGACCGCGCGAAACGAGGTGTGGGAGCTGGTGACGAGCGGCGGCAGATCGGTGACGCGATAGCCCGCGCCATCCTCGGTGATTTTCAGAGCCCAGACGGCGTTGTTCATGTA
Organism: Chthoniobacteraceae bacterium; assembly: GCA_035997375.1. GTDB lineage: Bacteria > Verrucomicrobiota > Verrucomicrobiia > Chthoniobacterales > Chthoniobacteraceae > DASYIS01. The sequence goes on from DASYIS010000097.1 coordinate 2,176, forward strand.
GCCGCCGGTGAGAAAGATGCCCTGCCATTCCGGCGGAAGCTGCGCGGTGCCGACGATGTCCGGCCCGCTGCTCTTGCGGCTGCGCGCGTTGACCCAGATGTTGCCGACGCGCGTCTGGTCGTGGCCCGGCACCATCTCCGGCAGCGGATAGAAGATGCCGCCGTTGTTGCCGGCGACGAGAAACGGCTGGCTGAAGTCGGTCCACGCCCAGCCCCACGGATTTTGCGGGTCGAGCTTGCCGCCGAAGAACGGCTCCAGCTTGCGCGAGCGCGTGTTCAGCCGCCAGAAGCCCGCCTCATCGAGCCCGACCACGCCATTCGAAGTCTCGACGCGCGACATGGCGTGCAGCCCCTGGCAGAAGAAGAGATCGCCGCCCGGCGACCAGCGAAACGAGTTGAGGTTCTGATGATTGTCGCCCGTCCCGAAGCCGCGCAGCACGATCTCCCGCGTGTCGGACTTGTCGTCGCCATTCGTGTCGCGCAGGTGCCAGAGCTTCGTCCCTTCGCCGACCCACGCGCCGTGCCCGTCCGGGTCGAGCTCGAGGCCGGTGGGGATCATGAGCTGGTCGTCGAAGACCGTGGTCTTGTCGGCGCGCCCGTCGCCGTCCGTGTCTTCCAGAATGAGCACCTGGTCGTGCGCCTCCTCGCCGGGCTTGATGAGCGGATAGGCCGTCGAGCAGATGATCCAGAGCCGCCCGCGCGCGTCCCAGCGCATCTGGATCGGCTTGATCACGCCATTCGCCTCGGACGCGAAGAGGTTGGCCTCGAAGCCGTCCGGCAGCTTGAACGAGGCGAGTTCCGTGGCGGGGTCGTTGACATCTTGTGCCCGCGCGGTGACGAGCGAAAGCGCGACGGCGAGGCTGACGAGCAGCGCGCGGCCCCACGACGGGTAGCACAGGCGTCCCGCCTGTTCGGCTCGGCGTCCCGCCGAGTCGTCGACGCGGCGCGTGGCATTCACCAAACGGTGAGTTCGAGCGCCCCGTGGGCCGGTGGGCGGGACGCCCGCCGGAACAGGCGGGACGCCTGTGCTACCCATCCGTGTCCGCGCGCCAACTATATCGATAGGGTTCATAGGGATTCAGTTCGCGGTCTTTTTCGGGAGCGCCGCCGCCGCTTCCCAGATCGCGCGGTCCTTCTGCTCGATGAGCGGAACGTACTGCTCCATCTCGTCGGGGAACCAGCGCTTGTTGCGATCGATATGATCGCGCGAGCTCGGCTGGTTGACGCGGTCGCCGGCGAGGAAGGCCCAGTTTTGCGGGCGGTAGTAGTTGAACCAAAGGCGGTTCTTTTGCTGGATGAGCCGCCGCAGCTTCTCGACCTCCGGCGTCTTCGGCACGGATCCCACGCCGGCGTCGGAGGAGCCGAGCGCTCCCGCGATCCCCATGGCTCGGAGCGCTTCGCCCTGGGCGTTGAGATGAATGCCATCGCGCGTCAGCACCGTGACCGCGGAGACCGAGGAGAAGGTCCACTCGGCGACCGGCAGCGCACGGCGTTTCGCCAGCTCGCGAATGGCGGCGGCATACGCGTTGACATCGCGGTTGCGTTCCGTGAGGTCCGGCAGTCGCGAGTCGGCCGGCCGCGCGAATTCATGCGGGATGATGAGGAGCAGCCGCCGCCCGTCCGACGAGAGGCGGTCGATCAGCTTCTCGTAGGTGGCGATGAAGTCCTGCAGCTTTCCCGGTCCGGCGAGGCTTTCCATCTGCCCAAATTGCAGCATGACGGCGCTCGCTTTCATCTTCGCGAGCTGGTCCTCGAGCGGCGGGTAATTGAGATCGCGATGCTGCTCGAAGACCGTGTCGCCCTCCCACGCGAGCGAACGGAAGGTGAGGTGCAGCTCGGGCAGCGCGACGGTGAGCGCGAGCTCCATTTCGCCGGACTCGGCGGAGGCGACCATTTCCTCGCCGCCGGCCACCGCGACGACATCGCCGGAGCGCAGGAACGGTTCCGCCGCCGGCGCACCGAGCGGCAGCGCGGCGAGGAGGAGAAGAGTGAGAGGCTTCAGAAAAGGGGAAAGCGCCACGCGGCTACGATGCCGACTGCCGCGCGCGAAGCAAGCGAATGAGGAGGCGGGCGGGCGATTGGGGGTCGAGCCGGGCCCCTGCTCCACTTAGCCTAAAAACCGGAATAGGAACCACGGATTTCGCGGATGGGCACGGATACAGAGGCACTTGCAAAAGTTCGCAGCTTCACCCGATGGCTGGTGTCCAGAAATCCGTGGCTATCGGTGTAATCCGTGGTCAATCCTCTGCCCCATTCCCGATTTAGGCTAATCCAAGCCGCTTCAATCACGGCTGAGGTCGCGGCGGCGGCGGCGGGGAGATCAGGTAGAGCGCGGGCGTTTTCACCACGGTGTTTCCGGTGACCGTGCGCTGCACCTCCGCGGGGGAGGCTTCGATGTCGGCGACCGGCAATTTCGCGGTGGCGAAGACGCTGACGAGCGCGCGGGCGCAGGTGCCGACCTGGTTGTCGAGCACACGGATTTTCAGCTCACCGGGCGCCCAGTTGCGGTGCGCGACTTCGCCGGTTGGATAGACTCCGACCAATTCCGACATCAAGCCGAGGGCGGTGTTGTGCGTGACGAGGAAGTTCTGGCCGGTGATGCGCATCGCCGCCGGCGTGTTGCCGTTGAAAGTGTTGCCGGCGATGACCAGGTATTTGGCGCACTTTTCCTCGTCGGGATCGATCCGGCCGTTCTCGTTCAGGTCGTCGGTGAAGTCGTGGTTCGCGAGGAAAAGGAGGCCGCCATCCTTGAACCCTTTTGTCTCGATGGTGCAGTCGAGCAAGCCGCAACCATGCGCGCCATCGAAGTAGACGGCGTAGCGCGCGTTGCCGATGAAGTGGCAGTGCCGCAGCCAGACGTTGGTGAGGCCGTAGTGGCCCCACGCGAGGCCGCAGTGCTGATAGATGTCGGGCGCGTCGAGGTAATTGCGAAACGTGCAGTGCTCCACGAGGACATCGCGGACCCGCTTGAACCCGAGGGCGCCGCCGAGTCCCTTGATGCCGCTCGGACTCGGGAAATCGGCCACCGTCTTCCCTTCGCCGTCGAAGACCAGGTTCCTGAGCAGGAAGTCGCGCGTCGGGTGGCGGTAGAGCTCCCAGACGCGCCGGTCCTTGTACGTGGTCTTGTCGACGTTGCTGACCAACCGGTCGAACGTGACGTAGTCCATCGCCTCCTCGCACACGGCGAGATAACTGTGGCCGGTGATGACGGCCTCGCCCTCCTCCGGCCCGAGGATGTGAATGTGGCTGCGGCCGATGATCGTGAACGGCTCGTATGTTCCCGCCGCCAGCCGGATGGTGCCGCCCGCCGCGGGCAGCCGGCCGACCGCCTCCATGATCGAGCCGCCGGATTGCAGCGAGACGACAGGCGCCGGGGAGATGATTTCCTTTTGAAACCGCGCGGACTTCGGGTTCAACGGATGCGCGCTCCACCAATCGCGGACATCCGCCGCGTAATCCGGATCGGCGACGGGCACGCCGGCGACGGGAGCCGGCTCCGCCGCCGCGACGGAGATGACCAAGCCGAGGAGGAGAGCGGGAAGGCTGCGAGGGAGATTCATGAGAGGAGGGAGGGTTGCCGCCGGGGTGCGGCATGAAAGGCAGCAGCGTGCGTCAGAGCAGCATCACGACGCGGTTCCCGGAGGCAAAGGCCTCTTCGATTCCAGCCAGGGAGCCTCAAAGCGCGCGAGCAAGGTGTCGCGCCGGCAGTTGCCCTCACGCACCCACAGCAGTCGACCGGAATCAGCAGGCCGGTTTGCGAGATGGAAAAAGTCTTCGTCCTTGGAGATGACGATTCGTTCCTCACTGATGGCCAGCGTCCAGATATCGTGATCCTTTGTTGTCTCCAGACGACGATCGAGGACGTGAACGGCATCCGCGCCCTTTGTCCGGAGCCAGCGCGCGAGCGCGGCGGGCAACTGATTGTCGACGATGAACTTCACGCGCCCACGAGCACAACGTGGTCGGCCTGCCGCGCCGAATAAAGGAGCGCCGCCTGGAGATCCGCCGGCTCCAAAAATTCATAATCAGCGAGGATCTCCTCATGCGACGCCCCGGCTGCGAGCAGTTCGAGCACATCCATCACCCGCATGCGCGTGCCGCGGATGCATGGGCGCCCTCCACACTGTCCAGGCTGGACGGTGATTCGATCAAGTGGATCCATGTTCGAAGGATAACCCCGCTTTGCGACAAGCGACAAGTCGAGGCTCTCATAAGTCCTCGACGCAGCCCCGGTTCCGAGCGAGAATAGGCGGCTTTTTCATGACCGATCGCCCTTCGAATACCCGAAAGACAAAGCGCGCCTTCTGGCTCGCCGGCTTGGCGGCGCTCGTCCTCTCCCCCGCCACGCAGGCCGCGACCGGGTATGACAACGGGCCGTTCGTGAAGGACATCCGGCCGTTGCTGGAGAAGCATTGTTTCAAGTGCCACAACGCGGAGAAGCAGAAGGGCGGGATCGATCTCACGCGGTTCACGAACGACGAGGCGGTGCTGCGCGAGTTCAAGCTCTGGCGGCGCGTGGTCGAGCAGGTCACCAGCCAGGAGATGCCGCCGAATGACGACACCGGCTTCACGCAGCAGCACGGGACGATCGTCATCAATGGGATCAAACGAACGCTCGCGGAGCTCGAGAGCGATCACCCGAAATTCCTCGATCCCGGCCCGGCGCTCATCCGGCGGCTCAGCCGGTCGGAGTACAACAACGTGCTCCGCGATCTCACCTGGGTCGACCTGGACTTCGCGGCGACGCTCGGGTTTCCGCAGGATACGACCGGCAGCGCGTTTGAAAACATCGCCGCCGCGCTGAGCGTGCCGCCGGCCTCGCTGGAGAAATACTTCGCCGGCGCGGACCTCGTCCTGGCCAAGCTCTTCGGCGACGCGGATCTTTCGCCGGAAGCGCGCAAGGAGGCGGACAAGAAACTCGACGGCAAGATCCGGCAGGCGCGCGAGAAGTTCTTCGCGGGCCTGCCCGAGCAGCCGGAGCACGAGGCGGTCGCGCAGTTCATCGCGCGCTTCGCCCGGAGGGCGTGGCGGCGGCCGGTCGTGCCGGCGGAAACGGCGCCGCTCGTGAAGTTCTACGACGCCTCCGTGGCGAAAGGCGAATCGTCGCGCGAAGCGTTGCGCAAGGCGCTGCGGCCGATCTTCGTTGCGCCGGAGTTCCTCTTCCGCATCGAGGAGGATCGCACGCCGAAGAACCAGGCCGCCGGCTCCAAAGCGGGCGCGCCGATCAGCGAGGTGGAGCTGGCTTCGCGGCTCTCGTTTTTCCTCTGGTCATCGATCCCGGATGAAGAGCTGCTCGCCGCGGCCGAACAAAAACAGCTCGCGAAACCCGAGGTGCTCGCGACGCAAGTCAAGCGGATGCTCGCCGACCCGAAAGCCAGGTCGCTGACGGACGCGATGCTGATGCGCTGGCTCGGCGCGGAGAAGGTGAACGACGCGCGCCCGAACACCGAGTTTTTCCCGACCTTCAACAACGAGCTCAAGCGCGCGATGCGCGAAGAGGTGCGCGCCTTTTGCAACAATCTCCGCACCGAAGACCGCCCGGTGCTCGACCTGCTGGCGAGCGATTACACCTTCGTGAATGCGGACCTGGCGAAGCACTACGGTCTCGCCGAAGTCAAGGGGAAGGAGCCGCAGCGCGTCGCGCTCAAGCCGGAGGACAATCGCGGCGGCGTCCTCGGCATGGGCGCGGTGCTCGCGTCGACTTCGCACACCTTTCGCACCAGCCCCTCGCAGCGCGGTCGCTGGGTGCTCGATGTGCTCTTTGGCACGCCTCCGCCCCCGCCGCCGGCGAATGCGGGGCTCTTCAAGGATGAGAAGCGCGAGAAGGAGCCGAAGGATTTCCGCGAAAAGCTCGCGCAACATGCGCACGACTCGAACTGCGCCGGCTGCCATCGCAAGATGGACCCGCTCGGCTTCGCGCTCGACAACTACAACGCCGTCGGCCAGTGGCGCCCGACGAGCGCCGACCTCGACACGCACGGTGAGCTCCCGACCGGCGAGCGCTTCACCGGCGCCGGCGAACTGCGCAAAGTGCTGTGGGAGCGGCGCGGCGAATTCCTCCGCAACCTCATCGGCCAGACGCTGACCTTCGCCCTCGGTCGCGACCTCGACTACTACGACGAGGGGCAGATTTCGCGGGTCAAGACCGCGATGGAAAAGGACGGCGACCGCTTCTCCGCCCTCATCCTCGGCGTCGTCAACAGCTACCCCTTCCAACACCGCCGCAACGCCGAACCCGACGCCGCGCGGCGCACGGCCGGCAACTGAGAGCCAGGTCGTCCGGAACTAGGCATTCAGCCGTCGACGGATCCAATGATCCAATTCCCGGTCGGATACGATCGCGTGAACGATGATCCGATTCCCTGCAACTTCGTAGAAAATCGCATAGGGGTGACGCGAAAGCCTGAGCCGACGAAACGGCCCGCTGAATTCAGGTCCGAGATGTGGAAAGCGAGTGAGCAATCCGAGGTTCTCGTCAAGGTCCTCGGAGAAGAGCTCGCCGCGGCCGGGCCGGTACTCCTCGTAATGCGCGTGGATGGCGAAGGCTTCACCCTCCGCACCCAGCAAAAGAACTATTTCCGCCACGCGCTTGCCGCGAGTTTTCGCTTCACATCCTCCCAGGCGACCACCCGGCTCGGATCCCGCAGGTAATCTTCCCGCCGCCGATGCAGGTCCGCAACGATCGCGGGATTTGGCTCCAGTTCACCCCGCTCCTCCAAGGCAGAATACAGCTCGCGAATGAGTTCGAGCTTCTCTTCGGCACTCAAATCGGCGAGTTCCGGATGCTTTTCCAAGATCATCCAGTCATCGTACGGCTCCAGAAGCAGGGGTGCAAGTTCGCTCGATTGCCCGTTTCCTCTTTCGTGTCTTTAGTGTATTTCGTGGATCAGCGAAGCGTCCGTTCCGTATTTAACTCATGACCAACTCCACCCTCTCCCGCCGCCATTTTCTCCGCGGAGCCGGCGCGCTCCTGGCGCTTCCGTTCATGGATTCGCTGCAACGCGTCTCGGCGTTTGCCGCGCCGACGACCGGCAAGCCGCCGCTGCGCCTCGGCATTTTCACGGTGACCGGCGGGACGGTGCTGGAATCGTGGCGCATGAAGGAAGCCGGGCCGCTGACGAAGCTGCCGTCGATCTTGCGGCCGCTCGATTTCTGCAAGGACGACCTGTTGCTCCTCACCGGCCTCACCAACGGCGGCAAGACGACCGGGCTCAACGGCCATGAGGCGTGCGCCTTTTCCCACCTGACCTCCGCGATCGAGGCGAGCCGCCAGGGCGGCAAACCGGTCGCCTCCATCTCCGTGGACCAGGCGGTCGCCGAGGTCGCGGGCCGGGAGACGCTGTTCCCGTCGCTGGAGTTCGGCCTCTCGAACCAGGAGACGGTCTACTCGTTTCGCCGCGACGGGACGCACGTTCCGTATGAAGCCGATCCGCGCCTCGTCTTCGAGCGCATGTTCCGCGGGCGCAAGCCGATCGTGCCGAATTGGAACCGGCGCGCCGCGAATCTCGCCGCCGCCACCAGCCAGAGCGCCTCGGGCGACAGCTACGACCGCAGCGTCATCGACCTCGTCTCGGGCAACGCGAAGTCGCTCCAGCGCCGGCTCGGCCGCGCGGATCAGCAGAAGCTCGACGAGTATCTCACCGCGGTGCGCGCGGCGGAGAAGCGGATCGAACTCATCGAGGCGCATCGCCGGCTCGACCTGCTCGACGAGAAAAACCCCGGGCCTTCGAAGGTCGTGCTCGATGAAAAGTTGACCGGTGAAACCAGCCGCTACCTCTGGAAAAACACCGAGGCCGTGCGGCGCGATCCCGAGCGGCATCGCGACTACATCAGCCTCATGGCGGACCTCATGGTGCTCGCCTTCCAGACCGACACCACCCGCGTCTGCACCTTCGCCGCCGGCAGCGACGAGTCGATGTTCCCCGGCGTGGTCACGGTCGGCTACGAGCGGCATTGCCACACGCTCGAGCACCAGGGCAACGCGGGCCGCCCCGAGGACGCCGACCCGATCTCGCGCGAGGCGCTCCGGCAGATTCACTCGTGGTATACGACACTCTTCGCCGAGATGGTGCGGAAGATGAAGGCGATCGACGAAGGCGGCTCGACGCTGCTCGACAACTCGATGCTGCTCTACACCAGCTACATGGCCGACGGCGGCCACGGCCGGAGCGACTACCCGGCGCTGGTCGTCGGCAAGGGCGGCGGCACGCTGAAGGGCGGGCGCCAGCTCGATTTCCCGAAAAAGACGCCGGTCGCGAACCTCTACCTCGAGCTGCAAAACCGCATGGGCGTGGCCGCGACGACCTTCGGCGACAGCCAGGTCGCGAGCGGCGCGGCCTTCGACGGCAAACTCCCGGGGCTCGTGTAATGGCGGGCCTCTTCATCGCGGTGGGCCAGAACGGCCAGCGGATCGTTTCGAACAACGGCGTCGACTGGCGGGATTCGCAGACCGGCAAGGAAGGCGAGACGTGGCGCGCGATCGCTGCCGGTGGCGGACGCTTCGTCGGCATCGGCAGCTTTGGCGGCTCGAATTTCTTCGGCGCGACGACCGATGGCATCACGTGGACGCCCTCGACCTTCGACGGCAAGTACAGCCGCTACGTGCGCGGCATCATCTTCCACCAAGGCAACTTCATCGCGCTCGGCGGCGATCCCGGTTCGGTCGGCCTTGCGAAGCCGTTCGCGCTCATCTCCGCGGACGGCGTGAGTTGGAGCGGGCTGATCGAGTTGCCCGGCAAATTCATCCTGCGGCGCTTCGCGTCGGGCAACGGGCTCCTCGTCGGCGTCGGTGACCGCGGCCGGCGCGCGGCTTCACCCGATGGCAAGGAGTGGAAAGACGCACCCGACGTGAAGGCGATCGACACGTTGGTCGACGTGGCGTTTGGCGCCGGCAAATTCGTCGGCGTCGGTCTGCACGGCCTGCGCATGGTGAGCGAAGACGGCGTGAACTGGTTCGCCAAACAGCTCGGCGAGGAAGGCGAGCACCTCAACACGATCCTCTGGACCGGCGAGCAATTCGCGGCCATCGGCGCCGTCGCCACGCTCTTCTCCAAGGACGGCTACGACTGGAAGCGCGTGCCCAGCGGCGACGGCCCGCTCACCGTCGCTTACGGCGGCGGCGCCTATGTCGGCCTGAATTGGAAAGGCCGCATCCTGCACTCGACCGACGCCGTGAAATGGCGCGAGGTTTACAAGTGCGAGAACAACCTGGAAGCCGCGGCGTTTGGAGGAGCCTGAGCGATGAGCGTTGATTGGGATCTGCTCTGGCAGACGGTCACGGAGCAATTTCACATCCGGGTCTACTCGGTCCATGGCCCCGCTCACTGGCGGCGCGTCGAGCGCAACGGTCTCCTGCTCGCGACGCGAACCGGCGCGGATCTCGAAGTCGTCCGTTTGTTCGCGCTCTTCCACGACAGCAGGCGCATCAGCGAGAGCTACGACGCAGGACACGGGGCGCGCGGGGCGGAATACGCGGCCTCGCTCCGCGGAAGCGCTTTTGCGCTGGACGACTCCAGGTTCGCCCTCCTCCACCATGCCTGCGTCTGGCACACCGACGGCAAACACCATGACGACCCAACGATCGGGACCTGCTGGGACGCCGACCGGTTGGATCTCGGGCGGGTCGGCATGATGCCCGACGCCGGCTTCATGAGCACTGCGTTCGGCCGGGAGATTGCCGAGATGGGTTCGATCCAGCCGTTCCTCAGCTAATCGAACCGGTGCCGCCTCCGCCCATTTCAACGAGCAGCTTCGCCGCAGCCACCGCCGCCTCCATCCCGTTTTTCTTGTCACCCCGCCGCCGCGCGCCACAGTAAGGGTCATGCGATTTCAAACTTTGTTCGAGGGACGCTGGATCTTCGCGTTCCTCCTCGTGCTCACCGCGGGCTCGGGCTATCTGGCCCGCGCGGGCAACCCGCTGTGGTACGGGCTCCTCGCGATCGCCCTCCTGCTGATCCTCTTTTGCCTCAACTTCTTTCGCGACCCGGAGCGCACGCCGCCCGGCGACCCGCTCGCCATTCTCGCCGCCGCGGATGGCGTGGTGGCCGACATCACGGAGGTCGAGGAATCGGAGGTGCTGCATCGCCGCGTGAAGCGCATCGGCATTTTCCTGAACGTCTTCAACGTGCACGTGAACAAGGCGCCGATCGACGGGAAGATCACCTATTTGCAGCATCATCCCGGGCTGTTTCTCGACGCGCGCCACGCCGAGGCGACAACGAAAAACGAGGCGCTCACCTGGGCCTTTGAAGGGGCTCGCGCCACGCTCGTCGTGCGGCAGATCACCGGCGCCATCGCCCGGCGCATCGTCCCATGGTCGAAGCTCGGCGACACCGTCCCGCGCAATTTTCGCTTCGGCATGATCCGCTTTGGCTCCCGCACGGAAGTCTTCCTCCCGCTCGAGTGCCAGGTGCTCGTGCAGATCGGCGATGCCGTGAAGGGCGGCCTGGACATCATCGCGCGCTTCCCCGCCGACCCGGCGGCCTGACTCCCCCACTCCCATGAGCGACACGAAACCCGACGGCTCTCCGAAGATCTACCTGCTGCCAAACTTGATGACGGCCGGCAACCTGTTCTGCGGGTTCGCCGCGTCCTTGAGTATCGTCGAAAGCGCGCTGCTGAAAGAGCGCGGCGCGGCCGACTCGCTGGCCGACGCCAAGGTGCACCAGGCGATCTGGCTCATTCTCGCCTCGTGCATTTTCGATTTGCTCGATGGCCGCCTGGCCCGGCTCGGCGGCGCGGAGAGCGCGTTTGGGCGGGAATTCGATTCACTCGCCGACGTCGTCTCCTTCGGCGTGGCCCCGGCCCTCATGGTGCATCGCATCGTGCTCCATCAATTCTCGGATAAAACCGGCTGGATCATCGCTTCGGTCTACCTGATTTGCGGCGCGATGCGGTTGGCCCGCTTCAACTGCGTTGCGGCGTCGGGTGTCGTGAACGCCACCAAGGATTTCACCGGCTTTCCCATTCCGGCGGCCGCCGGGCTCATCGCCTCGCTCACCCTGTTCCTCCTCTCGCTCGACGAGGGGCAGGAGGCGCAACCTTACCTGAAGTGGTTGCTCGCCGCGCTGATGCTCTTCCTCGCGTGGATGATGTTCTCCAAATTCAAATACCCGAGCTTCAAAGGGATCGGTTTGAAGACCAAGCGCTCGCTCCCGAAATTCCTCGCCTTCGTGTTCGTCCTGGTGCTGACGGGCCTGAACATCTTCGTGATGAAAGTGCACTGGATGCCGTTTGTCATTTTCCTGGTCTACCTGCTCTACGGCTTCACGCGCCCCTTCCTCTCGCGCCAGATGACGCACGACATCGAGGACGAAGACGACGAGGACGACGAAGGGACCGCCGCGCCGCAGGTCTAGCGCCATGGGCGACTTCGCGCAGAGCGGACTCATCTGCACGCTGCAGCAACTCAACGAGACCCACCTCGAGCGGATCGAAGCCGAGCTGCCGGCGCTGACCGCGCGCTGTCCCGTCGCGCTCATCCTGCCCTGCCATGCGGTCGATTTGCACGGCCCGGCGATCCACCGGCTGCGCGCGGAATTGCGCGGCGCCGACTGGCTGAGCGAGCTCGTCGTCTCGCTCAACGGCCTCGACGCCGCCGGCGCCCGGCTCGCGCGCGAGTTCTTCGGCGACCTCCCGCGACCGGTGCGCGTGCTCTGGAACGACGGCCCGCAACTTGGGCCCATCCACGCGCAACTTGGCGCGCCGCGGTTTGGCAAGGGCCTGAACGTCTGGGCGGCGATCGGTCTCCTCGGCGGAACGACGGCGCCCGCGATCATCGCGACGCAGGACTGCGACGTCGCCTCCTTCCGCCGCAGCTCGCTGGCACGGCTCTGCTATGCGTGCGTCCACCCGGAGCTGAATTTCGCCTTCGCGAAAATGTACTATCCGCGCGTGACGGATCGCCTCTACGGGCGCGTGAGCCGGCTCTTCCTCGCGCCGCTTTTGCAGGCGCTCATCCGCGTGACGGGCCACCAGCCGTTGCTCGATTTCCTCGTCTCCTTCCGCTACCCGCTCGCCGGCGAAATGGCGCTGCGCCGCGGGCTCGCGGAGAGCCTGCCGTGGGAAAGCGGTTGGGGCCTCGAAATCGCCGGCCTCTGCGAAACGTTTCGCCGGGTCGATCCGCGCGAGATTTGCCAGGTCGATGGCGGGAGCGATTACGACCACAAGCACCAGCCCGCGCAGGCGGCGCTCACCGCGATGTGCGGCGCGATCGCCGAGGCGCTCTTTGCGCAGCTCACCGCTGAGGGCGCGGTCTGCGACGCGGAATTTCGCCAGGCGATCGAGCGCGCGTTTCGCCGCGAAAGCGCCGATGCGCGCCGCCGCTACGCCGCGCTCGCGCGCATGAACGCGCTCCCGTTCGACGCCTCGGTCGAAGAGGAGACCGCCGAGGCATTCGCCGGTGTGATCGCCGGCGCAACCACCCCGCCGCGCCAGGCTTTGCCCGCGTGGGAGACGCTGCGGCGCGAGCGCCCGGAATGGGTGCGCGAATATTTCGCGGCGAGCGCCGCTTGACCGATGAAGCTGGCGGTGCCCTGCACGCCCGCATACAAAGCGGCGCGTGCTTTCACCCCGGCGCATCCGGCCGTTCGTCTTCCTGATGGCCTTCGCCGTCGGAACGGCACAACGCGCCGCCGCGCAGGCGAACGACCCGCCCGCGAACGTCGAACAAGGCGCGCCCGTTTCCAGTGCGACTGCGCCGTTGCCGGCGACTGCTCCGCCGACCGCGACGGACCAGTTGCTGCTGCCCGAGGAGATCATCCTCAAGCTGCCGGAACCGCTCCCACCGGATGCGGGGATGCAGCCTTCGCGGCAATCGCTCCCGGGGTTTGAGTTCCAGCTTTCGCCTTATGAAATCCAGCCGCTGCTGCCGGCGGTGCCGAAGGAGTTCGCGGGCGGCGGCGTGCTCTCGAACGCGTTGCGCATCCGCGTGCAGTCGTTTCGATTTGAAGGGAATCACGTCTTCTCCGACGCGGCGCTCGGCAAGGTGGTCGCCAAATACGCCGGGCGCGAAATCACCGCCGCGGAACTGGAGGACGCGCGGCAGGCGCTCACGCAGAAATACGTCGAGGCCGGCTACATCAACTCGGGCGCGGTGCTGCCGGACCAGGATCTCCAAGGCGGCTTGGTCGTCTTCCAGGTCGTCGAGGGGAAGTTGACGCGGATCGACGTGAAGGGGAACTGGTGGCTGCGGCCCTGGTGGCTGCGCAACGAGCTGCGGCGCAGCGCGGGAAAGCCGCTGAATTTCAACGAGCTGAAGACCGGGCTCCAACTGCTGCGGCAGAACCCGAATATCCGGCAAATCAACGCGGAGCTGCAGCCCGGGACGCGGCCGGGCGAGTCGATCCTGAGCGCGGAGGTGAAGGAAAATCAGCCGTTTCGTTTCGGGTTCGAGGTGAGCAATCGCCGCCCGCCGAGCGTCGGCGCGGAGATCGTCGACGTCCATTTCTCCGACCTGAATCTCACCGGCCACAGCGACCCGCTCTCCATCACTTGGGGCGTCGCGCACGCCTCCGCGGAGACGATCGACGCCTGGGAATACGCCGGCGACGAAAACCTCGCCGGCTCGTACGAGATCCCGATCACGCCGTGGAAGACGACGCTGGAAGTGCATGCGAGCAAGAGCGATGCGGGCATCGTGGAGCAGCAGTTTGCGGAGCTCGATATCCGCAGCCAATCGACGCAGTACGGCGCGACGCTGCGCCAGCCGCTCTACGAGAACCTCAATCATCTCCTCGATGTCTCACTCACCGGCGACTGGCGCTCGAGCAAGACGTTCCTGCTGAACCGCCCCTTCGATCTCTCCCCCGGCTCCATCGAGGGCAAGAGCCAGGTGTTCGTCCTCCGCACCGCGCAGGAATACATGAACCGCAGCCAGCAACACGTCCTCGCGTTGCGCTCGACCTTCAACTTCGGCCTCGATGCCTTCGACGCCACGCGACGCGTTGAGGTCGCCGGCAGCGCACCGGGCGCCGGCACTCCGAAGACACCCGACGGCCGTTTCTTCGCGTGGCTGGGCCAGGGGCAATTCATCTGGCGGCTCTTCAACACCGACAACCAGTTGGTGCTCCGCGCCAACGCGCAATTTGCCGATCACCCGCTGCTCTCGCTCGAACAATTCAGCCTCGGCGGCATCGCGAGTGTGAGAGGGTACCGCGAGAACGAACTGCTGCGCGACAACGGCCTCTTCGCTTCGGTCGAGATCCGCGTGCCCGTCTGGAAGAACAAGGCGAAGAACCCGGTCGTCACGCTCGCGCCGTTCTTCGACCTCGGCGCGGGTTGGGACACTGTGCAATTCGGCGGGCCGCGGCCGGCGGTCATCGATGATCGGTACAAAGAGATCGCGAGCGTCGGCCTCGGCCTCATTGTGAATCCGAGCCGGCACTGCGCGGGCCAGCTCTACTGGGGCTACGCGCTCAATCCCGGCAGCACCGTGAAAGGCGGCGACAATGTGCAGGACTACGGGCTGCACTTCTCGTTAAGCTTCAATGCATTCTGATGGGGCGATGACGCTCCGGTGGAGGGCTCCATCGAGCTTTCCCTCGTCCTCGTGACGGCCGAGGTGTTGACCATCCGCGGGGAGCGCCTCAGCATCGAACTCCACGGCGAACCGACCTTCGTCGAGAGTTTCACCCCATGAACCCCAAAACGCAATTCTGCGCCGCTTTCCGCCTTCCCGTCTTGTTCCTTTCTCTCCTATCGGCCACCGGCGGCTTGATCGCGGCGGAAGAGAAAAATGCCGTGCAGGAAGAGGCGATCGCCGCCATCAAGCAAATGAAAGGCGATGTCGTCATCGACCGGCAGCGCCCGGGCAAGCCCGTGACCGAGGTTCATCTCTACGCGGGCAAGACGGCCGGCATCGGCCTGGCGCCGCTCACGAAACTCCCCGAGATCGAGTGGATCGGCCTCCACCTCAGCGACATCACCGAGGCCGACCTGGAGTACCTCAAGGCGCTGCCCAAGCTGCGCCGGCTGGGCCTCGCGGACATCCACCTGAGCGATGCGGGACTGCAACGCCTGGAAGACATGACCGCGCTGGAGATTCTCTTCCTCATGGAGAACCCGATCACCGATGCCGGGCTCGACCATCTCCGGAAGATGACGAAGCTCAAGCAACTGGGCTTGGGCCTGACCAAGGTCACGGATGCCGGCATGGAGAAACTCAAGGGCTTCAAGGATATGGAGAATCTGGATCTCCAGAACCTGAAAGTGACCTCGGCCGGCCTGGAGCAGTTGAAGGGCCTGACCAAACTGCAGATTCTCAACCTCAGTGGTTGTCAGGTGCGGGACTTGGAACCGCTGCGGGGCCTGCCGCTGACCTCCCTGTCTCTTGCGTACGGCCGCCAAATCCAGACCCTCGCGCCGCTGGCCGGCCTGCCGCTGTCCACGCTCGATCTTTACGCGTGCGGTCAGGTGAACGACCTGACCCCGCTGGCCGGGATGCCTTTGACGAGCCTCGAGCTCGGCGGCACGCAGGTGGCCGACCTGGCGACGGCGCGCGGGATGAAACTGACGCGTTTTAGCTGCGCCCATACGCCGGTGGCCGACCTGTCGCCGCTGGCGGGGATGCCGTTGAACTCGCTCAACATCGTCGCCTGCCCTCAGTTGCATGACCTGTCACCGCTGAAGGGCATGAGCTTGTTGGACATTCGTCTCACGCCGAAGAACTTCACCAACGAAAACCTGGAGGTGCTTCGCCCATGCCAGAGCTTGAAGAGCGTCATCGTTGGGGAGAAGCCGGCCGACGTTCTCACCGCCCCGGACTTCTGGAAGCGATTCGACGCCGGGGAGTTCAAGCCGTAAGGCGACGCATCGCGCGCGGCCCGCACCACCCAAGAGGGGTAAATTGGGTTCGCACGGCGCCGGTGGTGTTGTAAGATGCTTCCATGAGTCGCGCGGAGCTCGAGCACAAGTTAATGGAACTTCCAAAGGATGAACGACGCCAGTTCGTCGAGTGGGTTTACGAGCATGAGCTCGAACTATTGGAGGAATCCGCCGCCGTTGGCGACGAAGACGACCTCTCCCCGGAGCAGGAGGCAGAGTTGCGTCGCCGCCTGAAGGAGATCGACGAACATCCGGAATGTCTGGTCCCGTGGGAAGGCACCGTGGAGCGTTTGCGCCAAAGGTTGTATGCGGTTCAGAATCAAGAGAACCGCGCAAGCTGAAGAGGACGCCTGACTGAAAAGACTGCTGGTTTCTCCGCCCCTTCCGCGCGATGATCCCCCGATGAACGCGCGTGTGCTTCCCTTTCTGGCGGCGCTGGTGGCCGGCGCCGTGTCCGGAATCGCCGGCACGGCGGAGATCCCGATCGGCTACCTCCCGCCGGCTTGGGTCGTCGACGGCGTGCGCCGGACGCTGTCGCCGCAGGGCAAGTTCGTCGTGCTCAATAACACCGGCATCCTGCGGGTCACGGATTCGGAGGAGAAAATCGCGGAGGTCTTTCAACTCCTCGGCAAGCTGAACCAGCAGCCGGCGATCGTCTCGCTCAACTTCGACTTCGTGACGCACGGCCGGAAGCTCGTGGTGCACCCGAACGTGTCACCCGTCGGAGGAGACGAGTTTCCCTTTCCCCGCCGATTCCTGCCGCCGAAGATCATCCAGGGGCCCAACTTCGTCACCGTCGTTCCCGCGCAACCCTATCAATTCTATGGCCGGTCGACCGGCGCCTCCGTGGGCAACACGCAGAACGTCACGAGCCTGGAGCCGACGAAACAGCTCGCGCGCCGCCTGCCCGCATCCAGCGTGCCCGGCCAGCCCAGGGCGGTCCCGCTGCTGGCCAAGGTCGACGACCTCAAGGGGTTGCGCGAGTTCGCGATCCGGCAGGGGGCGGTCACGCCGCAGGAGCCGCCGTGGACGGCCGCCGGCACGGAGCTGCTGGTCCGCACCGAGTTGGTCGGCGCCGAGTTGCGCGTTACCATTACCCCGCAAATCGCGCTCCCGCCAGCCGCGCCGACCCAGGAGGCGCGGCGCATCCCGATCACCCTCTGTTCCGCGGAAATCTCCATCACCCGCTCCATTCCGGCGCCCACCGGCCTGTTGCCGCGCACCGACGCGGAGTTCTACCGTCTCTTCATGGGCCTGCCCCCCGGCGACCCGGAGGACTTCATCGCGCTGAATCTCACCGGCAGCGTGCGGTTCGTGAGCACCCAGGCTCCGAAGTAAGCTTCGTCCGCGCGAGGCGCACACTAATGGACGGAGCGCGTGTGCTGGATCTTCCTCTTCCTCTTAATCTTCCTCTATCGATTGCTCCACCAATTTTGTCCCGCGTACAGTGAGCCCGGACAAAGAATGTGGAGCGAACCGATAGAGGAAGATTAAGAGGAAGATTAAGAGGAAGATTAAGAGGAAGATTAAGAGGAAGATTAAGAGGAAGAGGAAGATTGCCGTGCATGAGCGCCACGGACGCTCCACCCGCAGCGCGGGGGCGTAATTGCAAAAAGACCGCTGGTTTCTTCGCGCCTTTCAGTTCATGCTGCGCGAATGAATACGCGATCGCTCCCCCTCCTGGCGGCGTTGCTCGGTGTCGCCGCGACGGCGGTCGCCGGCACGGTGGATATTCCCATCGGCTTCGTCCCTCAGGCTTCGGTCGTCGAGGGGGTGCGCAAGACGCTCTCGCCGCAGGGCAAATTCGTGATCCTCACCGCCAACGGCGTGGTCCGGGTCACCGATACGGAGGAGAAGATCCTGGAGGTCCATCGCGTCCTCGGCGAACTGGCCAAGGCGCCGGCGGTTGTTTCGCTCAATCTCGGCTTCATCACTTATGGGACGAAGACCGTCCAGGTCCCGTCCACCGGCTCCGGGGGAGGCGGCGATGAGTTTCTCTTTCCCCGCAAATTCAGTCCGCCGAAGATGGTGCAGGGTCCGAATGGCACCGTCGTCGCCGTTCCTTCGCAGCCGAGTCAATTCAGCGGCCGGGGGGCCGGCGCCACCGCCGGGGCGACCGTGATGACGACCAAGACGGAGCCAACCAAGCAACTCGTGCGGAGCCTCACGGCCACCAGCACGCCGGAAAAGCCCGCACCGATCCCCGTGCTCGCGAAAGTCGAGGATGTGGCCGGCTTGCGTGCGCTCGCCGAGAAGCTCGGCGCCGTCAACGCGCAGGAGCCGGCATGGACCGCCGCGAGCACCGAGCTCCTCCTTCGCACGCAAGTGGTCGGCGCGGAACTGCGGGTCCTGGTCACCCCGCAGATTGCGCTGCCCGCCGCCGCGCCGGGGCAGCAGCCGCGGCGGATTCCGCTCAAAGCCTGCGCGGCGGAGATCTCCATTACCCGCGCGGTCCCTTCGCCGACCGGCAAGCTGCCGCGCGCCGACGCGGAATTCTATCGCCTCTTCATGGGACTCGCGCCCGGCGCTCCCACGGACACGACCGCGCTGAATCTGACGGGCGCGGTTCGGTACATTGGCACGCCGGTGGCCGCCGCGCCGGCACCGAAATAGGCGGCCGATTCAGCCCACCCGGTGTTTCCAGTAGTCCGGCGCGCGGTTCGTGTGCGCGATCGCAAGGATATAGATGCGCACCTCTTCGATCTTGTCTAGAATCCCACAAGGGAAAACGCGGGTCGGACGAGAATTGGACGGAGGACTTCGTTTCATCCTGAAGCGCGTTGCGTTGGTCAATTCACCGACTCCGCGCTGTATCGCGCGATCAGCCCGGAGCGCACCGCCTGGCGATAGATTCGCGTGAACAACCAGCAAGCGAGCACAATATAAAACAGCGCGAGCAGGCCGCCCCAGAGCAGGGACATCGGCGAAAAGCGCCCGCCGGCGACGATCGCGCGCATCCCTTCAAACACATAGGATGGCGGCAGCAACCGGGAGACCGCCTGCATCCAGGCGGGCAAGGTCGAGAGCGGGTAGAAGACGCCGACGAAGGGCGAGAGCAGCGCGGGGATGGGCCAGACGAACCATTCCGACGCGGGGCCGAACCGCAGGACGATCGCGATCCCCGTCACGCCGAGCGCGATACCGAATAGGAAGAGGATGAGAAAGAAGGGGAGGAGCATCAGCCCGTAGGCCGCGAACGAGAGTCCGAAGGCCGTCGTCGCGATGAGGAGCATGACCGTGAGCCCGACCGCGCTGGTCGCGATGCTCGTGAGCACAAGGCCGGCCAGGTATTCACCGATGGAAAGCGGTGAGGCGAACATGTTGAGGAAATTGCGCGACCAGACGTCCTCGAAGAACGCGGTCGCGATCCCGTGCATGACGCGCGCGAAGAAATCCCAGAGGAGCACCGCGCCGAGCAGCGCCGGGATGAAGCTGAACCGGGGCGAGCTGATGGTGTTGAGGTACTTCGTCATGAAACCCCAGAGCAGGATGTCGATGGCGACCCAGGCGAAGAGCGGCAGGATGCGCGCCGGGCTGCCGCGCAGCAGATAGATCTGGCGCAGGGCGATGGCGGCGATGCGGGAAAGAGCGACGGTCATGTTCTATAACCCAAGGGTGAGCGGCTCGCGGGCGACGGTGATGAAAAGCTCCTCGAGCGAGCTCTTGCCGTGCTCGCCGGGCAGGGTCTTGGGATTCCCCTCGAGCAGGATGCGGCCGCGGGAGAGGAAGAGCACGCGATCGCACACTTCCTCGACTTCATACATATTGTGCGAGGTCCACAAGACGCCGCCGGTGCCGCGCGCGACGAAGTCCTGGATGCGCCGGCGGATCTCGCGCGCCGTCGCGGGATCGAGCGAAGCCGTGGGCTCGTCGAGCAACAGAAGGTGCGGGCGATTGAGCATCGCCTTGGCCAGGGCCACGCGCGTCTGCTCGCCGGAGGAGAGCACGCCGCACCGGGTATTGCGAAAGGCGACGAGCTCGAACTCCACCAGCAATTCCTCAATGCGCGCGGCGAGGTTTTTCACCGCGTAGATGAGCCCGAAGATCCGGAGGTTTTGTGCCACGGTGAGATTGCCGGGCAGCGGCGCATAGACCGCGGCGAAATTGGTGCGCTCCAGCGCGCGGGAGCGCTGCCGCGCGAGGTCGATCTCCTCAATGCGAATCCGTCCCGAAGTCGGCTCCAGCACGCCGAGGATCATGTTGATCGTGGTCGTCTTCCCCGCGCCGTTCGGTCCGAGCAATCCGACGATCTCCTTGGCGCCGACGGTGAAGGAAATGCCGTCCACCGCGACCGTCGCGCCGTAGCGCTTGCAAAGTTCCGCCACGCCGAGGACGGGCGGGGAGGAGTTGGGAAGGGACGGCTCCGGCGAAAGCATGCTTCTGGTAAAGTGCGTGGCGTGGCCCTTGTCCGCACGCCTTTTGATCGCCTGCCTTCGAGCCGGCACGTACGCTTTGCTCCTGCACACCGAACCATGCGACTTTTCAGGACACTCCATTTCGCGATCCTCCTCCCGGCCCTGTCGCTCGCCGTGCTCGCGGCCGAGCCGAATCTCTCGCCCGACGACTTCGGGGTGAAGACCCTCACGCCGCCGGTGCTGAACACCGACCCCGGCGCGAGCTATTGGCCGCGGCTGCGGATGTGGCAGGGCATTCCGAGTATCGAGCGCACGGCGAAGGGGCGGCTCTGGGCGACCTGGTACTGCGGGCCGCTCAGCGAGGGGAGCAACGGAAATCACGCGGTGCTCGTGACCAGCGGCGACGGGAAGACCTGGTCGAACCCGGTCGCGGTCTATGATCCTTCGACGTTCTTTGCCGGGAACACCGGCGATCCCAATTTGTGGATCGATCCGCAAGGGCGGCTCTGGTGGTTCGTGTTTCGCCTGCTGAAGATCGGCGACCCCGACGGCATCCGCTCGCTCTGGGGCTATTGCACGGAGAATCCCGACGACCCCGCGCCGAAATGGAACGCGCCGGTCTTCGCCGGCTTCGGGCTTGGGCTGAACAAGCCGACCGTCCTCTCGAATGGCGATTGGCTGCGACCGATTGACAACAACCAGGAGAGCAAGCAGGGGACGCGCACGCAATTCTATGTCTCGCACGACCAGGGCCGGAGCTTCCGCTTGCTCTCGAAGCTCGGGATCAAGGACGTCACGTTCTCCGAGCACATGGCGGTGGAGCGGAAAGATGGGAGCGTCCTGATGATGGCGCGGACGAGTTACGGCATCGCGCAGGCGGAGTCGTTCGACCACGGCGCGACGTGGGTGAACGAACGTCCGTTCACCAATGAGCGCGGGGTGAACACGCGCTTTTTCCTGCGCAAGCTGAAATCCGGCGCGCTGCTGCTCGTCGTCAACGACATCCCGCGCGGGCGCAGCAACCTCACGGCGATGCTCTCCGAGGACGACGGGAAAACCTGGCCCCACAAGCTGTTGCTCGACGATCGCAAAGGCGTGAGTTATCCCGACGGGACGGAAGGCGCCGACGGGTTCCTTTACCTCGCCTACGACCACGGTCGCTATGAAAAGGACGAGCAGGAGATCCTATTCGCGAAGATCACCGAGGCGGACATCAAGGCCGGCCAGATCGTGAGCGACGGCAGCCGGCTCAAGCAACTCATCAACCGTCTCGCCGACTCTGGCGGCGGAGTCCACATCACGCGCGAACCGCAGCTCATGGAGGAAGAGCTCGCGAAAAGCAAGGGGACGCCCAAGAAGTAAGCCTACTTCGCGGCCTTCACATATTCATCCCACAACTGGCCGATGCCCGTCGTTTTGGCGTCGCCGGGATGGATCACCACGCGGTAGCGGAGCCGCAGGGATTCACCCGCCTTGAGCACGAGGCTGCCGTCCTGCGTCTTGTCTCCCGTGAAGACCTTGAGCCCAAAGGGGTTGGCTGCGAACAGGCCGTAGTTGCGCACGTGCCAGCGCGCGCGGCGCGCGTTTTCCGGATGATCGAAGATGGTGACGCCGACCTTCTCTCCCTCGACCTCGCCCGAGTAATCGACCCAGTTCGACAGCTTGCCCCACACCGTTTTGCTCGTCTCACCCTCCGCGCTGACGATCGTCCCGGTGCCCGGAATCGTATTCCCGCTCTTCGCCGGCCCGCCGTCCGGCTCTTCCAAAGCCGGCGCGAGACGAATGCCGAACGCGCCGTCCTTCGAATCGCCAAACGTCACTTCGCCGGGCGCCGTGAGGGTAAGATCGAGATCGATGATGCGCAGCGTGGGGGTCTTCCGAAAGGTCGTCGTGCGGGATTCCGAAAGCACTTTCTTGCCCTCCGGGTCGTTCCAATCCAGGTCCGCCTTGAAGCTGCCGGAGTCCGGCCCGTTCTGCACGTCGCTGATTTTCGTCACGACGATCCGGCCGCGAATCGGCGTCTTGTAGTCGGCTTCGTTGTTCCAGAAATCGAAGCCATTCACGCGTTCGTGCGCGAACCACAAACCGCGCTGGTGCGGATGATCCGTCGGCTCGCCGTCGACCTTCTCCATCGGGAAATGACGCGTGACCAGTTTCCCCGTCGCCGAGCGCAAGGGGTAAAGATACGGCTTCATCGCATTCCCGCCGCGCAGCACGAAATCGGTGAACGGTTTCCCATCGATCGCGACGTGCACCGCGTCGGTCTCCGGCGTGATTGTCACTTGCGCCGAGGCGGGCACGGCCGCGCCGGCAAGGGCACACGCCGCGGCGGCGAACGTGGAAAAACCGCGGCGCAGAGGGAGGAATGAAGCGAGAACAAAGACGGGAGGATTCATGGGAGGGCGGCGAATGCGAACACGGGAAATTCCAAATGGCAAACGACAAATCCCGGGGAACGGTGCCGTTCGCGATGCGACCTGAGATGTTGAACCGGATTGGCCGAGCTACACCGGCTCTTCCGGAAACTCGAGGAACTCCGGCGGGACCTGATCCGTCAGCCAGACGCCGTTTTCGGAGAGGAAGAAGGTGTGGCCCGCCGCATGCATCGCTCCGGCCCGGACGACGAGCACGACGGGTTTCCCATGCCGCTGACCTACCTGCACCGCCGTCGTCTGGTCGGCGGAGAGATGCACGTGGTGCCGTTCGCCTTTGCGCAGACCCTCCGCGCGGATTCCGGGCAAAAAGCGCGTGGCCGTGCCGTGAAAAAGCTCAGCCGGCGGGATGCGCGGCTCGTACCCGAGCGCGACCTCGACCGAGTGCCCCTGGCTGGCGCGAATCCGGACTCCCTTCTCGTCAAAAGCGAAACGTTTCTTGCTGTTGGTCTCGACCACCTCGTCGAGCGCGGGCCGGGTGAGGGGACGTCCGTGGCGCGCCATGGCCTCGAGCAACGCCTTCACCTCGACCCAACCTTGAGCGTCCAATTCCAACCCGATCGTTTCCGGCGCGTGTCGCAAGACGAGGCTCAGGAACTTGCTCGTCTTCACCAGTTGCTTCTCATTCATGACCATAAAATGGGCTCGTCATGCAGACGCCGGCGGACGGGCGAGAATCTCCTCCGACTTTGCCACGCGGACGCCCGCCGCCTTCATCTCCCGCACTGCCGCCTCGACATCGCCGGGCCGGAGATTCACGCCGCGACAGGCATCCTCGATGAGGTACGTCTCAAAGCCGAGCTGACGCGCATCGAGAGCGGTGAACTTCACGCAATAGTCCGTCGCCAAGCCGGCCAGGTAAACCGCGGTGACTCCTCGCTCGCGCAGGTAATCGCCGAGCCCCGTGGCGTGCCGGTGACCGTTGTCGAAGAAGCCGCTGTAGCTGTCGAGCTCAGGATTGGTCCCCTTGCGAAAAACGCGGCTCCAGCGCGCGCGGTCCAGCGCCGCGACGAAGTCCGCGCCATGGCTTTCCTCGACGCAATGCACGGGCCAGAGGATCTGCGGCAGGCCATGGAGATCGATCCGCTCACCGGCTTGCCGGCCGGGGTGCTGCGCGGCAAAGCTCCCGTGCGTCGCGGGATGCCAGTCCTGGGTCGTCACGACCAGGTCGAAACGCGGCTGAAGCTCATTCAGGAGTGGCACGATGGCATCGCCCTCGCGCACGGCCAGGGCGCCGCCGGGGACGAAGTCGTTTTGCACGTCGATGAGAAGGAGTGCGTTCATGAGTCGCTAGATAGTGTATAGAGAACACGAAGGCAATGCTAAAATGGCCTTGCCTGCGATTCGACGAACTACCACCAGGCGGTGAGGCGAGCGATGAGGCTCGGATCAGCGCGAAGCGTCCCAAATAATGTGTAGAGGCGGCTCTCCTCCGAGCCTAAGCGAGCGAGGGTGCCGCCTCCAATTTCTTGAGCGCCTCCAGTGGTGGCGGCACTCGAAAAAAAGATCGCGCGGCGCTTTGCCCCCACGCCTTCCGCGCGGGTAACACGCAAGGAAATGGAGGCGGCACCCTCGCTCGCTTAGGCTCGGAGGAGAGCCGCCTCTACACACGTAGACAGAAACTGGCGTACGTTTGAGCGCCCCAACATCTCCCGATCCGCTCGTCTTACCCGCCCGGCTGCTTCCCGCGCTCGCGCGCTTTGAGGATCAGCCGTGTCCGCAATTCCAGCAGTTCCGGCGCGAGCCCGACGGGGTATTCGTGCGGGTGGAGGAAGCGCTTGTGCCCTTCATGAAAGCCGGCGAGCTGAGTTTTCACGCGCTCGCGCGTGGCGGTGAGGCTCGGCTCTTCATAAACGAGCGCGCCGTCGCGGAAGACCGGGACCAGCAAGTCCTCGCCCTCGGCGTCCGCCGGGATGACCTTGCGGCGCAGCGGATCTTTCGGGTCCACCAGCACGCGCTCCTCACCGCGCGCGGCGTCGAGATCGCGAATTTGATCGCCGATGAAGAGTCCCCGATGGCGAAAGCGCCGGACTTGCTGCACGCCGGGCGTCGAGATCTTGGCCGTCTGTTCCGAGAGCTTGATGCGATGCTGCCACGGGCCGCCGTCGTCGCGCACCGCGGCGAGCTTGTAGACGCCGCCGAGCGCCGGCTGATCGTACGCGGTAACGAGGCGCGTCCCGACGCCCCAGACGTTGATGGCCGCGCCCTGCTGCTTCAGGCTCGCGATGGTCTGCTCGTCGAGGTCGTTGCTGGCGACGATCGTCGCCTTGGCGAAGCCGGCGGCGTCCAGCATGCGCCGCGCTTCCTGGCTCAGGTAAGCGAGGTCGCCGCTGTCCAGGCGGACGCCGCCCAGCTCGTGCCCGCGCTCGCGCAGCCGGCGCCCCATCGCGATCGCGTGCTCCACGCCGCGCAGGGTGTCGTAGGTATCGACCAGGAAGACGGAGTTGTTCGGCATCGCCTCGGCATAGGCCAGGAACGCTTCCTCTTCCGTGTCGAACGACATGACCCAGCTGTGCGCGTGCGTGCCGCGGACGGGGATGCCGAAGAGCTGCCCCGCGAGCACGTTGGACGTCGCGGTGCACCCGCCGATGTACGCCGCCCGGCTCGCGGCCAGCGCGCCGTCCACGCCCTGGGCGCGCCGCAGCCCAAACTCCAGCACCGCATCGTCCTGCGCCGCGAGGCACACGCGCGCCGCCTTCGTCGCGATGAGCGTCTGGAAATTCAGCAGATTGAGCAGCGTCGTCTCGACGAGCTGGCATTGGATCAGCGGGCCGGTGACCCGGAGGAGCGGCTCGTGAGGAAAGACCACCGTCCCTTCGGGAATCGCGTCGACCGTCCATTTCCATTCCATCCGCCGCAGGTATTCCAGAAAGGCGGGTTCGAAGAGCGGCCCGCCATCGTTGCCGGTCAGGCCGCCGAGGTACGCCAGTTCCTCCTCGTCAAAGGCGAAGGTGCGCAGGTACTCGATCGCGTCGGCGAGCCCGCAGGCGATGCTGAAGCCGCCGCCGAACGGTTGTTTACGGAAGAAAAGGTGAAACACGGCCGCACGTTCCTCCAAGCCCGCCTTCCAGTATCCATACGCCATCGTGAGCTGGTAGAGATCGGTGAGCAGGGCGCAGCAGCGCCGGCCGGCGGTGGGAGCATTCATGTTCGTGTATGGTGTACACGAACAAGAGAGCGCGTCAACGGTGACGGATAACATCGTTGCTTCCTTCGTGCGCCCATTCTTGTAGGCTTTCGCTCCTCCCAAATGAACACGAATCCCTCCGGCATCCGCTTGGCACTTCTCGCGCTCACGTTTGGTCTGTCGCTGGAGGCCGCTGCGCAGACCGAGGCCAAGCCGGCGGCGCAGAAAGTGCCGGACGTGGAAATAGACAGCGCCACCGCAAAAGGCGACCGCTTGCGCCGGCCCGGCTTCCTCTTCCTGGAACTCGACTGCTACGACCTGGCGGGAGCCATCGATTTCTTTCGCGACGTGGCCGGATTTGAGATGAACCGAAACGACGGGGCCTTCGTGATCCTCCGTTCCGAGCGCGGCGAGCTTTTGCTGAATCGCCGCGGGGCGGCGCCCAAGGGCGCGCCCAATCCGCCGGTGCAGGGACCACGGGTCGAGATCGGCCTCGTCGTGGCGGACCTGGACAAGGCTTTCGCCGCCGCGCAGAAGCACCCGGGCTGGACGATCGCGGATCGCATCGCGCACCAGCCATGGGGCGTGCGCGACTTTCGCGTTTGGTCGCCCGAGCATTACTACCTGCGGATCACGGAAGGGCCGTGATGCGCTCCGCCTCCGGCGCTCAGAGTCCGGCCCGGCCGAGCGCCTCCTGGAGGCTCTTTTGCATCGCGGCCACGATCCGGCTATGAATCTCCTCGCGCTGGGCGGGGGTCGCCTCTTTCCACGAGGTAAAGTGCAGCTTCGCCGTGTCGTTTCCTGAGTCGTTGCCGTGCGCCCACGAAAGCATGCGGCCCGAGGGGGCGGAGTAGTTGAAGACCCGCACCGTGCCCATGAAGGTTGCCGAATCGGAAAACGACAGGTAAAGCAGTCCCGGCGGGCGCGACTGGGCGGCGAGCTGCGCGGCTTTCCCCGCATGCGGCTCGATCAAGACCACCGAGTCCGCGCCGCCGAGCAGCCCCGGATTGTCCCGCACGAAGCCGCTGTAGTTGAGGTCACTCGTCCCCGCCAGCATTTTGCTCCATGTCTTGCTGCGCGCCGTCTCTCGCAAAGCGGGAGTGGCCGTGCGGGCGGTGATACCCGCTTTGCGGAGCCGCTCCGCGGTGAGGTTCTCCACCATCTCGTCGATCCGCCACTCGGGGACCGGCACTTTGTCCGACTTCTGCTCGAAGATGGTAATGCCGGCCCGCTGGATCGAGAGATCCTTCCCGATCAGCGAAATGACCAGGGGGCGCTGGAAATGCTGAACCTTGTCCGCCGGCTTCATCGCGTGGGCGAAGTCGTTGCAGCCGGTTTGAAGAAAGCCTGCGGAGAGCGCGAGACCAAGGGCCAGGGCCAGGGAATGGAGTCGGGATTTCATGAGAGGAGTTGGTTGGGAACGGAAACGAGGTATATGCCGGTGAAAATGCGTGGGCGAGAATGTTTTACAATCGCCAACCTTCGTATGTTCCGGCTGGAGAACTCGTCGCTTCCTTCG
>DASYIS010000098.1:0-2368 GCA_035997375.1 Chthoniobacteraceae bacterium
GTCGCCGCGGGCATGGGCCGTGACGCCAATAGGGAAGGAAGCTAGCCGTGGCGTCCGTCTACCTCAAACGCGGCACGTGGTACCTGCGGGTCTGCGATCAGAACGGGCGATGGCTTTGCAGGGCCTCGAAGGCGAAGACGAAGACCGAGGCGAAGAGGCTTGCCGCCGACCTGGAGGGGCGATCCGAGCGCCAGCGGCTCGGGCTCGAGCAGGCGGATCTGCTGGACGGCGGCGGGACGGTCGACGAGCTGATGGAGTGGTGGATCGACAAGTTCCTGAAGAAGGCCGGATCTGACACCGGCATATCGAGCATCAGGAAGCACATCACGGGTTCAACCCTTGGAGCGACCAGGCTCACCGATGTGACGCCTGGGAAGATCGATCTGTTCCTGACCGCGACGGAGAACCTGCTTAGCGCCCGCAGCGTGAACCATCTGCGCGGCTATTTGAGCCGCGCTTTCACCATGGCGCGGCGAATGGAGAAATTCCCGCGCCCGAACCCCGCAGCGGATGTCCCCAAGCGCAAGGTGGTCAAGCGCCTTCCAGACTACCTGCGGCCACAGGAGGTGCCGCCCCTCCTCGCGTCGCTCCGGCCGAAGTGGGCGCTCCTGTTCGCGACCGCGATCTACACGGGGATGCGCAAGGGCGAGCTGTTCGCCCTGCAGAAATCGGATGTCGACTTCACGGCGGGGCTGATTCTCGTCGGCCGCTCGCACGATCGGGACATTCCGAAGGGCGGGCGGGTCGAGGCGATTCCGATCAACAGCGAGCTGCTCCCTTACCTCCGGAAGGCGATCAAAGCTTCGCCTTCGGAGCTGGTCTTCCCGGACGAGGACGGGAAGATGTTTCCGAAGCACACCGCGATGGAGGACATCCTCCGGCGGGCGATGCGCCGGGCAGGGCTGGTCACCGGATACATCCACAAATGCCGGCGGCAGGGCTGCAAGCACCATGAGGCGGCGGCGGACGCGAACCCGCGGCGCTGCCCGAACTGCGACTTCAAGCTCTTCCCCGTGGGGCAGGTACGCAAGATCAGGTTCCATCACTTGCGGCACACGACGGCTTCGCTGCTGCTCATGAAGGGCGCCGACCTGGCCGCCGTGCAGCGGATCATGCGCCACCAGGATCCGCGGATGACGACCGACTTCTACGGCCACCTGGCCACCAACTACCTCAAGACCCAGATGGAGCGTCTCAGCTTCGGCGCGCCCCCGCCCGACGCCGGCGACGCACCTGACGCCACCGAAGGGCTGTTAAGTCAGCTCGCGGCGGGCGGCGCCCAGGAGCCGCCGCAGCCCGCTGCCACGCGCGGACAGACGCGCTCCGCGGCTCCGTTTGCTACCCGGTTGCTACCCAACCCCGAAAAAGCCCACGCACCCACCACCCGCCGCGGAGCCGTTGAGAAGGCTCTACGCGGACTTACAGTTGTCGGGGCGAGAGGATTTGAACCTCCGACCTTTCGGTCCCGAAACGGCGCGGGGCACCGTCGCAGGGAGTAGCAACGCTTCGCAAGTAAGCGAGAAGATTGGAGGCGGGGTAGGGGAGGAAGTCCAGCCCTCCCAGTTACCCACAGGCATTTCGAAGGATTTTGCTACCCGGTTGCTACCCAACTTTGGGATCGCGTTTGCGCCGGGCAGCGCGCCGCCGGTAGCGACGACGCCGACGGCGGCGGACTTGGCCGTGCTCCATGGTGGCCGCGGTCGGCTGTTGCGGGTCGGGGAGGTAGCCGAACAGCTTGGGGTCTGCGCGGCGACGGTGTACCGGCTGTGCGAGCGCGGGGAGCTGCCGCACGTCCGGATCATCAACTCGATCCGGATCCGGCCCGATGACCTCAAGGATTTCATTTCGGGGCGCTGCGTGAGGACGTGACATGAGACCAAGAATGTGTAATATTTTTGGTACGGGAAGGGACATGACGAAACAGGCGAAAGACGAACTTGAGGAAATGTTCGAAGAGTTGGGGGAACTCGAAGAGGTCCGCGCCCTCACTCGCAAGAAGGTCCTCGCCGACGCGTTCCTCAAAGCCATGAAGGCCAAAAACGTCACGCCGGCAGAAATGGCGCGTCGCATGGGGACGAGCCGGCCGACCGTGTACCGGTTGCTCGATCCCGCTGAGCGTGGCGCAACGCTGGATACCCTCGAGCGCGCGTCGCTTGCGCTGGGCCTCGACCTCGAAATCCGCCTCGTCCCCGCCGCCCGAACCAAAGCGCGACGTCAAACGAGTCGCCGGGCGGCGTAGGGATCGTCGGACGGATGGTGTGGTTGGTGAGCGCGGCTCCTTTGATCACGGATCGGGGGTTTTCTGCCAGTTGCCCCGCTCGATCTCGGTGAAGCGGGTCCCCTCGCATCCGCTGGTCATCCCGCCGGA
>DASYIS010000099.1:0-7413 GCA_035997375.1 Chthoniobacteraceae bacterium
AAAGATATCGTGCACGTGAACGTAAACGCCGGCCGGAAGGGAGGGGAGCAAGGTCAGGAGCTCGTAACAGCAGTCGTTTTGAGCTTTTACGACGTGGCTCGTGTCAATGAAGAGAACATCGCCCGCCTGCAGTTCTTGAAAAAAGGAAAGTGGCACGTGCTCGATCCGTTTTTCGATCAGCGGGCCCGCCAGCGCAAAGGATTTCAGCAACTCGGAGGGATACGGCTCGATGAATGAGCACTCGGCCGGACTCCCGTCTGTTGCGTTGCGGCGTGCGGCGATGCTGATCACCCGTGAGCTATGTCCGCACCCGACCTCGATGATTCGCCGGGGCTTCACGTGCCGAATCATCGAATAGAGCGTGATGGCGTCGAGATCTTCGTAGCTGTGATTGCGAAACCAGAATTCAGCGTCCGGCAGGCGCTCCAGCGGCCGGCTGCCAAACTCCTCGGCGTAAGGCTGCAAGTCGTCCAGCCGGCGTTGGATGCGTTCTTCGTCAAAGCGCACGCCGGGGAGAAGGCGTGGCTGCCTCAGCTTCGCCAAATCCAGTTCGTCGGCACGCGGGATCGGCGAGTCATACCGGTAAGGCATGACATGAAACTTCAGCCGGTCCTGGAGTTTAGGCTGGGCGGCGAGACTTTTCAGCAGGTGGATCCACCCGGCGCGAGGGAGCAGGTGAACCAGGGAATTGGTCAGGTTGCGGACGAGCAGGCGGATATTCATAAAGCGTTAGTGGAAGATTTGGTCACCGGCTCGGCGGCGGGCGAGGCTGTCCTGGCTCTCGGTCCGGGAGGAGGGGAGGGGTGATGGCATGAGACGGCGGGCAAAATCCCAGAAGGCCGATGGGTTGGCAAATCAACTCGCCGGGAGCTTTTCCGTTGCGTTTTTCGCGGCACGGGGTCCAGTTTCCATGCGCGCTTTGCGTTGCTCCCGCGTGTTTTCCTTCATGATCCAGCATCCCAGCCGGCCGGCGGATTTCGCCTCATGACGCTTCTGGAAGTCCAACTGCCGGTGCGCAATCCGACGGAGGTGATGCAGCGGACGATCGACTCGTTGCTCGCGCAGACGACGCGCGAATTCACGGTCGTGCTGAGCGACAACTGGTCCACGAGCGGCACGGAGCTGATCGAGCGTGCGCTGGCGCAGTTGCGCGAGGCAGGCATCGCCGCGTGCAAGGTGACGCCGCCGCGCGAGTTGGCGCGGGTGGAGCATTGGAACTGGCTGCATGCGCGCGCCGAGGCGCCTTGGGTCAAGCCACTGTTCGTGGGCGACTGGCTGGAGCCGGCTTGTCTCGAGCGCTTCCTCGCGGCGTTCGGGCTTTTCCCGCAAGCGGGCCTCGTCCATGTCGCGTATCATCTGCACCAGGAAGGGCGGCCGGCGATGGCGATTCCCCAAGTGGTGCCGTTTGGATACCGCCCGCCCGCCGTCATGCAGGAGAGCGTGCTGCGGATCGGGCATCAATTCGGTCCGCCGAGCGCGTATGCGTTTTCGCACGAGGCCTTCCTGGCGATCGGCGGCTATCGCCCCTCGCTGCCGATCGCGGCGGATTGCCTTTTCTGCTGCACGCTGGCGGCGCGTTCCGGCGTGGTGACGATCCCCGATTTGCTCGCGAATTTCTTCATCCACGGCGCGCGTTTTTCCACCGGTCTCTCCGCGCGCCGGCGCGCGACTTTGCGCGAGGAGCTCACGTATCACGGGCTGCTCACGTATCACGCGTGGACGGAGCGGCGGGCGGTCCCGTGGGGCGGCGTGGCGCGGCATGCGGCGCGCAAGATCCGCAATTACCTCTATGGCCGATGAGCTGAAAACGCCGCCCTGGCTGGAGATCGTCATCCCGGTGCGCAACCCCGGCGCCCCCTTCCTGCGGACGATCGCGTCGCTCGAGGCGCAGTCGGAACGCGGGTTCGGCGTCGTCCTCAGCGACAACCACTCCACCGCGGGTGAGGAGATCATCCGCGAAGCCCGCGAGCGCCTCGAGGCGGCGGGCATCCCGGTCCGCGCGGTTTGCCCGCCCACCGAGTTGTCCCGCGTCGAGCACTGGAATTGGGCGCACCATGCCGCGCACGCGGACTGGCTCAAGCCGCTCTTCGTCGGCGA
This sequence comes from Chthoniobacteraceae bacterium, assembly GCA_035997375.1. Lineage (GTDB taxonomy): Bacteria > Verrucomicrobiota > Verrucomicrobiia > Chthoniobacterales > Chthoniobacteraceae > DASYIS01. The sequence goes on from DASYIS010000099.1 coordinate 2,098, forward strand.
CACGCTGGAGCCCGCGTACGTCGCCGCCGTGCGGGCGCGCGTGGCGCAGGCCCCCGCGGCCCAGGTCGTGCGCTGCGACTTCGACTTCCTGATCCAGGGCACGCGCCAACCCGCCGCGCGGGCGCCGGCCGGGCATGCGTCGCTGACGCCGGCGGAGTTTCTCCGCTACTTCCCGGAGCGCGGCAACTGGCTCGGCGGCCCAATCAATTTCGCCTACACCCGCCTGGCCTGGCTCTCCGCGGGCGGCTACGCCGTTCACCTGCCGGCGTGCGCCGATCTCGACCTCTACGTGGCGCTCGTGCTGCGCCACGGGCTGGAGCTCGTGGAGGAATCGCTCGCCGTTTTCGAGCTGCACGGCGAACGGTTCTCGATGGGCATCCGGCGCCGCCACGTGATCGGCGTGGTCGAGCTGTGGCTCATTCTTCGCCAGGCGCGCAACTACTGCGAAGCGGTGGCGCTTCCCTGGCCGCGCCACGGGGTGGCCGCGGGCGTGTTTGTCCAAGTCATGAACGACTACGTCCGCCCCTGGAAGGCGCGGCTCCGCGCCCGGCTGGGCCTGTGAGGCTGGGCCTCAGATCCGCAGCGGCTGCGTCTTGCTCTTCGGGTTGAGATCGGTGGGAATCGCGCCGACGATGCGCGGTTCCAGGCCGAGTTTCCGGAAGATGGCGCGGATTTCCTGCACGGTCAGGGTCGGCTCGCTGAAGTCGAGGTAGACGATGTCGTGGTTGCTGTCGACCTTGTAGCGCAGGCTGGAGACAGCCTCGAGCTCCCGATCCAGGAGGAGGATCTTGTCCACATCCCGGATGCCGGCAGCGTATACCTCGAGTTCGATCATAAATTTACTTTGTCAAGACGTGCACGGTCACCATAACGGGCCTTTGGGGCGGTGTGCAACTCAAATTAGAATTGTACCAACAACTTGCTTCGCCCGGCTCCCGCCGTGCCATATTCGTGGGGTCATGCCCCTCCCAGCCTCGCCCCTCCGCCCGCGGCCGCCGGCGGTGGATTCCCCGATGCCGAAGGTCCTGAGCAAGCGTAGCGCGTCGAAAGGGCTTGGGATGGTCCGCCTCTGGATCTGGCTGAACACCGTCCTCGTCGCCGGGGGTTGGGGCCTCTCCGCGGTGCATGCGCTCGACCCGCTCGGCTACGCGGTGCTCGCGCTGCCGTTTCTCGGCGGGGCCTGGCTCTTCTGCCTCGCGCGCGGCGGCGGCCGGCCGGCGTGGCGGCTGGTCCCGCGTCGGCGCTTTCGGCGAGTGCTGCCGTGCTTGTTTCTGCTGCTGCTCCTCATGGCGCTGATCGGCGGCGCGCTCTGGCGGCCGGAGTTTGCGGATGGGCTGGCCTACCGGACCCCGCGCGTCCTCCACTGGCTGCACCAGCACGGCTGGGAGTGGATTCAGACGATGGACCCGCGCAAGAACAACCGCGGCGTCGGCTTCGAGTGGATCACCGCGCCGCTCCTGCTGTTCAGCCACACCGATCGGCTGCTGTTCCTCATCAACATCGCCTCGCTGACGCTGCTGCCCGGACTGATCTTTTCGTTTCTCCGCTGCGAACGGGTCGCGCCGCGGGTCGCGTGGAACTGGTGCTGGGTGCTGGCGGGAGCGACGGGCTTCGTCCTTCAGGCGGGAGGCATCGCCGCCGATCTGCACGCGGTCCCATTCTACCTCGCGGCGATCGTCTTCGCGCGCCGCGCGGCCGGCGGGCGCTGCAGCGACCTCGCGTTCTCCACGCTCGCCATCGCGCTCGCGTCGTCGGTGAAGCCCTTCAACCTCGTCTTCTTTCTGCCGTGGCTCATCGCCGTCTGGCCCGCGCTGCGGCTCGTCCTTCGCCGGCGCGCATGGCATCTGGCCTGGCTCGCGCCATTGGCGGCCGTCTGCTCGTTCGTGCCGCTCGCGGCGATCAACTGGCAGCATACGGGAAGCTGGACCGGCCTCACGCGGGTACCCTCCACCGGGCGCATGGAATTCGCTCCCGTCTCGCCCGCGATCGGCTTCGTCGGCAATGCGTGGCTCATCGCTTCGCAGAACATCCTGCCGCCCTTCATGCCGCAGCCCGCCTCCTTGCAAACGTTCGAGGTGCGCCTCGCCGCGACCCCGACCGGCCGCCGCTTTCAGGACTCGTTCGAGCAACTCTTCTTCAGCCTGCGCCCGCAGGAAACTGAGGCGACCGCCGGCCTCGGGCTCGCCGTCGTCCTGCTGCTGCTCGCCACCACCATGGCCGCCCCGCGCGGCGCGCCGCGTCCGCGCGTGCCGCCGACCGTCTGGCTGGCCGATCTCTCGATCTGGCTCGGGTTGCTCGCGTTCATGCTCCAGGCGGGCGCGTACGAGGCCGGCCGGCTCGCGATGCCGTTCTATCTGCCGCTGCTCGCTCCGCTGCTCCGGCGCAGCGGCTGGGGCGCGGTCGTGCGGCGGCGTTGGTGGAAGCGCGCCGCCGTGCTCGCGATGCTGTACACGGCGGGCATCCTGCTGCTTTCGCGCGGCCGGCCGCTCCTGCCGTGGGAGCACCTCCTCACGCAGATGCAGCGGGTGCAACCCGCCAGCGCCACCTGGCCGCGCGCGCTCGCGGCCTATCAAGCGCATGAGCGCAGGGCCGACCTTTTCGCGCCGGTGCGCGCCGCGCTGCCGCCGGAGGAAAAGACGATCGGCCTCGCCACGCAAGTCGCCAGGGAAGCCACGCTCTGGCTCCCGTACGGGTCGCGATTCGTGGTCGGCCTGACCCCCGATGACACGTTCGAGGATCTCCGCCGGCGCGGCTTGCGGTACGTCGTAGTTCAAGGGGACGAGTCCGGGAAAGTGCGCGCGCCGTTCGACGAATGGTTCAATCGGATGGCCCATCTGGTGACGGTGACCGAGACGGTGCGGATCGAGTCGACGCTGTCGCAGCCTGGCGAAACGTGGCTGATCTTGCGCGTGGAAAAGTGAAGATCGTTGGGGAAGGCCTCGACCGAAGGAGTGCGCAGCACGCGGCCCGGGGAGCGCACGCGCCCTCGCGTGCTCCGGTCGGCGCCCCCGCCGATCGGCCGGCACTCCGCATATGCCCGCTCGTGGCTTTCACTTTGGTCGTGCGCACGGCGATTCGGCGAGGGCGCCGAATCGAGCACGCGGGGCGCGTGCGCTCCCCGGACCTTGCGCAGGCAGCGCGCCATCTCATTTTTTTACACGCCGAGCAGATGCTCGAGGACGTACTGATCCAGCGCCTGGTAGTTGCGCTCGGCGATGAGTTGGTCCGCGCGCGAGTCGTCGTAGCTGCGGGCCTTTTCGAGGAGGTGCTCGAAGGTGCGCCGGCTGTTGGCGAGGCCGTCCGCCCAGTGCTCGGGATGCGTGGTGCGGAAAGGGTGGACGTCGAAACAGACGTGCCCCTTGCTTGCGTAATCGTGCCGCTCCAGCGTGCGCACCTGCTGAAAGGCGCACCGCAGGTTCGCGCTGCCGAACGGCTTGTCCTGGTCGAACTTCAGCCCGTTTTGGTCGTTCAAATGCACCGACCAGAGCTTGCCGAAACGCAGCGCGAACTCCATGTCGTCCGACGGATCGAGGCCGGCGAGCAGGCTGTGCGCCGACTCGATGACCGCGCCGACGCGCGCGGGGTCGCGCGTGAGCTGCGCGATGGCGAGCGCGTGGCCGATCGTCGGCAGGTAGGCGTGATCCATCGGCTCATTCGGCTTCGGCTCGATCGCGAGACGGATCTTCGGGTGATGCGCGAGCATGGCATCGAACGCCGCCACGAGGTAATCGTACGACCGCGCCGCCACCTTCGATTCGCGCAGATACGTCCCTTCGCGCGCGAGCCACAGCACGAGGATGTCCGTGCCGAGGATGTCCGCGAGATCGATCGAGCGCTTCGAGCGGTCGATGGCATATTGCCGCGCCTTCGGGTCGTTGCTCGTATAGGCGCCGTCGATCGTATTCGGCGAAAACCAGAGCCGCGGCGCGACCATTTCCGCCACGATCCCCTCGCCGTCGAGCTTGCGCTTCAGCTCGCGCGCCTCGTCGAGGATGGCCGTGGGCGACTTGCTGTCGATCTCCGGCACCGCGTCGTCGTCATGAAACATCATCGCGTCGAACCCGAGCGACTTGAGCTGCGCGAGCTTCCAGTCGAAGGTCTGCGGCCGGCGCGTCGTCGGGCCGTAAGGATCGGCGCCTTCGCTGAGATTCCAGGGGCCGAAGCAGAAACGGTAGGGGGTCGGGTTGGGCATGGTGAAGGGGATGAGGAAAACGGACTGGGAGTCGATCAGAAAGTGTGGCCGGCTCGGCGGCGCGCCGTCGATGCCGGGGACGTGGTCCGCACAGTCCTCTGTGCGGTCGGGGCGGGTCGGTCAATCGGAAGCCGCACAGGGACTGTGCGGACCACGGGCTCGCGGCGGACATTCGGGAATTTTGCACATTATGCAACGCGCTCTCAGAGACGGTGAGCTTGTCGCACGGGAGTTTCGGGAAGGATTGTCGTGTTTTTCGCACGCTTCGCCGGCCTGCCGGCGCGGCGCGGCCATTCGGGAATTATGCACATTAAGCAACGCGCTCTCAGAGATGAACTTTTCATGCGGGAGTTTCGGGAAGGATTGCCGTGTTTTTCGCACGCTTCGCCGGCGGCGCGGCGCGGCCATTTCGGGAATTATGCACATTAAGCAACGCGCTCTCAGAGACGGTGAACTTTTCAAGCGGGAGTTTCGGGAAGGATTGTCGTGTTTCGCACGCTTCGCCGGCCTGCCGGCGGAGTCGAAGGACCAGCGGTCCTGAGCGGAGTCGAAGGGCGCCCCCGCCCCGAGTTTCGCTCCGCCGCCCTCAACCCAAAAACCGGATTGGGGACCACAGATTTCGCGGATGGCACGGATTCAGAAGCACTGGCGCAAGATCGAAGATTCACCCGATGGGCGGTGTCCAAAATCCGTGTCCATCGGTGTAATCCGCGGTCAATCCTTCGCTGCCTTCGCGGATTCAGGCTCAGAAGAACCTCGGGGCGAGGGCGGCCATCGACTACGCTCAGGATCTGTGGCCCCGACTCCATGGCCGGAACGGAAACCCAGGCCGGCGTGCCGGCGAATGGTGTCTGGAGTGCATGCATTTCCCAATTCCAGCATGCTTTCTCACAACACCTACATCTTTGATGTTCCACCCACGAAAATAGCCGTTCCACGGGCCGATTTTGTCACCTGAGAATCATGCGCCGCCATCAAGAATTGCCTCCTGACCCAGAACTGACCCCCGCCTGCCCGAGTGTCAATAGTAAGAACTGACCCCTCCTGCTGCCCCCCTGCTGACCCCTCCTGCTGCCCCCCTGACCCCTCCTGCTGCCCCCCGAGTGTCAATAGTAAGAACTGAC
>DASYIS010000100.1:0-19858 GCA_035997375.1 Chthoniobacteraceae bacterium
TCAGCACCACGTACACCTTCAGCGCCACCCGCGCCCCCGGCTGCGTCAGCCCGAAGCCCGTCACAAACTCCCGCGCGTCGCCGGGCAGCCGGCTCTCGATCGTCACCGCGTCGTCATCGTTGTAGGCGTCGCCGGGATTGCCGCGCAGCTCGTAGTGGTCCAGCGCCGCGTCCTCCAAAGCGTCGTACACCACCTTCGCCTGATCCGGCGCCTGGAAAACCGCGCTCGCGTTCACCGGGTCCGGCGTATGCCCGCCCGCCGGCGTCAGCGCCGGCAGCGTCTCCACCAGCACCGGGAACTGCTTGCACCGCGCCGGCCCCACCGTGCGGTACGCCTTCATCGTCAGGTACGCCGAGCGCTTGCTCGCCTCGCGCTGCGCCCGCGCCAGCACCACCTCCTGCGCCGCCATCGCCTCCGCGATATACGCCGCCTGCAACGCCGTCACCGCCGCCTGGAAATCCGCCTGCACCGTCCCATCCGAGAGCTCCAGCGGCAGCGTCACCCCGCCCGGCGCCGCCGCCCCATTGAGCATCGTCCAGAGCGAAGCCACATCGCGCATCGGATTGAGAAACTTCTCCTCCCCCATCGAGATACTCGGCGCCAGCGGCCGCGCCTTCATGAAAACCGTCCCGACCCAGTAGCCGTCCAGCAACCCATTGAACTCATTGAGCCAGGCGAGCATCTGCTCCTTCTTCAGATCGATCGTCCCGCGCGCGACTTCCTGCGCATTGAGCTTGCCGATCACATCCGCCGCCTGCGCCATGATCGTCCCCCGCAGCGTCATGAACTCCGTCAGCGTCCGCGACACCCCATCCTCACCCTGCACCACGAGCGGCGCCGGCAGCATCGCATTGACCTGCGTCCAGTGGGCGATGAACTCATTGATCGTGGGAATATAAGAGGCGTTATTGGAGATCGGCATGGCCTGCGGAGATGAAATGGAGGGTTGGAGTGCTGGAGGATTGGTGAAAGAGTACCCACACGAACAATCGACGCAAGTATTTTAAGAGCACCGGCCGATCTTTTTTCGACCAGACTCGATATGCCCGCATCCAGACCCAATATACCGAGAGCCCAAGTTCATATAATGGCACTCTGAGTTCATATGATGACGGTCCGATCCGATCTGCCGGCACTCCAAGCGCACATGCCGGCAGTCCGAGGACGACTGATCGCCAAAATGTCCTCCCCGCCCGCGAAAATATCCTCCCAAAGAGCCACAATGTGAAGTCTCTCCCTGCGAATCCCCCTCCGCATCGCTCTGCTTCGCGAACCTACCCTCCTCATTGCGAAAGCTACCTTCCCGGTCCCCGAAGCTACTCTCCCTGTTCCAAAAACTACTCTCCTGATTCCGAAAGTTACTCTCCTGATTCCAAGTGTTAATCTCCTGGTTCCCAAAGTTAGCGAAGCGCTTTGGGAACCCACCCGCCGCCCCGAAACTCCGTTTCCCAACCCGCCCCGTCCCCGCACCGGCGAATGCCCAACCGCCGCGCAAATCCACGCGCGTTCGGAAACAGAGTTTCCAAGCAACCCCAGCGTCCCCAAAGCGCTCCGCTAACTTTGGGAACGAGAGGGAAGCGAGACGCCACGAGAGAACACCCTCCGCGCTGCATCCGCGCAGAGACCGACCACGACCATCCAACCATCGGGAGTCATTCATCAGGGGGTAAGTACCTCTAAGCAAATCCGCCCTCCGTGCCAAGCGCCATTTTCACGCGCCACCTCATTCCCTGGTGAGTTCCTCAAGTTGAAATGTCGGTCTCGGGCAGCGCTTTGCGAAGTTTCTCGACCTCCTCCTCACTGAGACCACTCCCTTTGAGAATGAGATGCCGCAAGCCCGTCAGCCCAGCCAGCGGGTGGAGATCGCGCAACGCAGTGCAATCGCGGAGGTCGAGCCACCGCAAGCCAGTCAAGCCAGACAGCGGGGTAAGATCGCGCATCCCGATGCACCCGCTCAAGACGAGGTGCTGCAAGTCAGTCAAAGCGGCCAACGGCGTAAGATCGCTCAGCAAGGTGCAGTTTTGGAGGAAGAGCCACTGCAAACGGGTCAGCTTGGCCAGCAGGGAGAAGTCGCTGCGCGCTTCTTGATCGCGGAGGCCCAGTGTCTCTAGGGCGAGCAAGGCGATTAGCGGGGTAAGATCCTCAAGTGCCGTGCAGCCGCCCAAGAAGAGCTTCTTCAAGCCACTCAAGCCGGCCAACCGAGAGATATCGCAAATCGCCGGGCAGTCGCGGAGGCTGAGCGTCTCCAAGGCAATAAGCCCGGCCAGCGGGGTTAGTTCGCTAAGTGCAGTACAGGTAATGACTTGGAGTTCTCGTAAGCCGACCAAGCCAGCCAGTGGGCTAAGATCACTCAGTCCCGTAGAGCCGCTGACGAGAAGTTTCTGCAGGCGGGAAAGCCCCGCTATCGGCGTGAGATCGCTTACGGCCGTGCAGTCATCAAGATAGAGTTCCGTCAGTTCGGTCATCCCGCCGAGCGGGTAAATGTCGCTCAATTCAGAGCAGGGGCCGAGGTGAAGACTCTGCAAGCCAGTCAGCCCAGCAAGCGGGGTGAGATCGTTCAGCGCTGAGCACTGCCACAGACTGAGACGTTGCGGCCGAATGGCAGCGGCTGCTTGAAGTACTCCGGATTGGAAGCCGCTACCAGCAACGACCAACGATGAGGCGATTCTCCAATGGCTGGCCCCAACTGCGACATCTGCCTTCCATAACGCCTGCCAAATGCTGTCACGCTGGTCCTTCTCGAGCTGGACCTCTGGATCGACCGAGAGCGTCGCTAGGAGATGCGCGGCGGGCCAAGGCATCCAGTCCTCGCCCTTCCCCGGATCGTCCGCCAACTGCGGGAACATCCACTCGAGGAGCTGGGCGGTGAAGTCCTTGTTGCCGCGGATTTTCTCGACAAGGAAGAGGAGCGGCTCGTGCCAGACCGGCTGTTTGGCGTACTCGGCGAAAAGGCGCTCCTCGTTTTCCCCGGCGGCGGGGGTGGCCTTGCGCAGGAAGCCGGCCGGGCGGGCCGCGGTGACGATCCGCTCGAAGTCGCTCCACAGATGGCAGGCCGCGTAGTACTCCTGGAAGGAGAGATGGGCGAAGCCGTAGACCCCTTCGCCGCGCGGGAGGAGGAGGCCGGAGTGCCGGGCGACGTGATCGAGGAACTCCTGCAGCGCCGCCTCCGAGTCGAAGCGCCCGGCGAGCCACTCGCTGAGCTGCTCGGGCGAGACGAGGATGTCGCCATCCTCCCCCTCCTTCCGCGACGCGCGCATCTGCTGCATCTTCATCCCGACGATGGCGAGGAGCTGCTCCTTCACGGGGAAGGATTGCGAATACGCCGCCGCCTCCCCCAGCAACAACCGCTGGAGCGGGATGCTCTCCAGGTAAGCCTCCGAGATCGCCTCATACACCAGCGCCCGCCCATGCGGCAATTGCGCCTGGTGCCGGTACAGCAGCGCCAGCAGATAGAGCAGATTCGGAATCCGCCCAATGACTCGCGTATGCGGATGCTGATGCACCGCCGCAACAAACTCCCGCGCCCGCCCCGCCCCCTTCCCCTCCCCCATCCGCGGCATGTACCAGTGCTCGGCGAAGGCGCGCTGCTGGGTGTCGTTGAAGGGGGCGAGGTAGTGGAGATGGGCAAAAAGCAACTTGACGGGTCCCCCTAGCCATTCGGCTGTGCCATTGATCGCACCGCTCTCCACGATTTCACGGTCAATCGTCTTTGCGCCCACCGGCCGATCGATAAAGGTGGCCTGCGCGTCCGATCGATGCACCTCCGCGCGCTCATACCCCACGATTCGGGAGGTAATGAGCCACCGCGAGTTCCGACACGCGTTGAACGATTCGAGAATCGCATCGCGCATGGCGACGCGCTTCACCGGGTCGCCGATCTCATCCAGCCCATCGATGAGAAAGAAGGCATTCTTACTGCCGATGAGCGTCCGAAAGGTGGCGTGCTCAGCAATAGGCGCAGCAATCGCGCCCTCGCCGCCGCTCCGCGGGTCCCAGCGGCAGAATGCGTCGAGCAGGGCGTCCCAATTCCACTGCTTCACGTCGTCCGGGAGGAGCCGCGCCAGCTCGCGGAGGATGAACGGGAAGGGAATGGCGCCCCGCAGCCCCGGCGCGCCCACCGGCGCCTTGCCATCGGCCAGCGTGGCGATGAGGTACTGGATGACCGTGCTCTTCCCCATGCCGGGATCGGCCAGGAGGACAATGCGCGCGCCCGGCTTCTCCAGGAGCGGCAGCAGCGGCTCGCCGAGCATCCTCCCCTCGCGCACCGCGGCGTCGAGCTCGGCGGGCCGGATGTGCTGCGTTGAGCAATGCGGCGGGACGAAGAGGTCGCGGATCTTGATCGGTTCCTCCTTTTCCTCCTTCCCCTCGCGGGCGGTGACCGGGAGGCCGACGTTGTCGTAGTTGGCGAACTGCTCGCGGAGGTTTTGGTAGTAGCGCTGGAGCGGGTCGATGGCGGTGATCCCCGCGCGCAGGCCGGCCACGTCCCGACGGACCTCGTCGAAGCGCTCGCGGGTGTCGCGGAGCTCGACCTCCGTGAGCTGAGGAGCGAGCTTGATCTCGCCAAGCGCGGCGTCGAGGTCGGCGCGATTGGCGATGCGCCAGTACCAGTGTTTGCCGGCCTCGATGGCCTTGCGGTGCGCGCGCTGCAGGGCCTGCTTCTCCTCCGATTCCGGCTGGTGCGCGGTGTAGGGAAAGCTCTCCTCGCAGAGGAAGAGGTAGAGCGGTTTCTCGTGCTCGATCGCGTAGTCGTACTCGCGCTGGGTGTAGGAGCGGCGCGATCCCTCGCCCCGTCCCTCACCGCCGCCGCCTGTCCGCAGATCGCCGCCTCGGCCCCCCGCTCCGGCAACGACGGCGCGTTGCCCTCCAGGCTCCGCGCCCCCGCCGCCCTCGGCCGGCTCCGCGCCGTCCTCCGGATCCTCGCCGTAGCATTCGCCGACGATATGGAGGACGGCGTGGCACTCGGTGAGATGGCGGCGGTCGTTTTCAACCAGCGTCGCCGGGAAAGAGTCGCGGTTCTCCTGCTCGCGTGCTTTGTATTCGTCCGTCAGATTGTTGAAGTAATCCCGCGCCGCCCGCCGCACGGCCCCTAGATCGGCGCTCGTCGCGGAGATGAAGATTTTCAAGACCTCGCCCATCGGGGCGGATGCTGCCACGCCGGCGGCGTGGGGGGAAGTAATCAGTAAGCAGTGGGGCAGTAATCAGTTTCGGAAGGCGCGCGGCTTCGGACACTGATTACTGCCCCACTGCTTACTGATTACTTCCCCGCCCGGTTACTTCCCGAAGATCCCCTCGGCCGCCAGCACCTCGAACACGTGCGCGAGCACGACGCGGTAGTGCTTGGGCGCCACGAGGTCGCGTGATTCGTTTTCCAGCGCGAGGTAGTCGTCGTAGTCGTCCTTCAGTTTCAGGATGAGCAGGTTCCGCAGTTGCAGGCTGCAGTCCTCGACCGGGGTGCCGGCGGCGAGGCCGGTGCTGGCGGCGCGGTCTTCGCTGTCGGCCGTGAGATCCTCGATGCGCTGCTGGAGCTCGGCGTTGCGCGCCTCGAGCTGGATGTTCAGGCGGGCCAGCTCGTCGGCGCTCGGCTCGCCGGGGATGACTGTCGGCGCCATGCGCTCGGGCCGGCGCGGCTTTTCTTCGCGCTGGCGGAGTTTGCTTTGCGCGGTGCTGAGCTCGGAGCGCAGCGAGGCGACGTGCGCCTCGATCTGCCGCAGGGTCTCGGTGAGATTGAAGTTGCCGCCGCCGCGGCGGTCGCGCTCGCGTTCGCGCCCCTGCTCGCGCTCGCGCGGGGGGACGGTCTTCGATTCGTAAACCGGCCGCGGCTTCCGCGGCGCGGCTGACTGCTCGTCGGCATCGGCATCACGCTCGTCTTCGTCGCGTTCGTCCTCGTCCTCGTCGTCCTCCTCGCGCTCCCCGCGCGGCTCGCCGGGTTCACCGCGATCCTCACGTTCCTCGCGGTCCTCCGGCTCCTCCCGCGGTTCGCGTGGCTCGCGCTCTTCGCGCGGCGCTCCGCCGCGGCCGCGCGGCTCCCGCTCGGCGGGGGCGGCCGGCTGTTCGGCTTTCAGCGTGCTGAGAATCTCCTCCGGCAGCCCTTCGACTTCGCGGCGCAGGACGCCCTGCCATTTGCCGCTCCAGCGGTTGAGGCCCTTGACGACCGCTTCCTGCACCACGGGCGGCAGCTTCGCCAGCTTGCCGGCGTCCGAGGCCCACTTGATCACGCCGAGCTGGGTCACCGGGGCGTGCGGGACGAGGAAGACCGCGAGCAGCGCGCAGTGGACGAGTTGGTCCGACTCCACCGCCTTGAGGTCGGCCAGCGGCAATTGCGCGATCCACGGCTTCGCGCGACCGATGAGGACGTTGGCGAAAATCTGCGCGTTGCGCGGGGTCAGCGCGCCGGTCTCCTTGTCGCGGATCTCCTTTGCGACCGTGACGGCGAGCTTGGCGGCGAACGCCGGCTCGAGCTTGAAGAGACCCCGCGCCAGGCTCAGCCGCACGCGGCGCGCCGGCTCGCTGTCGACCCGCGCCAGGCCGGCGATCAGGCGATTGCGCATGGTCGGCTTCATCTCAGGCCAGGCGTTGATGACGCCGGTGACCCCGACGATCCACGGCAGCTTGGGCAATTGCTCGACCACGCGCGCCACGCCGTCGCGCCCCTCGAGCAGGGCGGCGGCGATGAGTTGCGTCGCCTGCTCCTCGTCCGGGGCGGAAAGGCGGCCTTTCAGCGCGCGGTCGGCCAGTTGGGTCAGCGGATCGCTCGACTCGGCCGCGGCGGCCTCGGGCGGTGCCTCCGGCGCGGCCTCCGGCGGAGTTTCGCCGGCGGGCGGTTGCGTTTCATCCGCCGGGGGTGCGGGCTGTTCGTCTGAGGTCAAATCGGAATCCATTGCTTGAAAAAGTTGGCGCCGTGGCGGGGGCTCGGGCGCGGCCCCTATAAGCAGAGGGCGCCCCGTGGGAGGCGAGAAAAAAGCTCGCGCGAAAGAATAGGTTCGACTGAACACCCCCGGCCGGATTCTGATCCCCCTCCGCTTTCTTTCACCCACCACCATCCCTTTTCCGATCCCATGGCCCGCACCGAACCCGCCGCCGACGACAAGGCCGGCATCGCCCGCAACAAGAACCTCGACCTGGCGATCCAGCAGATCGCGAAGGATTTCGGCGACGGCGCGATCATGCGCCTCGGCGACAAGAAAATCGAGAACATCGACGTCATCCCGACGGGGAACATCCTGATCGACCGCGCGCTCGGCACCGGCGGTTTCCCGAGCGGCCGCATCGTGGAAGTCTTCGGCCCGGAGAGCTCGGGCAAGACCACGTTGACGCTCACGGTCATCGCGCAGGCGCAAAAGCGCGGCGGGCTCGCGGCCTTCATCGACGTGGAGCACGCGCTCGACCCGCAGTACGCGCGCAAGCTCGGCGTGAACCTGGAGGATCTCCTCGTCTCCCAGCCTTCCTCCGGCGAAGAAGCGCTCCGCATTTGCGAGACGCTCGTCCGCTCCAATGCGCTCGACGTCATCGTCATCGACTCCGTGGCGGCGCTGGTGACCAAGGCCGAGCTGGAAGGGGAGATCGGCGACACGACGGTCGGCGCGCAGGCGCGGCTGATGAGCGCGGCGCTCCGCAAGCTGACCTCGCTTATTTCCAAGGCGCGCACCTGCGTCATTTTCACCAACCAAATCCGCGAGAAGATCGGCGTGATGTTCGGCAACCCCGAGACGACGCCCGGCGGCAAGGCGCTGAAATTCTACGCCAGCGTGCGCATCGACATCCGCCGCATCGGCGCGATCAAGCAGACGGACGGGACGGTGACCGGCAACCGCACGAAGATCAAAGTGGTGAAGAACAAAGTCGCGCCGCCGTTCACCGAGGCCGAGTTCGACATCATGTACAACGAGGGGATCTCCTCGACCGGCGCGCTGCTCGACCTCGCGCTGGAGCAGGGGATCGTGGAAAAACGCGGCTCCTGGCTTTCCTACAAGGGCGCGCAACTGGCGCAGGGCCGCGACGCCGCGAAGGACATCCTGAAGAACGACGAGGCGATCTACGGGGAGATCGAGGCGGCGGTGAAGGAGAAGCTCAACGCGATCTCCGCGGGCAAGAAGTAGCGCGCCCGGCGGATTGATTACGGCCGCGAAATCTTCAAGAATGCCTCGGCGTAGCGCGTACCGAACTTCCGCAGCGAGGAGGCGTTGAAGTGGACGTTGTCGGGGTTGGCGACGAGGCCTTCGCTGCTGACGAGGGCGGCGTGCGGGACCTTGGCGACGACGGCGGGGAGGGCTTCGTTGAAGGCCTGGTACTTCGGCTCGTAGCGTCCGAGTTCGCCGACGAGGAGCGGGACGTTGGGGGCGTCGAGGTCTGTGCGGAGTTGGGCGATCATGGCGGCGAACTGGTCGGCGTAGATTTCGACCTTGGCGGGCGCGGAATCGGCCTCGCCCTGGTGCCAGAGGATGCCGGCGAGGGTGCCGCTTTTCATCGCTTCACGCGCGCGGGCGACGGCGTCCTTGTAGAGCGCGCCGCCGGGTTTCCATTGGGCGATCGACGTTCCCCCGAAGGCGGCCGGGATGAGGCCGATCTTCGCCTGCGGGTCGGCCTTCGCGAGGACGCGGGCGAATTCGGAGCCGAGGCCGACGCCGGCGATGTTCGGCTTGTCAAAATGCAGCGGGTCCTTGGCGAGGGTCCATTGGAGGTCCTTCGTCAGCATGAAGATGCGCGGATGGGTCTCCGTATCCTGCGGCTCGACGATCCCGCGGCCGGCCATGTTCGATTGGCCGATGAGCAGGAAAAGCCGGAGGTGGTCCGGCGCGGGATCGGCGGCGTGGAGCGGGAGGGTGGCGACGAGAAGGGCGAGGGCGAGGAGGAGGGAACGCATGGAGAGACAGTGAGACAATCAGACAATGGGCCGGCGTTGAAACCGAAAGAACGTCTCAGCCGGGTTCGGTTGATGGTTCAGCGCAGTGTGCGGAGGTATGCCGTAAGGCTGGCGATGTCCGCGGGGCCGTGCTTCTTGGCGAAGGACGGCATTTCGTCTGGAATACCGGTTCGGATGACTGCGGCGATGCGGGCATTGCCGATCGGCAGATCGAAGAGATCCGGCCCATCGCCGTCTTCGCCGCTGCCGCGCGCATCGTCGCCGTGACAATGCGCGCAGCTTTGGACGAACAGGCGCCGGCCGCGTTCCGCCGACGCGGGAAGCGGCGGCGCGGGCGCCGATGGCGGTTCGGCGAAGTGCCCCAAGCAGAGCGCGCCGAGCAGCGAACCGCCGGCGACGAAGAAGGCGGTCTGGCACGCTAGGGAGCGAATGAGCAGTCGAATCATGGCTTCATCCCCGGTTGAGCAATTCACCGCCCCAGTAGCCGGCGCCGCTCATCAGCGCCGCGGCCAGAAACATGAGCGCCAAGTACACCCGAGGCGGCCGTGTGGCCGGTTCGCGGCGGGCGGCGAGGCGCCACGTCGCGAGCCCCGTCATCAGCGCGAAGGCCGGCCAGACGAACTGATGATGGCGCAGCAGCGTGCCGTGGCCCCAGACCTGCCACTTGGTGAGCAACAGGCCGGTGGCCACCGCGGCATAGCTGCCGAGCGCCCCCAGGACGATGGTGACCGTCGCCGCAGAGCGCAGTGCGCGCTGCCGCTCGGCGGGGCCGGGCAGCAGGCTCGCGCCATCGCAGAAGGCCGAGACCAGCATGAGGGCGATGGGGAAATGCGTCACCGCGCCGTGCAGCTTCGACCAGTTTTCAGGATCGAGGTTCACGGCAGATTAGCGGGCCAGCGGTGAAGCGATGACGGCCAGCGAGTGCGCGGTCGCGGTGTACGTCACCGACGTGATGCCGAGGAAGCTGCGCAGCTTTTCCGCCGGCACGGCCATCGGTCCGGGCTTCGGTGCGGTACCCGGCGCGGGCTGCGGAAAGGCCGTCGAGCGCGCGGTGTGAAAGGTGATGTTCCCCTCCACCTTTTGCATCGTTTGGTGGATGTGGCCGTTCAGCACCGTAACGGAGCCGAAGGGCCGCAGCAGCTCGAGCGCACGGGCGGAGTCGTCGGTTCCCCAGCCCCACTGCTCGTAGATCGTCCAGAGCGGGATGTGCGCGAAGACCACGATCGGCGTGCTCTTCGCGAGGCCGGCGAGATCCATTTGCAGCCACGCGAGCTGCTCCTCGCCGAGCACGCCGAGGCCGCCTTCCTTCACCGTCGCCACATTCACGAGCCCGATGAAATGGACGCCCTTTTGCTCGAAGCTGAACCAGCCGGTGCCGAGCGTCCCCTTGCCAAAGCGCGCGCGATATTGCTCTCCGTTGTCGCTCAGCACGTCGTGCTCGCCGGGGACGAAGAAGACCTGCTTCGTCTTGCAGCTCTTGAGCATTTGCTGGAGATCGTCGAACTCCTTCGCCTCCGAGAGCTGCGTGAGGTCGCCCGTGTGCAGGATGAAATCCGGCGCCTGCGGCAGCGCATTGATGCGCGCGATGGTCTCGCGGAAGGTGGCCGCGACGTCGGGATTCGCCGGCTTGTGAAAGCCGATATGGCTGTCGCTGATCTGCACGAAGTTGAAGGAAGCCGCCGGCGCCGCGGCGCTCGCCGTGCCCGTGAGCATGGTCGAGCTGAGGATGCCGCCGGTGACGCTGAAAAGCGCGCCGGTACCCGCCCAGGCCATGCATTGCAGGAAGCCGCGGCGGTCGATTTGATCTTCGGTGGAGTTTTCGGTGATGAGGTTGGACATGGCGTTTTTTGTTTGATGTTTTGCACGGAGCGCAGTGGCTCGTGCGCTGATGAAGACCGCGGCCCCTTCCCGAAAATTCCCGGCTTCCCCTCGAAATAAGTCCGGGGAATAAAATCGCGAGACCGGCGGTCTTGCTTAGTTTGAAACCATCATCGCGCATCCTTGGAACCCGAGTCCGCCAACTTCGATCGCACGATTCTCCCGCATCTCGATGCGGCATATAATCTCGCGCGCTGGCTGATCGGCGACGAGCGCGATGCCGAGGACGTGACGCAGGAAGCGTGTCTGCGCGCCTTCAAGTTTTTCAGCGGCTTCCGCGGCGGCGACGCACGCGCCTGGCTGCTCACGATCGTCCGCCGCAGCGCCTGGACCTGGCTGCGAAGCAACCGGCGCCACGAGGAAGCGGTCGAGTTCGACGAGGAATTGCACGGCGGCGTGGATGACTCATCCAACCCCGAAGCGGCGCTCACGCGCGCCGGCGACGTGGATGCGGTGCGGCAGGCGCTAGCCACGCTGCCCGCGATCTTTCGCGAGGTGCTCGTGCTGCGCGAGATCGAGGGGTGCGCCTACAAGGAAATCGCCGACATCGCCGGAGTCCCGATCGGTACCGTCATGTCGCGCCTCACTCGCGCGCGCCGCCAGTTGCAGGAAGCCCTCTCCACCCCCACGCCCGGCCGACCATGAATTGCCCGCAAATCCAGAAGCTCATCCAGGCGCATCACGACGGCGAGCTCGACGCGGCGAACACGCTGCAGGTCGACGAGCACCTGGCCGACTGCCCGCAGTGCTTCGACGCGCTGCGCCGGCTCTCCACGTTGCGCGGTGCCTTGCAAAATGACGCGCTGCGTTTCACCGCCCCCGCCGGGTTGCGCGCCAGGATCCGCGCCTCCGTGGCGCAGACTGCGACGAGCGAGCAGGAGCCCGTGCGGGCGCGGCCGTGGTTCCAATCCATGGGCTGGGTCGCGGCGGCCATCGCGGTCGTGGTCAGCATCCTGACGCTCACGATGCAGCCCGCGCGCGATGGCGACCGCCTGGTCGCGGAGCTCACGGCGAGCCACGTGCGCTCGCTGATGGCAGCGCATCTCACCGATGTCGCATCGACTGATCAGCACACGGTGAAACCGTGGTTCGACGGCAAACTCGACTTCGCTCCGCCCGTGCGCGACCTCCGCGAAACCGGCTTCCCGCTGCTCGGCGGGCGCCTCGATTTCATCGACGGTCGCCCCGCCGCCGCGCTCGTCTATGGCCGGCAGAAACACTTCATCAACCTCTTCGTCTGGCCCGCCAAAACCGCGGCGCCGCGCAAGCTAACCACGACCCAGCGCAACGGCTACAACCTCGCGCAATGGTCGGACGGCAAAATGGAATTCAGCGCGGTGAGCGATCTGAATGAGGCCGATCTGCGCGTCTTTGTCAGCGAGTGGCAGGGGCGGTGAGGCCCGCGCGAAGCGCTCCAAAAACATGTGTAGAGGCGGCTCTCTGTGAGCTTTAAGCGAACAGGTGCCGCCTCTAATTCCTTGCGCGTTGATCGCGGAATCGGCGCTCAAGCAAAGCATGGCAAGACCCTTCCTTAAACCCTGCTTTCACTGGAGACGTTCAAGGAATTTGAGGCGGCACCTGCTCGCTTAAAGCTCGCAGAGAGCCGCCTCTACACAGGTTTACGGGCGGCTTCGCCGCAGCCTTACCCAAACAAACTCGTGATCGGCTGGCCCTTGTCGCAGACGGTGAACGGGCGATTGCTCGGGGAGAAGGTAACTAGGTCGAGCGGCAGGCCGAGCGCGTAGGCGATGGTGGCGTTGAAATCCGGAATCTCGGTTCGCCCTTCGACGACCTCGCGGCCTTCCTTGTCTGTTCTGCCGTAGACCTGTCCGCCCGCGATGCCGCCGCCGGCGAGCAGACCGCTGAACGCCTTGGGGTAATGATCGCGCCCGACGTTTTGGTTGATGTCCGGCGTGCGGCCGAACTCGGTCGCGAGGACGATGAGCGTTTCGTCGAGCAGGCCGCGCGCATGGAGGTCGCGCAGGAGCATCGAGAGCCCTTGGTCGAGCGCGTCGCAGAGGTCGGGCGTGCGGACGAAGTTGGCGTTGTGGCTGTCCCAATAGCCGTGGCTGACCTCGGCAAACCGCACGCCGCGCTCGACGAGCCGGCGCGCGAGGAGGCAGCCCTGGCCGAAGGGGTTGCGCCCGTAGCCGTCGCGCATCTTGTCGCTCTCCTGCGTGAGATCGAACGCGATGAGGTCCTCGCTTTTCATCATCTTGATCGCGCTGTCGTACATGTCGGCGTACGCCTTCACGTTGCGCTGCGGGTGCTCGGCGAGGAAGTCCGCGTCGAGCTCGGCGCTGAGCTTCATCCGCTGCTGAAAACGCTCCTCGGTCAGCCCCTTGAAATGCGTGACGTTCGAGACCCCGCCTTCCGGGTTGTTGACGAAGAGCGGCGTGTGCACCGCGGGGAAAAAGCCGGCGCCGGGATGGCGGCTCTCGTTCCCGATGAAGACATGATTCGGCAGCGTGCCATTGCCGCCGCCCTGGAGCACGTCGAGCCACGCGCCCATGGACGGATGGCGGATCGTCCCGCGCAGCGCGTAGCTGGTGTGCATCATGTAATTGCCCTGCTCATGCGCTCCCTGCGTGGAGACGAGCGAGGGGATGACCGCGACGTGATGCATCTGCTTCGCGAGCAGCGGCAGGTATTCGCTCACGCGCACGCCGGCGGCGCTGGTGGCGATCGGCTTCACCGGACCCATGACGGGCGTGCCGGCTTCCTTCGGATCGAAGGTATCGAGGTGGCTCATGCCGCCCGACATATAGAGATAGATGACGTTGCGCGCGGTGGCGACCTGCTTGAGCTTCGACGCGCCTTCGAACGGCGCCGCGGAGGCTTTGCTTTGCAGCAGGTACGGCAGCAATCCGACGCCGAGAATGCTGCTGGCGGCGCGGGCGACAAATTGGCGGCGGCTGAGCTCGTCGCGACGGAGTGGGGAGTTCATGGGAGTGAAGTTATTCGATGAATAAGAACCGCGTCGTATTCACGAGCGCGTAGACGAGGTCCTCCATCGAATCGAGGCCGTCGGCTTGTGCGTTGTGCCAGGCGGTGCGTTCGCGCTCGGTCGGTTTGCGCGAGAGCAGCGCGAGGTACGCGGCTTCCAGCTTCGCCTCCGAGTCGGCCTGGCGATTGATCGCGAGCATCAGTTGCGAGTCGCGGCTCATCACCGCGAGCAGCAGGTCGCTGTTCATCAAGGTGAGCGCCTGGGGCACCGAGGCGTCGCGGCTGGAGTTCTCGATCAGCTCGCGGTCGCTCTGGCCGAAGATGCGCAGGTAGGTGCCACGAAACGCAGGCTGAATCATGTCCGCCGCGCGCGCCCAGTAGATCCGCTGATTGCGACAGATCGCGATGAACGACTTCCGATTGGCGGCGGGGATCTTGAAGTAGTCCGCCGTCTCCAGCAGAGCCTGCTCCTCGCGCGCCGCCTCCGCCTGCTCCTGCTCCGGCGTTAGCTCTTTCTTGTCGTAGCCTTTCACGGGCACCCGCTGCGCGACCATCGTCGGGTCCGCGTCCTTGAGGGCCATCAGGTCGGCTTCGGTCACGTGGACCGGCGCATCGGAGAAAGGCGACGGCGGCGCGGGCCGGCCTTCCTTGATCTCCGCGAGACGCTCCACTGCGGGCAGAAAGACGCTGCGGCCGAGCGCGCGCCGGCCGCCGGCCTGCACTTCCGAGGTCTGCTTCACGAGCGTCTCCACGGCTTGCGTATCCTTCCGCGCCTTGGCTTCCTCGATCTTGAAACGGGCCTCGTTGGCCGCCTGCGCCGCGGCGCGATACGACTCGGCGGCGACCTTCGCGCCCTGGAATGCTTCCTCCGGCGTCAGGAGATCGATCGCGTCGATGATCTTCGCGGCCTTGGTGATGCGCGCGTGCAGGTTGTCCGCGACGGTCTTGCTCGGCACCAGCGGCGCCGCATTGATGAGCGTGACAAACGAATCCCACATCTGCTCCGCGCTCATCCGCCGCAGGACTGGGCCGGTAAAATGATAGGTCGCGCCCACCGGCACCTCCTGCTTCGTCGCGGCGGCCTGATAGGCGCGTGTGTTGAAAATGACGCGCAGGCAGGCCTTCATGTCGTAGCCGCTCTCGCGCACCAGCGTCTCCAGGCGGCGCATCAGCTCGGGATTCGACGGCGTGTTGACCTCGGACATTTCATCGAGCGGCTCGATCAGCGCGAGGCCGAAAGCCATCTTCCAGAGCCGGTTCGCAATCACGGTGGTGAAGCGCGGATTTTCGGGCGACGTCATCCAGCGGGCGTAGGCCTCCGTGCTGCTCTCGCCCGGGCGAGGCTCGGCCGGCCCGCCCATCATCGTGCGGGCCTGGACCTCCGTTTTCGGGGCCGCGTCCGGGTACTGGTAATCGTGCGGCAGCTCGAGCTTTCGCTTGTCGTCATACACGACGCCGACGCCGCCCATCGACAGCACCTGCACGTCGTTCACCGACTGGCTCACGAATTTCAGGTGCTCCAATTCAGCCGCGTGCTGCGCCGCCAGCTCGGGCGAGGCCGCGGTTTCTTTGGCCGGGAAGCGTCTCCCCAGGTCCACACGCATCTGCTGGTTGAGCGCCTGCATGCCCGAGATGGCGGGGTTCGTGTACGCCCTCGGCTCGTTCGCGTACGTGAACGCCGTCATCTGGTAAAACTGCATCTGCGTCCACTTGTCGAAGGGGTGATTGTGGCACTGCGCGCACTCGATCCGCGTGCCGAGAAAGATGCGCGCGGTGTTCGCGAAATTGTCCAGCGGCATGCGGTTGTCGCGCATGTAGTAGCCGATCGCGGGGTTCTCCCACGGCCGGCCCTTCGACGCAATTAGCTCTCGCACGAATTGATCGTACGGCTTGTTGGTCCGCAGGCTCTCCTTGATGAACTCCGTGTACGCGGCGCCGGGGACCGCGCCGATCGCACCGAAACTTTGCAGCCGCAGCACGTCGGCCCAGTAGTTGAAGAAGTGCTGCGCGTAGCCGTCGCTCGCGAGCAGGCGGTCGATCAACTCCGCGCGCTTGTTTGCGCTCTGCGCGCCCAGAAACTCCTCGGCTTCACGGACGGTCGGGATGCGGCCGACCACGTCGAGATAGACTCGCCGCACGAAGACCTCGTCCGTCGCCGGCGGATTTGGCTCGACCTTGTTATTCGCCCAGTCCTGCGCGAGCAGCGCATCCAGCTCACGCGCCGGCGCGAGCGGGTCGGTTTTGCTCGAGGCTGCGTGCAGCAAGCCTGTGCAAAGGCAGAGGAGAAGGACCAGCTTCAGGGGATGATGCTTCATGTCGGGAGGAACGCCTTAAGATAACCGATTTTGGGCCAGCAACTTAGCTCGCTCGGACCGTGGCGGGCGAGCGTTCCGGCTGGGCCAGAGCCCTGGGAACGCCAATCTCCCGATTGGCGAGAATGCAACGCGGTTCCACCGCGGAGCAGTCGCGCACCCCGAAGCGCCGTTGGGAGATTGGCGTTTCCATGAACACATTCAATCGCGCGGAGGAAGCCGAACGAGGTGTTTCACGCGGCCTCGAGTCTTTGCTCGGAGGTGGGACTGCTCCGCGGTGAAACCGCGTTGCACCTCGCCAATCGGGAGATTGGCGTTCCCAGGGGCGGAGCGCGCGGATGCGCTATTTCTTTTTTGTCGCCGCCTTGGCCGGCGTCGCGGGGAACTCCAGGTTGGCCGCGATCTGCGCCTCGGGGAGCGCGGCCTCGAGTTTCTTCCGGCCGGCCTCGGTCACCTTGGTCTCCGCGACGCAGATGCTCTTCAACGACTTCATCTTCGCGAGCGTGGCGAGCGCCTCGTCGGTGACGGGCGCGCCGTACAGGTTGATCGAGACGAGGTTCTCGAGCGCGGCGAGTTTGGCGATTCCCGCGTCGGTGATCTTCGTGTCGCGCAGGTCGAGCCGCGTGAGGCGGCGCATCCGCGCGATCTCCTGGCAGGCCGCGTCGGTGACGTTGGTGCGCGCGAGATCGAGATGCGCGATCTGTTCCGCAAGCGGCGCGAGCGCAGCGACCGCGGCATCGTCGCCGCGCGCCACGGCGGTGAGGAAATCGACGCGCAGCAGCGGACTGCCGGGCGCGAGCGGTGCGGCCTGCGCCCCAGCGGCCTTCGCGCGCTCAAGGGCCTCGCTCGCGGGCTCCTTCACCCCTTCCGAAAGCTTTGCGTAAAGGAGGTCATGCGCACGTTCCTTCGCGGGCGGTTTCACGGCGCCCACCGTCCCCGCCGGCCGGCCTTCGACATTCCCTTCCCACCCGCCAAAGTTCGCGCCCTCCGCAATCCACGCCTTGAGCGTCGCGATTTCCGCCGGCGCGAGCGGCTCGCCCTTGTCCTTCGGCGGCATCGCCTCGTCGTCGTCGCGCGGCAGGCTCGTGACCCGCACCATGTCGCTGCCCACCGCGTCCTTGGGCTTGATCGGCACGATGTCCTTGTGACCCTTGAGTAGCGCCCACGCGGCATCGAGCCGGAGGTCGCCTTTCGGCTTCACCGTCTTGCCGTTCTCCTCGTGCGTCGCCCGGTGGCACTTGAGGCAGTGGTTCTCGATCAGCGGCAGGACTTCCTTCTTGAAATCAACCGCCGCATGCGCAGCGCCGGCCGTGAGGAGTGCGGCGGCAACGATGAAAAGGGGTCGCTTGGATGGCATGGGGGAGGGGAGCGCCGAACCGCTCTCCGTAGCCTCATTTGCAGCCTTGAGCAAGGCCCGAACGAGTTGTGCCGGGCTACTTCTCCAATCGGATCGACCGCAGCCGCACCGACCCCGGCGGCTGGTCCGCCGGGTCGAGGCGCAGCTTCATGAGACCGCCCCGGTAGAGCGGCGCATCGCTCAGCTTCACCGTGTACGTTCGCATGACTCCGTCGCCTAAAACCGGAAACGACACGGCGTGGGCTTCATCCATGCCGGGCACTTCCAACGTGCTCCAGTAGATGCGCGCCTTCGTCTCGGGCGTGGTGAAGGCGGCTTCGAGGAGCAGCGTGCCGCACTCCTCCGCGCGGCGGAAGAAGAGGGGACTCTCCAGTGACGGATCGGCGGCCGTCCATTTCACCTCGAAGGCCTCGCCGGCGCGCCAGCCGGAATCGGTCGCGTGGCGGCAGAGCCAGCTTTGCCGGCCTTTCGTGAAGTCCCAGCCCGTGACTTGCGCCTCGCGCGAGTGCGCGTAGACGCGCGCGCGGATTTGCTTGAGCGTGCCGAGGATCAGCTCGTACCGGAAAGTGTAGTCGATGTCGTGATCGAGGATCTCCGCGCGGTTTGGCGCGAGGTACCCGCACTCTGGATCGCGCGCGCCGCCCGCGCCGGGGCGCCCGTTGAAACCGCCGCCAAACTCGAACGCGCCGGGATTCCAGACGCCGAGCCCCCGGCCGGAATCGTCGATCAGTGCGGACCAGTTCTCGGTGGTCGTCCACCGGCTCCAGGCGGGTGGCGGCTGCGCGGCGATCTCGCGCACCGGCTCGCCGGCGAAGGGATGCGCGCCCGAGTAGGTGTAGATGCGATGCCACGGCGCATTCGTGTAGACGGCGGGCAGCTCCTGGAGATGCACGGAGTACGCCGTCCGATCCGCGCGGGCGTTGACGAGCCGGCCCTTCGCGCGCACGGCGGCGCCGTCGAGCTCCAGCCAGCTTTCCATCGTGCATTCCGCGGGCACGTCCTCGAGCGGCCATTGCATCGGGATGCACTTTACGTAAATCCGGGCCCCGTCGTTGCGCTGCTCCAGCACTTTCGAGCGATGCCCGTACGTGTCGCCGGACTGGATCGGATTCCAGCCGAGACCCGCCCAGTCCGCGCGCGGCTTTTTCTCCCCGACGCTGTAGGGCGTCGGGCCGCCATAGAACGACATCTGCACCTGCCGCCCCCAGTCGTTGGAATTGATGAGGTTGACCCGGTCATCCGAGCGCGAGAGCCAGGTGATCGCGCCGCCGAGCTCCAGGTCGACGCCAAGCCGGATCACGCCGTTGTCGAGCCAGCTCATCTTCGGCTCGTGGACCGGCGGCGCGGCGAAGGCCGCGGCACTCAGGGCGCACTTCACCACCGCGAGGAGAGCGATCAGTCGGCGAGTCATTTGGCAGGCGATGGTGGAAGCGGGCCGCGAATTGTCCGCGACACGCTTGCGCCGGGGCGTATCATTCACGTTCTATGAATATCGCGAAGCTTGCCGTCAGCGGTCCGTTCTCTTTTGAAAACCTGAGCCTGTTTCTCGTGCGCGGGCGCGACGATTTCGACGGCAGCCGCTTCCTGCCGCTCGACCAGGCAATGGAGCAGAAGTGCGTGATCGTCCACGAGACCGGCACCGTCGGGCAGTTGGAGGTCGAGAATCTCTCGGATGAATGGGACCTCTTCGTGCAGGCCGGCGACGTGGTGAAAGGCGGGCGCCAGGACCGCACGCTCGGCGTCGACTTTGTGCTCCCGGTGAAATCGGGCCGCGTGCCGGTGCCGTCGTTTTGCGTCGAGAGCGGCCGCTGGCATCGGCGCGCCGGCGAGCAGGCGGAGAGCTTCTCCAGCTCGAAGTCGTCGCTCTCCAGCCGCCGCCTCCGCATGGCGGCGAAGCTGAGCCAGAGCCAGTCCGAAGTCTGGCAAACGGTGGCGGAAACCCAGCAGGCGCTCAGCACCAGCATGCAGAAGGAGATCAACGCCATGATGTCGCCGACGAGCTACCAGCTGTCGATGGAAGACACGGATCTCGCGGAGCGCAAAGTCCGCTACCACGAGGCGCTCGCGAAGGTGCTCGACGAAGCGCCCGACGCGCTCGGCTTCGCCTTTGCGATCAACGGTGAGATCAACACCGCGGACGTCTACGGCTCGAACACGCTCTTCCGCCGGCTCTCCGCCAAGCTGCTCGACGCCGCCATCGTGGAGGCGATCGCCGAGTCCTCGCGCGCCACGCCGCAGCCGCCGGAGGTCACCGCGGAAGCCGTCCGCGACTGGATTGCCGCCGGCGAAACGGGCGAGGTCTCCAACCAACAGGACGTGCCCCCGCGCGTCCACGTGGAGACCCGCCGCTCGACGACGAGCTACCGTTTCGACACGCATGACCGCGGGCTGAACGACGCGGTGTTGCACCGGAATCTGGTCCATTCCTAAGCCGTAACGATGCAAAACCGCGGCAGAGCGGCACCGTGGCACGGGCGTCCCGCCCGTGGGGCCAGCGGGCATCCT
>DASYIS010000101.1:0-15999 GCA_035997375.1 Chthoniobacteraceae bacterium
CGCCTGCGGCGTCTTTGGCCCCTTGGAATTTGCGCACGAAAACAAAACCCTTCCAGAGTGTAGTACAAGAGGCACAAAAGAAACGGCTTTCGAGCAGCAGTCCTTCTTTTTGTGCCTTCCGTGCCTCTTTGTGGCGAAACCCTTACGGCTGGCAGCCGCCGTCCATCCAGCTCTTGAAGGTGGCGATCTGCGCGTCGGTAAGCGGCGGGAAGGGCGGGGGCGGCATCTGTTTGGTGCTGATCCGGTTGTAGATCAGACCCGCGTTCGCCTTTATCTGCTCGTACGAAGTCAGGTCAAAGCGCCACATCATTTGCGCCTTGAATTGGTTCAGGATGGGCATCACGTCGTTAGCAAAGGAGGTTGCAGCCATGAGATTGGGATCGGTTCAGTTGTGGGTGACGGCGGGCAGTTTCCAGAGCCGGCCGCTGCCGGCCCGCGCGGCGACGCTTTTCTCACCGGTCATCTCGAACTCGCCAAAATCGAGCACGTGCAGCGCGCCGCTCCGGGGATGGAAACGCACGTCGATCGGGCGATGGAATGGGCCGTCCGCCAGGTGGTGCAGCGACCAGTCGGCCGGATCGATGCGCGCCAGGCCGCGGCCCGCGCGGGGCCCCGGCGGCGCGGTCATCGGCTTTTCATCGCCGAACAGCGCCACGAAAATGTGCCCACGCCAGGGCCCAGAGGGCGCCGTGTCGAATTTCGTCGCTGAGGCGTTGGCCGGGAAATGGAGCAGCGGATGCGCGAGAGGCGGCAGCTCGGCGTGATTCGCCAGCAGCAACTCGGGCGCGCCGCCGCGCACGGGGTGAAAGCGCGCGTCGGTGACGGGCACCCCGCCGACGAAATCCGGCCAGCCGTACCACTTGCCCGGCTGCACGTCGAAGAGCAGATCGGGCGCGCCGCCGATCGGCCGGCTGCCGCGGTCGTCCGCGCCTTGATCCACGGCGAGCAGCCGGCCATCCGGCAGGAAACCGAGGCCGTAGGCGTTGCGCAACCCCCAGGCGACAAGCTCCAGGCCCGTTCCATCCGGCGCGCAACTCAGCACGGCGGCAGTGCACGGGAGCCGCGCGGGCACCCGGCGGCCCGCCTCCATCGCGGTGTTAAAGGGCGCAAAGGCGCCGGTCGTCGCACGGCCGGGCGCGGCGTCGGGCAGCGGGTTGTCGCACTCCACGTTCACGCCCGCGAGCACCACGTCCCAGCCCGGCAGATCGTGGTCGTGCGGCAGGCGGCGCAGCCAGCCGAGCTCGTAGGCATCGAGCCCGACGATGCCGCTATTCGTCATCGCGCCCTGGCTGAAATAGAGCCGCTCATCCGGTCCGACGGCGACCATGTTCGTGTGGTAATTGCCGAGGCCGGGGAGGCCGTCGAGCACCGTTTCCCACCGCCCGTCGAGGCTCAGCCGGCTGATCCGTCCGGGGTCGCCGCCCTCGGAGATGAGGAGCGACCCCTTGTGGAAAGTGAGGCCGTTGACCGGCGGCCGCAGCCCCTCGAGCAGACAGGTGGATTGGCCATTCGGCTCGACGCGCAGGATCCGCCCGCCGCGCGGCGCGCCGGCGAAGCCGAGCCCGGCCTCGGCGACATAGGCCGTCCCTTCCGTGTCGAAGGTGACACTGGTCGGGAAATTGAAGCCGTTGGCGACGAGTTCCATGGGCTCACCGGCCGAAGGGATTAAAGAGCATACAAAGCCCCATCACCACCATGTAACTGCCGCTCACCATCTCGATCTTGCCGGGGAACCAGCGGGTAACATATTTCCCCGCTGCGAGACCGATGAGACACAACGCGGTGCTGAGACCGCCGATGACCACCGCCGCCAGCCAGAGCGGATAGCCGCTCGCGCCGGCCCCGAGTCCCGCCAGCAGGTTGTCGATGCTGAGCGAAAGCGGGAGGCCGATCAGCGTCCAGCGGCTCGAGACGAGGGCGGTGACATCCCGCTGCCGCAGCGCGAGGATGATGATGGCCGCGCCGCAAACGAGCATGACGACCGGGCCAAGCGTCTCGGCAATGGGCGCAAAGGTCTCATGCAGCGAATGGCCGATACAGAGTCCGAGGAGCGGCATCAGCGCCTCGCACAGGCCGAACATCAGCGCGAACATCCACCGTCGCGCCGTCGTCATCGGCATCATCCCCAAGGCGGGGCTGACCTGGAGGTTGTCCAGGCCGGTGAGCAGGCCGAGCACAATCAATGTTTTCATATTCGGAGTCGTGTTAGGTTACGCGGAAAGTTTGTAAATTTTCAGCACGCCGCCATCGCGCCCGGTGATGAGTGCGCCGGCGACGACATAGTCGCCCCAGATCGCCGCCCCAAGACAGTAGCCGTAGCCGCTGTTGAGGCCGCCGGTTTCCGCGCCAAGCCGGTCCTGCCAAAGGAGCGACCCGTCGGCCGCGTTGAACGCATAAAGCGAAATGTGGCTTGTCGCCATGAAGACCACGTCATTCACGACCGCGGGAATGCTCAGTCCGCTCTCCGTGGCATTGGTATACATCGGCGGGCGGGCGTTGAGGTAGCGCTTCGGATTATTGTCATCCATGGGCCACGCGTCCTCGAGGGTGTTCCAATCCATCGCGCGCATGAAAGGGGTCGTCTCCGTGTCGATGCCCGGAGCGATCAGATGATAGTTATTTCCACCGATGCCGATAAAGAGCCGCTGCAGGCCGGGATGAATCGCGGCCGTGCTATAGGTCCCGTAGAAGTTCTCGGTGTCGGCCCCGGTCGCCGCATTGGCGGTGTTGGATTGCTCGTTTGTGAGGCGCGGGTTGGGAACCTGCTCGGCGTCGCCGTGGGGATCGACGGTGGGGATTTGTGTCCCGTCATTATAAAAGGGGAGCATTTGTCTCCAATCCACAACCGGCTCCAGCGTCTCCGCGTCGAGGATCATGTAGCATCCGTTCTTGCAACCCAGGCCGACCACTTTGCGGCCCTGCCGGATAAAGAGCGTCGCGGACCCGCCGACATCCACGTCGGCATCGGAGACGCGGTAGCTCCCATCCCATGGGAATTGCCGGAATTTGACGAAGTTCCCCGTCTCGGCGTCGAGCACGAGCAGGCCGTTGGTATAGCCGGGCGTCGGCAGGACGCCGTCGGGACTGGGATTGCCGGTGGAGCAATAGAGCCGCTTGAGGTCGGCATCGTAGGCGATGCCCGCCCAGACCGAGGCGCCGCGAAACACGAGGTCCCGCCGGTGGATGGTGAAGCCCGCCGGCAGTTTGGCGGGGTCGGCTACGACGTCGTTCGGCAGCACGTTGGGTTGGTTGTCCCGGAACGCCGTGAACTGGCATGTGCAGAAGAGCCACCGGACTTTGCCCGTCTGCGCATCCAGGCAATAGACAAACCCATAGGCGCTCGGGTTTTCCCCCTCGCCGACGCCGACGAAGACCTTGCCCCCCGCCACCACCGGCGACGACCAACCCGCGACCGGCGGCGCCGGCTGATCCACCTCGCCCGACCCCGGCGGGAACTGGCCCACCGTATTCTCCACCGGCTGATTTTGCGCGGGATCGGCGTGCCGCAGGTTGGTCTTCCACAACAACTTCAGCGTCGCCTGATCGAGGCAATAGACCTGCCCGTCCAGCGCGCTGAAGATCACCCGCCCGTCCGCCACGGCCGGCGTGCAAGCCATCCCGGTGAAGCCATGCGAGTCGCGCTCCAGCAGATCGATCGCCCAGGAGTAGGTCTGCTCGATGACGCCCGTCTCGAGATTGATCTTGAAGAACGAGCCGCCATTCGCGCCGGGCGCATCCTTGCTGTTCGCCGTGCCGACATAGGCATAGCCACCGACGAGCGCCGGCACGGACATCACCGGCCCGCGCAGTTGGATCGCGTGCAGCAGCTTCAGCGAGGCGCCGACGTTTTGCGAAGTGATCCGGCTGCCGCCGCCGACATAGCCCGTGTGCGCGGGATCGCCGTGATACATCCACCAGTCGGCGGGTTGATTTGGGTCCTGGCTCATAAGTGTTCCTTGGTTGGCTAATGCGCGCGGCGATTCAGGCCCCAGCTGAAATCCGATTGCCCCGCGTTGTAATGGCAGCTCATGCAACTGTTCCCGCCGGCCGCGGCCGCGTCCGTGGCGTTCTGGAAATATGTTTCCATCGTGGTATTGGTCACGCCCTTTTCCGGAAACGGCTTGCCCGCATTCTCGGGATAAGTCCCGCCGGCCTCGACCGTGGCAAAGTCCTTCGGCGCGGTCGGCCACTGCGTCGTGACGAGCTCGTAGTGTTCCCACACCGTCCCGCGCAGCGCGGCCTGCCAGGCGGCGTTCAGATCCTTCGTGGAGGCGCCCGCGGGCGTGACCGGAATGGCATTGAGCCGCGTCACCTGCACCGGTGTCCGTTTGGCGGGGTCGGGCTCCAGCGGGCCCGTCGGCCGATCCGCCCAGCCGCCCTGGGTCTTCGGCTCGGGCTGGCCGTTGTTAAAAGAGATCGGCGTCTCCGGCTTGGCCCCCGGTCCGCGTTGCACGTTGTCCACTTGCTCAAAGGTGGACCAAATCCACTCCGGAAACACCGTGAGCTTCTGCGCGATGTGCAAGCCGACGAGCCCCACCTTTTTCTGCTTGAATGTCTTTTCTCCGACATCCTGCACCATGGCGTCGACGACGTAATAACGGCCGCCGGCGAGATCCGCCGGCGTCATCTCCTTCCAGGAGGCTTTCAGCATCGTCGCGCCGACGGTCGCGGGCGGCGCGCTCACCGGCATCGCCACCGGTTGCACCGCCACGAGGTTGCGCAACAGATAGAGCCAGGACTTGGGCTGGTCGTCCGCGCCGCGCACGAAATCATAGAAGGCCTTGTTGTACCGCACTTCGTAACGGACGTATTGGCGGTTTTGATCGATCAGCGGATAGGAAAACGCCTCCTTCACGTCCGACAGCGGACCGGTCTTGGTCACTCGCGCCAGGACGCGGGTCCCGGCCGGATAAGCACTGGTCGCGGGATCGCTGAAATCCCACGGCGAAGGCCGCGCGTCGCCCTGCGCGAACAGGTCGTCGCTGGTCTTATACGTGCCCCAAACGACCGGCGACCCGTTGGGCGCTTTGATGAAAACGCCGGGGTTGTCCGGTTGCTCCGGCACGCCCCGCGGATCGGACTTGGCGGGCCAATTCAGCGCGACGAAAGATTGCCACGAGAAGGTATCGAAAAACGGCCGTGCCTGTTCGGGTGAATCCTGGCTGTTATGATCCGGAATCACGACGGGGATATTTCCACTGAGTTGCGGCGGAGGAAACGCCGGCGCCGCGGAGGGAGGGGAGACCGTCTCCTTCACCGGCGCCGAGACGGCGGTCGGCACCGGTTCCGGCGTCGCGGGGGCGGCGGAGGGCGGGGTGCGGTCGCAACCTGCGATCATCCAGAGCGTGCCCGCCGCCACGGAGGGGAGCCACCCGCTCATCGACGTTCCTCGAAGTTTATTCATAGGGAGTCCTTTCCGGCCTCGAACCGCTCCGCCGCACGCCTGTCCGCGCACAGTCAAAAAGCCGCCCGGGCCGCTCGCGGTCTTAGGCGGCGCGCGCGGCGCATGCAAGTAAAGAAAAGAGTAATAAAGAAAGAAATTTGGCAGCGGCCCGGCCTCGGTTTCATTACCCGAAGAACAGCCCGCCGGGCGACCGCGACGATCACCGGCTCCCGAGCGCCTCCAGCGCCGTGAGCGTGGCCGCGTGGCGGTTGTCGGCGCCGATCTTTTCGAAGATGTGGCCGAGGTGGACTTTGATCGTGTTCTCCGCCGCGCCGAGGATCGCGGAGATCTCGGGGTTCGACTTGCCTTGCGCGACCCAGAGGAGGACTTCGGCTTCGCGCGGCGTGAGGTTGAGTTTCGCCTGGAGCGGCGCCGGCGACGAGAAGTCGGGATCGAATCCGCCGGTCGGGCGCTTGAGCTCGCGGTCGAAGCGCGCGCTCACCGCAGCCAGGAGATCGGTCGCGGTGACGGGCTTGGTGAGGTAGTCGTCGGCGCCGAGATTCATGCCGGTGCGCTGGTCGCGCTTCTCGCCTTTCGCGGTCAGGAAGATGAACGGCGTGCCGGCGATCGTCTGGTCGCCGCGCAGGGCTTGCAGGACTTGATGGCCGTCCATCTGCGGCATCATCACGTCGCAGAGAATGAGGTCGGGCTTTTCCTCCTGCGCGCGCGCAAAGCCGTCCTGGCCATCGCTCGCGGTGAGCACGGCGTAGCCTTCCATCTCGAGAATGGTGGCGATGTTTTCCAGCATGTCGGGCTGGTCTTCGATGATCAGGATCGTCTTCATGGCGTGGTCGGAGTGGAGGTTGGCGGATCGGTGAAAACAGGGAGCGTGACGGTGGCGACGGTGCCTTCGCCCAAGGCGCTTTCGAGCACGAGCGTGCCGCCGTGGAGTTGCACGCAGCGTTGCGCGACGACGAGGCCGAGACCGGTGCCGGGACGCGGGCCGACGTTGCGCCCGCGCATGAACGAAGAAAAGAGCTGCGCCTGGTCCTCCGGCGCGATGCCGATGCCGCGATCGCGGATGGTGAAGACCACGTCGCCGCCGCGGCGCTCGGCGCGAAAATCCACCGGCGTGCCCGGCTCGGAATACTTCACCGCGTTCGTCAGCAAATTGCAGAGCACATGGCGCAGCACCGCCTCGTCGCTCACCGCGCCCTCGAGCGAGCCGGCGGCGGCGAAGCGAATCGGGCACGCGGCGTTCGTCGCCGAGAGCAGCTCGTCGCAAAGCGTGCGGCAGAGTTTGTCGAGATCCAGCGGCACCGGCGCGAAACGCAGGCGGCCCTCTTCCACCCGGCCCAGCAGGAGCACTTCTTCGATGAGTCCCGCGAGGTTTTTCGTCGAGCGGAAGATCATCTCCAGGTGCCGCTCGCGCTTGGCCGGCGGCAGGCGGTCGAAGTAGCGCGCGAGCACCTCCGCCGCCGACATGATGACCCCGAGCGGGGTGCGGAATTCGTGCGACACCATCGAGACGAAATTGCTCTTCAAGACGCCCAGCTCCTTCTCGCGCTCCAGCGCCTGTCGGAGGTCTTCGGTCCGCGCGGTCACGCGCTGCTCGAGGCCGAGATTGAGCTGGCGCAGCTCGCCCTCGCGCGCGGCCACGCGGTCCACCATTTCGCGGAACGAAGCCGCGAGCTCACCCAATTCGTCGCCGCCTTGCAACGGCACCGGGACGGGCCCGGCGCCGGCGCTCATGGCTTTCGTGGCGCTCGTGAGAGAAGCGAGCGGCCGCGCGATCTGGACCCGCACCATCACCGCGAGAAAACCGAGCACGAGCGCGAGCGAAGCCAGTCCGCTCCAGAGCACCCAGCGCGCGGAAGCAGAGGCCTGCGCTTGCAAATAGTCTCGCGACATCGTGGTGACGTAGAACCACTCCGGGCCGGCCATTTTCGCGAAGCTGTAATACGTGTCGCTCGCCGGATCGAAGCCGGAGAAGCGCCGGTCCGACCGCGCGACGGCAATCTTGTAGAGGCTCGCCAGCGCGGGGTCGCCGCAGTCCTGCGCCTTCATCATTCCGTTGCTGGCGAGGATCTCCGCGCGCTTGGTGGGATGCGCGATCAGCCGGCCGTCGGTGCGGAAGATGAAGTGCGACGCGCCGGGGATTTCGCTGCGCGTGGCGCCGTCGAGCAACCGGCCCATCGGCATGTTGTGGCCGACCGAGCAGAGAAAAACGCCGTCCTTCACCACCGGCAAATAGACGTCGACCAGCGGCTCCGGGATCACGTCGTCCTTCTGCACACCGGTCCAGGAAAAGACATCGGGCGGCGGGTTGCTTTTGGGCAGCGCGAGCGCGATCCACTCCACGCCCGTGGTGTCGAAGGAAGCCGGCATTTTCAATGACCAGTCCCAGAGGAAAGTGTCGACGCCCACATTCAAAAGACCCGGCGCGGGGAACTGGAAATAGTAGCTCGGGAACGTGTCGACCCAGCCGGGCAACATCTCGTCGCAGAGTTCCTGCGCGATGAGCGCCTGCCGCCGGAGCTCCGGCGTCGCCGGCCACTCCCGATCCGCCCACAAGCTGGACGCGACGCGCGCCTGCTGCGGAGTGACGAACTCCTTGCGCGTGCGCCACGCGCCGTCCGGGAATTTTTCGTACCAATGGTTCCAGCGCTCCTCCAGGTACTCCGCGGGCATCGGTTTTTCGAGGCGCTTCAGGTACTGGCCGCGCACGAGCAGCATGTTCGACTGCACCTGCTGAAAGCGCGCCTCCTCCCGCTGCGCGCGCTCGGTGACGTAGATTTCCAGGTTGCGCAAGCCGCTCTTTTTCAGCGCGTCGAAGACGAGCCAGTACGTCACCGCCGTCACGACGGCGACGACAAACGCGGCGCCGAGGGCGACGTGGAGCAGGAGTTTGCGGGCGACGCTCATGGCACGGCGGGGGGAAAGACGGGGAGCACGACGGTGGCCGTGGTCCCTTCGCCGAGCTTGCTCTCGATCGACAGTTCGCCGCCGTGCAGTTGCACACAGCGCTGCACGACGACGAGGCCCAGTCCGGTGCCGGGCCGCGTCCCGACGTTGCGCCCGCGCATGAAGGAGGTGAAGAGCTGCGGCCGGTCTTCCTCCGGGATGCCGATGCCGCGGTCGCGAATCGTGAAGACGACCTCGCCCCCGGCGCGCCGGCCCGCGAACTCCACCGGCTCGCCGGCCGTCGAATACTTCACCGCATTCGAGAGCAAATTCGACAGGATGTGCCGGAGCAACGACTCGTCGCCGATCGCCCCCTCGAGCGGATTCGCGATGTGCAGGCGGATGGGGCAGGCGCCGCCCGTGGCGGAGTAGAGCTCGTCGGTCAGGCTGCGGCAGAACTTTTCAAGATCGACCGGCACGGGGGCAAACTTCATCCGCCCCTCCTCCACCCGGCCGAGCAGCAGCACCTCCTCGATCAAGGCCGCGAGGTTCCTGGTGGAGCGGGAAATCATCTCCAAATGCCGCGCGCGCTTCTCCGGCGCCAGCCGCTCGAAGTAGCGGGAAAGCACGTCGGTGGCCGACATGATGACGCCAAGCGGCGTGCGGAATTCGTGCGAGACCATGGAAACGAAGCTGCTCTTGATCTGGCTGAGCTCCTTCTCGCGCTCGAGCGCGTCGTGCAACGCCTCGGTGCGCGCGGCGACGCGCTGCTCGAGGTCTTGATTGAGCTGGCGCAGGTCGTTCTCCCGCGCGGCGACTTTCTCCATCATTTCGCCAAAGGACGCCGCGAGCTCGCCCAACTCATCGCGGTGCAGCGCGGGGAGCGGCTGGCGGGGGGCGCCGGCGCTCATGGCGCGCGCGGCGCCGGTCAGCGCACG
This sequence comes from Chthoniobacteraceae bacterium, assembly GCA_035997375.1. GTDB lineage: Bacteria > Verrucomicrobiota > Verrucomicrobiia > Chthoniobacterales > Chthoniobacteraceae > DASYIS01. The sequence continues at coordinate 9,226 of DASYIS010000101.1, forward strand.
GAGCGGCCGCGCAATCTGTCTGCGCAGGACGCAGGCGATGGAGCCCAAGACGAGCGCGAGCGAAACGAGCCCGCTCCAGAGCACCCAGCGCGCGCTGGCCGAGGCCTGCCGCTGGACGGTGGCCTGCGGCATCATGGTCACGAAATACCATTCCGCTCCCGGCAGGCGCGACGCGGAAAAGTACGATGCGCTCACCGGTTCGAAGCCCGAGAACTGCGGTTTATGTTGCGCCACCGCCAGGCGGTACAGGTTGGCCAGCGCGGGATCGCCGGAACTCTCCGCGGTGAGCGCGCCGTTGCTGGCGAGGATTTTTTCGCGCAAGCCTTGATGCACGATCAGGCGTCCATCCGGCCGGAAGATCATGTGCGTGGCGCCTTCAAAATCACTGCGCGCCATCTCCTCGAAGAGCTGGTTGATGTGCATGTCGTGCGCGACCGTGGCAATCTGCACGCCGTCTTTTTCCACGGGCAACTGGACGGTGACGAACGGCTTGCCCGACGGCGGATCGACGAAGACGCCGGTCCACGTGAAGCCGCGCGAGGGATTCCTCTCCGGCGTCGATTCCTTCATCCACTCCTCCGCTTCGAGATCGTAGTCGCCGGGCGTCTGCCACGACCAGCGAGCGATGCGCGGATCGAAGCCCATGGTCGCCGGCCCCGGCAGGATGAAATAGAGGCTGATGAACGAGTCGACCCAGCCGGGCTCGACGTCCTCGCAGATTTCCTGGGCGCGCAGGATGCGCGTCATGATTTGCGGGGTGAGCGGCACGTCCTTGCGCAGCCAGAGATTCGAGTAGACGCGGGGACTGAAAAACTCCTCGCGGCTCCGCCACGCGCCATCGGGATAGAGCATGAAACGCTGGTTCCATCGCTCCTGCAGATCGGGCGGCGCCGGCTCCCGGTCGCGCTTCAGGAACTGGCCGCGCACCACTTCGAGGTTGCTGTAGATGGTGCGGAAGCCGTTCTCCTCCCGGCGCGTCCGCTCCTGCACGTAAATCTCGAGCTGCTTCAAATCCCGCGCCTGCAGCGCCTCATAGACCAGGCGGTAGGTCACCGCCGTCACCACCGCCACGACCAGCGCCGTGCCGAGGCCGACGTGAAGCAGGATGCGCTGGGTGATACTCATGCGAAAGCTCGACGTTGGCGCAGCGGGCATCCGGCGGGAATAGTACTAACGAACTATGCACCCACGGCGTTCGTCGTTCCGCCGGCGGGCAACGGAGCCGTGTCCAGACCGCCTAAAGGCGGAACTACGAACAGCGGCAGCGTCACCGTCGCGGTCGTCCCCACGCCGACCTTGCTGACCATGGTCAGCTCGCCGCCGTGCAGCGTCACGCAGCGCTGCACCACGACCAGCCCGAGGCCCGTGCCGGGACGCGAGCCGACGTTGCGCGCGCGGGTGAAGGAGGTGAAGAGCTGTGCCTGGTCCTCCTCCGGAATGCCGATGCCGTGGTCGCGCACCACGAAGACCGCCGAGTCTCCCGCGCGCCGACATTCGAAGTCGACCTGCTGGCCGGGGTCCGAATACTTGCAGGCATTCGAGAGCAGATTGGTGAGAATGTGCCGCAACAGCGCTTCGTCCGCGATCGCGCCGGTCAGTATTCCCTCGAGCTCCACGTGGATCGCGCACACACCGCCGGTCGCCGAGAAGACCTCGTCGCACAGGCTGCGGCAAAACTTGCCCAACTCCATCGGCACGGGCTCGAACTTCATGCGTCCCCCCTCGACGCGGCCAAGGAGCAGCACCTCGTCGATCAGCACGGCGAGAGTCTTCGTGGAGCGGAAGATCATCTCCAGGTGGCGGTCACGTTTCGCCGGCACCATTTTGTCGTAGTAACGCCGCAGCACATCGGCCGCGGAAACGATGACGCCGAGCGGCGTGCGGAACTCGTGCGAGACCATCGAGACGAAGCTGCTCTTGATTTCGCTCAGCTCCTTTTCGCGGGCCAACGCCTGGTGCAGATCCTCCGTGCGCTCGGCCACGCGGAGCTCGAGGCCGAGGTTCAGCGCGCGCAGCTCGCCTTCACGCTCGGCGACCTTTTCCACCATAATGCCGAAGGATTTCGCGAGCGCGCCGAGCTCGTCGTCGCGCACCGCGGGGAGCGGGACGGCTTCGGTGCCGGCGCTCAGCGCATCCGTCGCGTGCGTCAGCTCGGAAAGCGGCCGGCTGACCAGGCGCCGCAACACGCCGCCGAAAACGGCGAGCAGAAGCGCGAGGGACGCGACGCCGCTCCAGAGCACCCAGCGCGCGGAGGTAAACGCCTGCGCCTGCACAAAGGACTGCGGCATGGTGGTGACGAAATACCAGTCGGCCCCGGGCAGCCGCAGCCGCGACGCGGAGTAGTAGTTGCGGCCGATCGGCTCCACGCCGGACGTGCGTTCCCCGCCGGCTTTCATCACCAGCGCGTGCAGGTTCGCGAGCGCGGGGTCGCCGGCCTGCGCGACCGTCAGCTCCCCTTCGCTCTTCGCGATCGCCGGCTGCAGCTTTTCGTAAGCCATCAGCCGGCCATCGCCACGCACGATGAGATGCGTCGCTCCCGCGAGCTCGCTGTGGACCACCTCGTTGATGAGACGGCCTGCATCATAGTCGTGGCCGATCATGCCGACCCATTCGTCGCCTTGATAGATGGGCGCGAGCAGCGTGGCGGCGGAGAGCTTGGTGACCGGGTCGGGACAAAGCGGCGTCCAGTGGAACTCGCGCGCCGGATCGTTCTCCGGCGTCACCGGGTAATACCAATCCTCCTTCTCGATCGCGAAATCGGCCTTCACGTCCCACGTCCAGTTGGGCTGGAGCGGATTGAACCCGACGCTGCACGCGGGGAAATTGAAGAAGACGCTCGGGAAGGCGGTCTTCCAACCCGGCTCCAGCTCGCGCAGCACATGCAGCGCGGCGAGCGTGCGCTGCTGCATCACCGGCGTGCGCTGAAAATCGGGGCGGCCCCAGAATGACGGGCGGCCCAGGCTGCGCGGGCTGCGCCAAGCGCCATCGGGATCCTGCATAATCACGGCGTTCCACTGCGCGTCGATATCCGCTGGGATCGGCTTGCTGATCTCTCCCAGGAAGAGGCTGCGCGCGGTCGCGAGGTTCGCATAGACCACTTTGAAGCTCGCCTCCTCCCGCCGCGTCCGCTCGGTCACATAGGTATCCAGTTGCGCGACGACGCGCTGCTCGGTGGCGGAAAAAACCGAGCGGTAAGTAACGGTGGCGACCACCGCGAGGACGAGCGCCGCGCCGAGCCCGACGTGCAGCAAAATTCGCTTGGTGATGCTCATCGAAATAAGGCGGGGAATGGCGATGCGAGACCGGAAGTAACACGATTGAACTAGAAACGCGAGCCCGGCGTGACAAGGGATGCAAAATGCGGCGCACCCGCATGAAATCAGGCGCAAACGCGCATACGGGCGCTTTTTTCAGCACGGCCGCGAGGCGCTTTTTGGTAGCGCCGAGGTCGTATTCCGCGATTTCGCGAAAGGTGGGAAAACAGACCCATGCAACAGCCCGCCATTTCCGCGAACCCCACCATCAACTCACTCACGACCAAACAAACCCTCAGCCATCAAACCACTATGAAAAACAACCGCAAAAACAACAGCAAGTCCACCCGCCAGCACAGCGTGGTGGAAGCCCTCGAATCGCGGATCGCGCCCGCCTTCGTCTCGGCCAACTTCGACCTCGGCGCCATCACCGCGGCCATTGGCAGCGGCATCGGCGGCGCCGGCCCCGGCGAAAACTTCGGCCACAGCGTCAGCGACGCCGGCGACGTGAATGGCGACGGGATCGGCGACCTCATCATCGGCGCGCCCTTTGCCGGCAGCGGCGGCGGCACGCAAGGCGCGGCGTACATCGTCTTCGGCAAGGAAGGCGGCGTGCCGTTCCCGCTCTCGGCCGGCTCGCTCAACTCCAGCAACATCGTCGCGCTCTACGGCGAGGCGGACGGCGACCAATTCGGCACCTCGGTCGCCGCAGCGGGCGATGTGAACGGCGACGGTTTCGCCGACCTGATCGTTGGCGCACCAAAGGCCGCCGGCAACTCCATCGAGCGCGGTGAAGCCTACGTCATCTACGGCCACGGCGGCACGTTCCCGACCACGTTTAACGTCAGCAGTCTCGACGGGAAAAATGGCTTCGAGGTCATCGGCACACACACCATGGATCATCTCGGCGCATCGGTCGCCGGCGCCGGCGACTTCAACGGTGACGGCCTGGCCGACGTTCTCGTCGGTGCGACCGAGGCCGACGGCGACGCCGTGCACAGCGGCGCGGCTTATGTCATCTACGGCAAGAGCGGCTCCCGCAGCAATGTCTTCACCAGCATCATGCAAGCGGCTGACGGCGTGAAACTCAGCGGCATCGCGACGGGCGACTTCGCTGGCGGCAAGGTCGCCGGTGGCGGCGACGTGAACGGCGACGGCTACTCGGATGTCATCGTCGGCGCCCAGTTGGCCAACGGCGGGGGCGCGACCCGCGGCGTCTCCTACGTGGTCTTCGGCAGCGCAGGCTTCGGGACGAACCAGCCGCTCTCCGGCCTCGGCGGTGCGAACGGCTTCCGCCTCCTCGGCGCCGGCGACGGCGACCAGGCCGGTGCTTCGGTCGCCATCCTCAACGACCTGAACGGCGACGGCCTCGCGGAAATCGGCGTCGGCGCGCCGCTCAACAACGACGCGGCCGGCGACGCGGGCGCGGCCTATGTCGTCTTCGGCAAATCGTCGAGCTTCGGCACCACGGTCACCCTCGGCACGCAGACCGGCGCCGATGGCTTCAAGCTCACCGGCTCCCTGACCGCCGACCTGGCGGGGACCTCGATCCACAGCGCCGGCGACGTGAACGGCGACGGCCACGGCGACCTCATCGTCGGCGCCTTCAGCGCCCACATCGGCATCGGGCAGATCCCGGGCGCGGCCTACGTCGTGTTCGGCAAGGACGGCGCCTTCAACGCCAGCACGTCGCTCAACTCCCTGACGATCAAGGATGGCCTCATCCTGAAGGGCGCCACCTCGGGGAGCGCGACCGGCGTCTCGGTCAGCAGTGCCGGCGACGTGAACCACGACGGCTTCGCCGATCTCCTGGTCGGCGCGGAGTTCTCGGGCAACGGCCAGGCCGGCTCGGCCCGCATCGTCTACGGCGGACCCTCCGGGACTTTCGTGGACCCGGTCTACAGCAACAACGGCCACACCGCGACCTTCATGGATAACGACGGCGACAAGGTGACGGTGAACGTGACCAAGGGCGATCTGCACAACGCGGACTTCGACCTGCTCGCGGGCGACGGGACGCACGCCAGCTTCCTCAAGCTGCAGCTCAACAACACGTTCGACGGCGCGAACCTCACCATCAAGGCCATGCCCACCGCGGCCGGCGGCGACGGACACGTGAACCTCGGCTTCCTCGATGCCACCGGCGTCGATCTCGGCGCGGTGACGGTGCCCGGCAACGTCGAGCACTTCACCATCGGCAACGCCGCCACGCCGGCCGCCGCCGTGAAGAACCTCACTGTGGGCAGCCTCGGTGTCGGCACCCTTCCCGTGCACGATATCTTCGGCGACACCTACGTCAGCCAACTCGCCGGCAAGAGCGGCGCCGTCACCGTGAAGGGCGACATCAACACTGCGAGTCTCACGGTGGGGGGCAACCTCGCCTCGCTCACCGTCGGCGGTTCCATCATCGGCGGCGACACGCTCTTCTCCGGTCTCGTGCAGACCACGGCGGGCGGGAGCATTGGCAAGGTGAAGATCGGCCATGACCTCCGCGGCGGGGAGGGCACCGCCTCGGGTGGCATCAACGCCGCGGGCAACCTCGGCGCCGTCACCATCGGTGGCTCGCAAATCGGCGGCGACAACTTCATCAACGGCTACCTCATCGCGGGCGGCGACATCGCCTCGGTGAGCATCGGGCACGATCAGGTGAACGCCGAGATCAGCAGCCTGGGCAAGATCGGCTCGGTGAAGGTCGGCGGCTCCCTGCTGGTGACCGAGGCCGCTGCGGTCACGGGCATCCATGCCAAGACCTCCGTCGGCGCGGTGACCGTGAAGGGCGACATCGTCGGCCTGGCGGGCACGCCGTACATCATTGAGGGCGGCGGCGCGCTCACCGGCAAGACCTCGGTCGCGGTGAAGAGCGTGAGCGTCGGCGGAAGCGTCGCCAACTCCGACATCCTCGGGGGCCTCGCGGCCAACAACAGCCACGCGCAGATCGGCGCCATCACCGTCAACGGCAACTGGACCGCGAGCAGCATCGTCGCCGGCGCGAAGACGAACGCCGGCAACGTGACCGACCCGATCTTCTTCGGGAACGCCGACGACACCGCGCTCACCGGTGGCACGTCGACGGCGATCGCCCGCATCGCGAGCATCGTGATCAAGGGCGAAGTCCACGGCACCGCCGGCGGCGGCGATCACTTCGGCTTCGTCGCCCAGCAGATCGGCTCCGTGAAGATCGGCGCGGTGAAGTACAAGCTCGCGAAGAACACGACCGACGTGTTCGAGATCGGCGACACCTCGGACTTCACCATCCGGGAGTTGGCGTAAAGTCGCCGAGGAGCATTCCGCAAACCCAGCCAGGCCCGGTTCATTCCGGGCCTGGCTTTTGCGTAAAGTACGCACAATCGGACACTTGGGCACCAACGGTTGGGCTCGGAAACATATTCAGCCAGCTCCGTGAAGTCGCAGCTTCTCTTTCGCTATCTCAGCGTCGCGCACGCCCTGCGCTTCGGCATAACTGGCTAGTATAGCCTCGCGCATCCATTTCGAGTCGCTCTTCACACCCAATTCCTCCCGA
>DASYIS010000102.1:0-30201 GCA_035997375.1 Chthoniobacteraceae bacterium
TCGAGCTCGTTCGACTCGCTCACCGCGCCCGTGGTATCGACCTGGACCCGGATGGCATGCGGGCCGGCGGTGAGCGCCGGAATGGGAATGTCCTCCACGCGGTAGACGCCATTGACCGCGAGCGCGAGCTGCCGCTGGATGGTGCGCGTGAGCACGCCGTCGATGAAGAGCTTCATCGTGAAGTAGGCGTTCGCGTCCGCCGTGCCGACATTGCCGACGGCGAAATCCAGGTAGCGCGGGTCGGTCACCAGGCCGCTGTCGGTGTTGGTGCCGGTCACGGAAGAAAGAACGATGCGATCGCTCCAGCCGGCTGGCTGGACCAGCGTCAGATTGGGTGCGCCCGTGAGTCCGCCGAGCGTCGCGCTGTTGTTGGTGGGATCGATATCGACGGCGGTGGTGGTGGCGCTCGCGGTGTTCGAAAAGGCCCCGTTCTGCGTCGGCGTCGCGTGGATGGTCACCGTCGCGAAGCCCTTCGCCGGGATGGTGCCGAGCGCCGCCATGAGCAGGTTGCCGAGGTTCGAGCTGGAGCCTTGCGAGGCCGTCAGCGACACCAGCGCCAGGCCCTGCGGCAGCGCATCGCTCACCTGCACGCCCGTCGCGTCGGCGGTGCCGTTGTTGGAGACGGTCACCGTGTAGACGATCTCCTGGTCGCTCGTCACGACCGGCGAGGAAGCCGCCATCGCGACGGCGAGATCCGCGCCCGCGACGGCGGGGTTGCTGTAAACGACGGGCGTGATGTTCAGCGTCCAGCCGCCGTCGATCATGCCGATATCGCCCGGTCCATCGTCCACCACATAGAGCGACCAGGTGCCGTTCGCGGTGTTCCCGATGAAGGCCGCCAGTTCCGTGAAGTAGGTGTCCGGGGCCGGCGCGGGGAAGGGGTCGCCGAACAAGCCGCCGAGGCTGTTGTCGATCGGGTGATAGGTTCCCGAAACGCTCGGCGTAAAGTTGGTGCTGCCCGCGTCGTCGAACGTCAGGTTGGTCGACGAGGCGTTCGTCCCGCCGCCGCCGTACGCCATCAGCATCACCGGCGTGCCGTTGGGGCTGACGAGCATCACCTTCACATCGCCGGGATAGGTGTGGCTGAAACCATTCAGGCGCACCGTCACTTTGCCGACCGAGCCGTTCACGCCCGCCACGTCGATTGTCGACGGATACGGCGTCGCCGCGGCGGACGTCGTGCCGCCGGCGTAGTCGTTGATCGTGATCTGCGCCGCATTGGAAAAGGTCTGCGGGGCGCCGAGGCTGCCGAGCGCGAACGTCTGCGTCACCGGCGCGTACGTCACCGCGTCATCCGCGATCGCGAAGGTGAGCGTGATCTTGCCGCCGAGCACCGCATTCGCGGTGAAGGAGAAGTTCTTCGTGTCGGTCTGACCGGCGCCCAGCGCGAAGGTCTGCGGACCGGTGACATTCGTGAGCCCGGGCGCCGGCAGGAGCGTCGCCCGAACGTTGCCATTCGCCGCGCCGCCCGTGTTGCGCAAAGCGAGCGCCACCGTAACTTGCTCGCCGGGATCCGGCGCGCCGTTCGGCGGCAGGAACGACTCCGCGGCGATGCTCACGCTCACCTTTTCCACCTTCGCGCCGGCCGGCAGCGTGAGCAGTGTCGGCCCCGGTCGCACGATGCCGTAGCCCGTGTCGCGGTCCACGCCGGGGCCCTCGATGTCGATGGCGTTCGCGATCAGCGCCGCCCGCAGTTCCTGCGATGTCATCTTGAGATTCTGCGATTTCAGCAGGGCGGCGATCGCGCCGGCGTGCGGGGCTGCCGCGGAGGTGCCGGCGAAGGAGGAGAATCCCGGCACCGAGGTGGCGACGCGGTCGGCGGCGGCGATGTCGGGTTTTTGCAAGACCCGCCCGCCGGTCGCGGAAAGGTTGCCGGGCGTGATCGGCGTGCCGTCGGTGTTGTAAAAGAAACGCCGCGGGCCGTCGGAGGAAAACGTCTCCACGCGGTTGGCCGTCGTGAACGCCGTCCCCGCCGAGGCGCTCACGGCCGCCACGCTGAGCACGCTCGGGCAGGCGGCGTGGCCGGCGACCTTGCCATTGGTGGAGGTCGTCAGCGTGCCGCGCAGCGTGCTCACTTGCAGGAAGCGCGGCGCGGCGCTCGCCGCCTTCACGACGATGAGCCGCATGCCGGCGGAGATCGGCTGCTGCGATTGCGCGATGACTTCGACGGGATCCTGCGAACCGTTCTGCGTGGTATTGGAAAAGGCGACGATGCTCGTCCCGTCCGAGCTCAACACATAGAGGTCGTAGTCGTTGTTCGAAGCGCCGAGCGGGTCGGTCCAGAAGAGCGTCTCGCCAAAGCCGGTGGCGGTGACGACGTTGTAGCTGAGCCCACCAAAGGAGTGGAGCCGCCCCGCCTTGGAGATGGGCGCGGTGGTCGCGCCGCCGTCGGCGAAGTCGCCCTCCCAGGTGCCCGAGGTGCCGCGGTCCTTGTTCCCCTCGTTGCCCGCCGCGCTGAAGACGAGCGCGCCATCCGCGCTCACTTGCTCGACCGCTTCGGCCACCGGCCCGTTCTGAAACGGCGACTCGTCGAAGTAGCCGACGTCATCGATGATGATGTCGCAGCCGGCCGCGCGGAGATTGAGGATATTCTGCGCGAAGCTCGCCTCCGAGTGATACGCCGTGGCGAAGAAAAGCTCCGCTCCCGGGGCGAGATCGTGGACGATTTCGAGCATCGCCGTTCCTTCGCCCGTCTCGCCGGGGAAGTCGTCCAACACGGTCACCGGCCCGAGCTCGCCGGTCGACTGGGAGTTGGCCAGGTAATCGGCGCTGTCGGAAATCACGCCGATTTTCACCCCGAGGCCGGTGACGTTGGAGATGGCGCGCGCTCCCGTCGCGCCGCCGGTGCCGTGCGCCGTGTCGCCCTGCGAATTGATCGGTCCCGTGTGGGTGAAAGCCGGCGCGGCCTGCTTGATGAACTTCACGTCGGCGCGCGCGGCCAGCTTCTCGATCGCCCCGAGCGGCACCCGCGCGCGCACCGCGCGAAACCGCGGCACGCTGACGATCCCCTGCGCGCCCGCGGCCCTCAGCGCACCCAGCAATTCGGGCGTCACCGTCGCCGAGATGTCGACCAGCGCCGCGCCGTCCGCTTCCACGGTCACGGTCTTTTGCAGCACCTTCTCCATCCGCGCGGAGAAGGGGACCTTGCCATGACGCTTCACCGCATAGATCAGCCGCGATTCCATCTTCTGCTGCGCCGGCGTGCGGGTCGATTTCTCGGCTTGGAGTTCCGCGATCTGCAGGCGCACCTCGTCGCTGAACGGCGCCGGCTCCGCCGCCCGCGCGGCCGGCGCGAGCATCGCCGGCATCAGCGAAATCAGCAGCAAGACGCAGGCAGCCCGGAATTGGGGGCCATCGCGTGAAGGGCCGGTCGAAGAGAGGGGCGGGAGGTGTTCCAAAGCGCGGGGGAGATTTAGTCGGCGCGAACTTACCCGGGATTCGTGACTTTGCAGCAGAAGATTGCGATTATTATCAAGTCGCATGCCGAAGATCGCGCCTGACCGCCTGAAGGCGGAACTACGAACCCGGGACCTTCCGGCCGCGCTTGGTTTTGGCCGGCTCGCCTTTCACCCCGCCGGGGACCTTGAACGCGCTCGGGCAAAGCGCCTGCACTTCGCAGCCGCCGCAGTCCGGCTTGCGGGCGAAACAGCGGCGGCGACCGTGGAAGATCAGCCAGTGTGCGAAGAGCGTCCAATCGCGGCGCGGCACCAACTTCATCAGATCCTGCTCGACCTTGATCGGATCGGTCTGCTTCGTGAGGCCGAGGCGGAGCGAGAGGCGGCCGACGTGCGTATCGACGACGACGCCCTCGTTGATATCGAAGGCGTTGCCGAGGACGACATTCGCGGTCTTGCGGCCGACGCCGGCGAGCGCCGTCAGCTCCGGGATGGTGTGCGGGACTTCACCGCCGTGGCGCTCGACGAGCGCCTGGGCGCAGGCGCGGATGCTCTTCGCCTTCGCCCGGAAAAAGCCGGTGGATTGGATGATCGTCTCCAGCTCTTCGCTCGGGATCGTCGCCAGGTCGCGCGCGGTCCGGCAGCGCTGGAAGAGGATCGGCGTCACCAAGTTCACCCGCTTGTCGGTGCACTGCGCGGAAAGGATCGTCGCGATGAGCAACTGGAGCGCGTCGGCGTGGTCGAGCTCACAATGCGCGTCGGGATAGATCCGCCGAAACGCCTCGATCAGCGCCTGGGTGCGTTCGGTCTTGGTCACTTCTTTGGAGTGGCCTTGGCGCCGGGGGTGCCGACCGGGCCCAGTGCCTGGAGGCGCTTTTTCGCATCCTCGGCGAACTCGGAGTCCGGGAACTTCGTGACGAGCTCCTCATAGTACTTCGCGGCCCGTTGCCGGCGATCCTCCATTTTGGCTTTGTCCTGCTCTTTTTTCAGTTCGGCGGCGGACTTCGGCTTCTCGCAGCCGGCAGTCGCGAGGCAGACGAGGGCGGCGAGGAGGAGGGGGGCGGTCTTCAGCATGTTGGAGGTGGTGGAGAAAACAGGGCCGTCCTTACTTGGCGGCGGCAGTCGACGACTCGGAGGCCGTTTCGGTCGGAACCTCGGTGGGGGCCGGGGTGCCCTTGGCACCGGGGACCGGCTTCTTCGCCGGCGTCGCCCGCGGCACGGGCGTGGGGATGGCAATCTCGCCCTTCGACTGTTTCTCCAGCAAGAGCGCGCCGCGGTAGAGCCCCTCGGCTGCGACCTTCGGCACGCTTTGGTACATCGCGGAAATCTTCACGTAGTTGTTGATCGCGTCGTCGAAGTTCCCCATCTCCTCGTGGATCTTCGCGAGCAGAAACATCCCCTTCGCCCGCAACTCCGCCGGCGCCTTGCCATTGCGCACGACCGCCGCCAGGCGCTTGAGCGCCTCGTCGTACTTCTTCTGATTGTACAGCGCCTCGGCGATGCCGAGGCTCGCCGCAACCATCTTCGGCGACCAGGCGTAGTTTCTTTCCAGCTCGTCGAAGAGGGGCTGCGCTTCCAGTGGTTTGCCCTGGTCCTGCAGGATTTTGCCGAGGCCGAAGAGCATCATCGACTGCGCCTCCTGGATATCGCGCGGCGCCTCGTTGGCCAACTTGCCGGAGGGGACCGGGTAATCGTCGCCGAGCTTCTTGTAGACCTTCTCCGCCTCGGCGAGTTTCTTTTGGTCGATCAGCCCGGTGCCGTAGAGGTCCATGTCCGCCGGCGCGTACTTCAGCGAGGGATCGTAGGCTTTCTCCATCAGCCCCAGCGCCTTGGCCTTGTCCTTCTCGATCAGGTTGCCTGCGAGGGTGAAGACGATCTTCGAGCGTGTCGGCGGCTTGTCCTTGAACTCGTCGGCGAGCTTCTCGAAATAAGCCTCCACGTCCGCATCGGTTTTCAGCTTCGCGGTGATGAGCAGCTTCTGGTCGTCGAGCAGGAGCACCAGGGCGAGCGCCACCTGCTGCGCGTCCGGAAACTGGCGCACCACGCGTTCGGCGGCGTTCATGCTGCTGGCAAGGCGCTTCTGCCACTCCGGGCGGTCCTCCTGGCGGACGAGGTTCCAGCGGCCCATCCCCTCGGCCAGCTCCTTCCAGAGCGTGCCCACCCGCAGCAGCGCCTGCGCCGTCATGGGGTCGTTGGGCTTGTTGCCGGCAAACTTCTCGTACATCTCGATCGCCGCCAGCCTGCCCGTTTCCTTTTTGTCCGGGTCCGGCTTGCCGTCCGCGGTCTTGTACTGCTTGCTGATCTCGATTTGCGCCACGAAATCGTACGCTTGGAAAAGCGACGCCGCATCCGGGTACTTCTCCATGAACTCGTGCATCAGCGCGATGATCTCGTCCGGCTTGTCCGGCCCCAGGATTTTCGTCCGCTCGAAGTAGCTGAAGGGCGCGACTTCGGCTTGCGGAAATTCATCCGCGAGCCGTTTGTAAGTGGCGAGCGCCTCGGCGGGCCTGCTCGTGCCGACCTGGGCCTGGGCCAGGTAAAAGAGCGCAGTCGGCAGCAGTAGGTTTTTCGGGTTCTTGTTCACGAAGCTCTGCAGCTCGGGGAGTGCCGTCCTGAAATCGCCGGCTTCCACCAGGAAGCGCGGGTAGAAAAAGGACGCCTGGATCGCCTGCTCCGTGCCGGGATAGTTGTCCCGCACGTCCTTGAAGATGGGCAGCGCTTCCGCCAGATTCCCTTGCAACTGCAAGACCGTGGCCTTGGCGAATTTCATGGCCGCCGCCACTTCCTTGGTCGGATTCCCCGCGAGCGCCTCGGTGGCGACCGCCAGCGCCTCATCGTATTTTTTCTGCTTGATGAGCACCGTAACCGACAGGGCGCCCGCGGTCGGCCCGAGCTTGGTGTTCGGGTAGTTCTTCTTGAGCTCCTCGAAATATTTCTCCGCTTTCGGCGGGTCGGAATCGATGAAGCCAGCGCCGACAATGAGCGGGAGGTTCTCCGCAATCGGATCGGCGGGGTAGGCCGCGGTGAATTCCGAGTAGACCTTCTCGGTCCGCTCCACGAGCGCGGGGATCGAGCCTTTCAGGTCGGCGTTCTGCCGCGCCAGGGAGAGGGCGATGTAATAGGCGATCGACTTCTTCTGGTCCTCGTCCTCGATCAGCGGCTTCACGTATGAAAGCATCACACGACATTCGTCGAGCCGGTCGATCTGGTAGAACACCTGGCCGATTTTCACCCGGGCCACCAGCGTCTGGTCGGGCCGCGTCTCGATGTTCGACAGCTTCTCCTGTTCGCGCTCGATCGCGCGATTGAATCGTTTGACCAAGGGAAGGTCGTTCTGCCGCACGGCGCCGATTTTGGCCTGCCGGAAGCGCTCGATGCGGGCCTTTTGTGCCGCGATCATCACATCCTTGCCGGCCACGATGCGGTAGACGTCCATCGCCCGCTGGAAGAGCGCCTTCTGCGCTTCCTTGTCCTTCGAGAAGCCGGCGCGTGAGAAGAGCAGCTCGCCGATCTGGAAGCGCGAGTCATTCGCCAGCGCCACGTCGGTCCCTTTGTTGACGATGTCCGCCAACATCAACTCGGCGTTCTTAAAGCCGTCGTCGACGGCTTTCTGGTCCTCCGGCTTCCCCTCTTGCGCCTGCTTGTTCGCCACCGTCGCCATCGTCAGCGCCATCAGGTACTGGCTGTCGAGCACCCCCTCGCTCAGTTTGAACACGGTGAGGTTGACGCGCAGCGCCTCCATCGCCGGCTTGTACTGCTCGATCTGGTAATTCGCGACCGCCTTGCCGTAGTTGGCCGACTCCACCTCCTCGCTCTTCGGGTATTTTTGAATGAACGCGTCAAACCCCTTGATCGCGTCCTCGAACAGCCGCGTGCGTTGCGGGCTCTTCGGGCCTTCGGCGACGGCCTTGGCGGAGAGGGCCTGCGGGATGAGGCTCATGGAAAGCTCCGCCATCTCCGGCGGGACGTTCTTCAACGTCGACACCGTCTGGAGCGTCTTCACCGCCTTGTCATACTGCTGCAAGCGGAAGTAGACGTAGCCCAACCGCACGGTCGCCGCCGGGATGAGGGGCGAGGTCGGATAATTCACCGGGATGGCCTCGTAATAGCTGGCCGCCTCCTCCAGCTTGCCCGCGTCGGTCGCCTGCTGCGCTTTATCGAAATCCGTCTGATCGCGGCCGGGCGCCGGGGCTTGGGCGAAGGCCGGGGAAACCGGCAGGACGAGCCCGGCCAGCACCCCGACGAGGACCACCCGAACGAAAAAGGAGAGGGAAGAGAGCAGCTTCATGGGGAGAAGGAAAAGGGGAGCATAAAGCGTCGATTTGCCGGTGGCGAATTGATTCTAAGAAAACGCCGGGTGGATGACGCAATATTTTTAGAGGTGGAATGCGGCGGAGGCGCTCCGGCCCGCGGGAAAGAATTGCGTCCGGTTTTTTCTCAGGCACGCTGCGGGCGGACTTTCCCCCCATGAGCGCCCACCCACGTACCCCGCGCGCGCTGACCCGCCGCGATTTTCTGGCGGATTCCGCGCGGCTCGCGGCGGCATCGATCGTCGCCGGCGAAGCGATCCCGCTGTCGGCGGAGAGCGCGGAGCACGCGGCGCCGCGGCAGGCGATGGGGACCAAGGTCGGCGAGGTGACGGAAAGCGCGGCGCTCGTCTGGACCCGGCTGACCGCCGCCGCGGAACGCAATCGCGACGGCGTCGTGCTCAAGGGCAAAGGCGAAACGGGCCCGCAGGCGCCGCTGACCATTCCGGTCGCGGAGTTGGAGGGCGTCTGTCCCGGAGCCGCCGGCCGTGTGCGCGTGCGCTTCGGCCCGCGGGAGGATTTGCAGGACGCGCAGGTGACGGAGTGGGCCGAGGTCTCGGCGGAGACGGATTTCACGCATCAGTTTGCGCTCGCCGGTTTGCAGCCGGCGACCGTCTACCATTACGCGACGGAAACGACCGGCCCGGGCGGAGCGCCGGTTCATGGGACGTGGCGAGGTCGTTTCACCACCGCGCCTGCGCCGAACGCGCCGAGCGACGTGCGGTTCTGTGTTCTGACGTGTCTGGGCTATCCGGATCGCGATCATCCGGACGGGCATCCCATCTTCCCGGCGATCCAGGCGCTCCAGCCGCACTTCGTCGCGTTCACGGGGGATAATGTCTATTACGACAATGACGTGCCGCGCGCGGAGACGCCGGAGATCGCCCGCTTTCACTGGCAGCGCATGTTCAGCCTGCCGCGCCCGGTGGAGCTGCTGCGCAACGTGACGAGCTACTTTGAAAAGGACGATCACGATACCTGCCGCAATGACTCGGCGCCCGGCGCGAAGCTGGGTGCGTTGACGTATGCGGAGGGGCAGCACATCTTTCGCCAGCAAGTGCCGCTCGGGGAGCTGAGCTATCGCACCTTTCGCTGGGGGCGCGATCTGCAAATCTGGCTCACCGATGGGCGGGATTTTCGCACGCCCAATTTCCGGCCCGACGGCCCGACGAAGACGATTTGGGGCGTGGAGCAGAAGGCGTGGTTCAAGCGCACCGTCGCGGCGAGCGATGCGACTTGGAAAGTGCTGATCAGCCCGACGCCGCTCGTCGGCCCCGACCGCGGCAACAAGAACGACAACCACGCGAACCCCGGCTTCCAGACCGAAGGCGACGAGTTGCGCGGCTGGCTGAAGACGAACGCGCCGGACCTGTTCGTCATCTGCGGCGACCGGCACTGGCAATACCACTCGGTGCATCCGGAAACCGGTCTGCGCGAATTCTCCTGCGGGCCGGCGAGCAACAGTCACGCGAGCGGCTCGCCGGGGCTGGATCCGGCGTATCATCGCTATCACCGCGTGAAGGGCGGCTTCGTCTCTGTGACTTTGCGGCGCGAAAACGGCAAGAGCGCCATCCTGTGCGAACACCGCGACGTCGATGGGAAGGTGCAGCACGAATGGCGCGGGGCGATTTGAGGATTTGGAGCTTCCGCCGCCTTGCCAAGACGGCTTGGACGAGGCGTTGTATCCATCGCCTCGCCTCCCACTCGCCACGCCTATGAAAATCACCCGCATTCTCGCCTACCGCGTCGAGCTTCCGCTGCACGAGACCACTTACAAATGGAGCGGGGGCAAATCGGTCACCGTGTTTGATAGCACGATCGTGCGTGTGGAGACGGATGCGGGACTGGTGGGGCATGGGGAGGTATGTCCGCTCGGACCGTTTTACCTGCCGGCCTATGCGGACGGCGTGCGGGCGGGGTTGCGCGAGCTCGGGCCGCACTTGCTGGGGGAAGACCCGCGCCAGCTCACGCGGCTCAATCGCACGATGGACGCGGCGCTCAAGGGGCATCCGTACGTGAAGAGCGGGATCGACATCGCGTGCTGGGACATTCTCGGGCAGGCGGCGGGGCTGCCGGTGTGCGAGCTGCTCGGCGGGCGCTTCGGTGAGAATGTGCGGCTTTACCGCGCCATCTCGCAGGAGTCGCCGGAGGAGATGGCGGCGAAAGTCGCCGGGTATCGCGCGGAAGGTTACACGCGCTTTCAGCTCAAGGTCGGCGGAGACCCCGATACGGACATCGCGCGCATCTTCGCGGTGGCGGAAAAGCTCCAGCCGGGCGACCGGCTCGTGGCCGATGCGAACACCGGCTGGGTGCAACATGAAGCGGTGCGCGTGGCGAAGGCGGTGCGCGACGTGGATGTGTACATCGAGCAGCCGTGCCTCACGTATGAGGAGTGCCTCGCGGTGCGCCGGCAGTGTCCCCATCCGTTCGTGCTCGATGAAAACATGGACGGCCTCGACATGCTGCTGCGCGCCAAGGCCGACCTGGCGATGGACGTGGTGAATCTGAAGATCAGCAAGCTCGGCGGCCTCACGAAAATCCGCCAGGCGCGCGACCTGTGTGTGAGCATGGGGATCGCGATGACGCTGGAGGATTCCTGGGGTGGCGACATCGCGACCGCCGCCATCGCGCATCTCGCGCACAGCACGCCGGAGGAGTTCCGCTTCACGAGCACCGACTTCAACAGCTACGTCACCGTCTCCACCGCCGCCGGCGCCCCGCAGCGCGTGGACGGCTTCATGTCCGCCGGCACCGCGCCCGGCCTCGGCATCACGCCGAAGATGGAGGTGCTCGGGAAGCCGGTCGTGGTCGTGGAATGAAGCTGAGTTTTGGTCCACGAAAGACGCGAAAGACGCGAAAAGGCGGAAGGCTGCATTTGCCTACGAATCACACGAATCAAACGAATCCCTGCAGCCTTCAGATTCGTTCGATTCGTGTGATTCGTAGGCAAAAAAGATCCGAACTCCGTCCCCTTTTCGTGTCTTTCGTGTATTTCGTGGATATCCCTTTTTCCCCATTCCTCCCATGAAACCACACTGGACCGGCGTCTTTCCCGCCATCACGACGCAAATGAGCAAGAGCGGCGCGATCGATCTCGACGCGACCGCGCGGCATGCCGAGGTGCTCATCGCCTCGGGCATCGGCGGCCTCGTGTTCCTCGGCTCGCTCGGCGAGAACCAGCAGATGACCAGTACGGAAAAGCGCGAGCTTCTCCAGACGATGGTCGGGGTCGTGCGCGGCCGGGTCCAGGTGCTCAGCGGCGTGGCGGAAACTTGCACGGCAGAGGTGGTCCGCTATGTGCGCGATGCCGAGCGGCTCGGCGTGGACGGGGTCATGGTGATGCCCGCGATGTGTTACAAGGCCTCGCCCGATGAGACGCTCGCGTATTTCCGCACGGTCGCGAAGTCCACCGGCCTGCCGATCATGGTCTATAACAACCCGATCAGCTACGCGAACGACGTGACGCCGGAGATGTTCGCGAAACTCGCGAGCGAGAAGAACCTCGTCGCGCTCAAGGAAAGCACCGGCGACCCGCGCCGAATCACCGAGCTGCACAACACGGTCGGCGGACGCTACGCCCTTTTCACCGGCGTCGACGACCTCGTGATGGAGTCGAGCATCATGGGGATCGATGGCTGGGTCGCCGGCTCGGGCATCGCCTTCCCGGCGGAAAATCAGCATCTCTGGAATCTCCTGCGCGCCGGCCGGTGGGACGAGGCGCGCACGCTCTATCGCTGGTTCCAGCCGTTGATGAAGCTCGATACCAGCACGCGCTTCGTCCAGTACATCAAGCTCGCCGTGCAGGAGTGCGGGCTCGGTTCCGAGTGGGTCCGCGCGCCGCGCCTCGTGCTCAAGGGCGAGGAGCGCAAGATCGTGCTGAAGAAGATCCGCGACGGGATCGCCACGCGGCCAAAGCTGCCGCGGGCGAAGGCTCGCTAAACCGAATGGGAATGATGGGAAGAATGGGACGCATGCAACGGGCGCTTCCCGGCCTCCCATCATTCCCATTCCTCTCATTCTTCCCATCGACCCCCCATGCCGCGCTCCACCATCACCTATCTGGAGATGCATTCTCCCGCGGAAATCCGCCCGAAACCTTGCGGCGATGCACGCTTTTCGGTTCGCGAATGCACGGTGAAACAATGGCAGTTCAATCGCTTTCTCTATTGCACGGTCGGCGAATCATGGTCGTGGAATGACAAGCGCGGCTGGACGGACGAGCAATGGCGCGAGCACGCGGAGTCGGACCGGCTGCGCACCTTCGCCGCCTACTACGACGGCTGGCCGGCCGGCTACTACGAGCTGCACGAGGGCACTGGCCCCGAGGTCGAAATCGGCATCTTCGGCCTGCTCCCCGCCTTCCACGGGAGAGGCTTCGGCGGCGCCTTGCTCACGAGCGCCCTCGAGGAGGCCTGGAAGATGGGACCGACGCGCGTGTGGCTCCACACCTGCACGGAAGATCACCCCGCGGCCCTGCGAAACTACCAGGCGCGGGGCTTGCGGATTTACAAGGTCGAGACGGTGGAGACCGGGCCCCAAGTCGACGCCGCGGATGGACTCGCTTCCGGTTTCGGCTGCCAATCTGAGTTGACCGATCCCGGCGTGAGGGGCATTGTGCATTCATGAGTACGATCCTCGAAGCCGATGCGGCGGGCACCTTGCATTTGCCCCCGTCTTTGCTGCCGCATCCAGGGTCCGGGCGGCGCTATCGTGTCACCACGGAAGGCGGAAAGGTGATCGTGGATGAAGCGGCGATCTCAGAGGCAGCCAAGGAGAGTCGCGAGGCTTGGTTGAAGGAACTCGATGCCCGCCGCGCGCGAGGGGTGACGGGAAAAACCGGCACTCCCTTGCAGCAGATTTTCGACGACATCCGTGGCGGGGATCGCTAATGAGCTATTGGGACACTTCAGCTCTGGTGAAGTTGTCCGTCGCAGAGTCCGACTCTGCCGATTTCCGTCAAATTGCAGCCACTACGGCAAGGACGGTGACGGCGTCCATCGCTCGCCTGGAAGCGCGCACCGTCTTTAGGCGGCTGGAGGCGGAGGGTACGTTGCCTGCGGGTGAAGCCGCCGCGCTATCTGCCGACCTGAATCGAGATGTGGCGCTCGGCCGACTCGTCGTTCAGGTGATGGATGCCGACGTGGAGCGGGAGTTCGTGATGGTGTTGGAGGCGTGCTTCTCTTCGACACCGCCCATCTTCATCCGCACGAATGACGCACTGCACGTCGCTTCGGCCGTCGTCGCGGGTGAAGTGGAATTCATCACGGCCGACAGTCGGCAGCGTGCGGCGGCGCAGCTCATGGGACTGACGGTGCGACCGTAGCCGGGTGGAATCCCGCGTCGCCCGGCTGTGATCCTCCAAAATAATTGTCGTAAATTGGCGCAACTGCGCTGTTGTTACTCGGTTGGATAGCTGTGGAGCGTTCGCACCCCCTCTTTGCCATGAAACGATTCTTCCTCCCCTTCTCGATCGCAGCCTTCGCTTCGCTCGTGTGCGCGGCTTCCGCAGCGAAGCCCAATAAGAAAGCACCGTCTCTCGCTTCGTCGACGCCGGCTCCGCAGGCCGGGGCGAAGAAAGCCGCGGAGCCCGACGCGGCGCCGATCGGCGCGGAGCTGCCGTCGCCCTGGCACACTTGGAGCGATCCGCAGGGCCACCAGATCGAGGCGGAGTTCTGCTCGCTTTACGGCCAGACCGTCACCGTGCGGAACCACGAGGGGCAGACTTTTCAGATGTCGCTGCTGAAGCTCGTCCCGGCCGACACGGCCTTCGCGACCGACTACGCGAAGCGGTTGCGCGCCCGCTCTTTCGCCGACGACTACGTGAAGCGCGCGGCGTATCAGATCGATTTTCTCATCGGCACGACGCTCGTGGCCAAGGGGCAGAAATTCAATCCGCAGGCCGGCGAGGAGCAGTTCGTGCGGCGGGTTTACCTCGACTCCATCGGCCGTATCCCCACCGCCGAGGAGATGAGCTCGTACCTTGCCGACACGGCGCCGGACAAGCGGCCGAAGCTGATCGACAAGCTGCTCTACTCGCCCGGTTACACGATGCACATGTACAACTGGATGGGCGACATGCTGCGGATGAAGGACACCTTCGGCAAAGGGGTGCCCGCGTTCACTTTCCAGGATTGGCTGAAGGACCAGCTCCACGCCGATCGTCCGTGGGATTCGCTCGTGCGCAAGATGCTCACCGCGGACGGCAAGCTCTGCGACAACGGCGCGACCGGGTTTCTCCTCTACGATGCGCAGATGCCGCTGGATGGCGTCTCCAATTTGCTGACGACCTTTCTCGGCGCGAATGTCGCGTGCGCGCAGTGCCACAACCATCCGCTGGCGCAGTGGAAACAGCGCGACTTTTACCAGATGGCGGCCTTCTTCGGCGCGAGTGACGGGGTCGATGAGAAGATGCTCCGCAACGGCCAGCAGCTCGCCAAACAGAGCGGCTTGCCGAAAGGCGCGGTGCAGAAGATCGCCAGCGCGAACGCCTACCGGATGGCGGATACCGACAAGCAGACGCTCACCTTTCCCAAGGACTACAAGTACTCCGACGTGGCGGCCTCCTCGCCGGTGAAGCCGACGCTCATCGCATGGAGCAAGGCCGACGCGGCGAACCCGGCGTACAAGATCAACACCGGGACGCCGGCGCAGCTCCGCGAGGAGTTTGCGAAATGGATGACGCATCCCGACAACCCCCGCTTTGCGGCGAACATCGCCAATCGCGTCTGGAAGAAGGTCTTCGGCCTCGCGGTGCAGGAGCCGGTGGCGGACCTCGACGACCCGACGAAGGCGAGCAATCCCGCCCTGCTCGCGTACCTCGCGCAGATCATCAAGTACGGGAAGTTCGACCTCCGCGAATTCCAGCGCGTCCTCTTCAACTCGCAGACCTACCAGCGCGCCGCCAGCATTTCGCCGGATTTGGAGAAAGGCCCGTATCTCTTCCCCGGCCCGCTCGTGCGCCGCATGACGGCCGAGCAGGTTTGGGACAGCCTGGTCGTCCTGAGTGTCGGCCCCGAGGTCGATAACATGGTCCTGCGCCGCGGCGACGACGAGAAGCTCATGTCGGTGCCGGGCGCGATGACGGCGGAGAACGTCAAGAGCGTCATCGCCCGGATGAAGGACGCGGGTGTGAAAGTGCCCGCCGGCGGCGGCAAGGGTGCACCCGGCAAGGGGGGCGCCCTCGCCGGCGAGTTCGAGGGCGGCACGCCGCAACAGCGCTTCGGCATGCTGCTCGCGCGCGCGAGCGAGTTGCCGCAGCCTGCGCCTGAGACGCATTTCCTGCGGCTCTTCGGCCAAAGCGACCGGCTCATCACCGACACCAGCACCACCGATGGCAGCGTCCCGCAGGCGCTCATGCTCATGAATGGCGGGGCCGGCCAGTTGGTCAGCGATCCGAACTGCGCCGCCGTGACCGTCGCCGGCAAAGCCGCGACGCCGGAGGGGAAAGTCGATTCGCTTTATCTCGCTTTTGTCGGTCGCAAGCCGACCGACGACGAGCGCACCGCCGCCGTCAAGGCGCTCACCACTGGCCTCGGCATCAGCGACGTCGCCTGGGCGCTGGCCAATACCCGCGAGTTTCTCTTCGTCCAATAACACCCCGCCAATTTTTTGCCTACGAATCACACGAATTAAACGAATCTGAAGGCGTTGTTCGATCACTCGGGATGCAGGGCAAAGTTCCTTCAGATTCGTTTGATTCGTGTGATTCGTAGGCAAAATCCCAGCATTTAGATACCCGACCTATGAACACCGATCTCCTGCGCGACCCCATCGAGCGCCGCACTTTCGTCGAGCGTTGCGCCCGCTACGCCTTCGGCCTCACCATCCTGCCCGCGCTGTCGCGGAATCTCTCCGCCGCCGAGAAGGCCGCCGAGGTTTCCTCCCTCGCGCGCGGCTCCGGCTTTGCCAAGGCCCAGCGCGTCATCTTCATCGAGCTCCAGGGCGGCCTGAGCCACATCGATTCCTTCGACCCGAAAACCGGCGACACGAAAGGCCCCGGCAGCGCCATCTCGACCAAGGCCGGCTATCAACTGACCGAGTATCTCCCGGCCACCGCGAAGATCGCCGACAAGATCACCGTCATCCGCTCGATGACCGCCAAGGTCGGCGTCCACGCGAACGCGCAGTACCTCATGCGCACCGGCTACGAAAAGCGCGGCACCATCGTCCACCCGATGCTCGGCGCGTGGGCGCAGCATTACCTCGGCAAGAGCCACCCGACGCTTCCCTCGACCGTCTGCGTGAACCGCCCGGCGAACCACGGCAACGGCTATTTCCCCGCCGCCTTCTCGCCGCTGCCGATCCTCGATCCCGACCAGGGTCTGGCGAACGCCGTCGCGCCCGTGTCGGCCGACGTGCAGGAGAAACGCCTCGGCCTGCTCGCGCAACTCGACGCCACCTTCAGCAAGAAGAGCGGCGACGAAAACGTGAAAGCCTACGGCGATTTCTACGACACCACGATGGCGCTCATGAAGAGCAGCGACCTCAAGGCGTTCGACCTCAGCGCCGAGTCCGCTGCGACGCGTGACAGCTACGGCCGCAACAAATTCGGCCAGGGCTGCCTCCTCGCCCGCCGGCTGATCCAGAACGGCGTCCGCTTCGTCGAGGTCCAGAGCGGCGGCTGGGACATGCACAAGCAACTGGCCGACAGCATGGAAGACCGCGGGGGCGAATTCGACCGCACCTTCGCCGCCCTCGTCGCCGACCTCGACGCGCTCGGCCTGCTCGACTCCACCCTCGTCTGCGTCACCACCGAGTTCGGCCGCAAGCCGAGCTTCGATGGCAGCGGCCGCGGCCACCACCCGCTCTCCTTCAGCACCGTCCTCGCCGGCGGCGGCACGAAGCGCGGCTACGTCCACGGCAGCAGCGATGCCAAAGGCTACGAGCCGGACGAAAAGCCGATGACCGTCGGCTCCTTCCACGCCACCATCGCCTGGGCCGCCGGCCTGCCGATCGAGAAAGAAATGATCACCCCGAGCGGCCGCCCGATGGGCGTCGGGAACAAAGGGAAGCCGGCGCTGGAGGTGTTTGCGTAGGCCGGGGCGAGTAATCAGTAATCATTGCGGAGGAGTAATCGGTAGTCCGCGCAACGCGCGGTCCGACTAATTGCTGGCCACCGGATTGGAAGATGCCACATGCCAACCCAACAAGATGAAACCATCGAAACGTAGCGTCATTGTAACCGTCCTCCTTGCCTTCGGAATGCTGGTCGCGGTTGCGTCGTTTATCCCGCGAACCGTGGTGTCGGGAAGGGTCGGAGGGCGGGAGGTGATGGGGCGGATGGCGAATCTTTTCGCACCGGCCCGGTATCGGTCCGACGGCCGGACCGCGACGGTCCAATTGGGCAGCCGATTGTCGGTGGTAACCGCGGACCAGGTCGAACTGGCGGGCGGTCGCATCGTCAAGATTCCCACGAACTGCAGGAAGGTGGAACTGCTCGCGACCCGCGGCGAGGTGCGAGTGCTTTTCGAGGGAGCAGAGCAAAGATAGTTACGGGCCGGCTCCCGCCATCCGTGAGCGATTGATCCCCCACGCCATGCACCTCCGCGCCTTCCTCCTCGCCATCGCCGTCGCCTGCGGCGGCCCACTCGTCGCCCAGCAAGCCCAGCCACCGGCGCCGCTCACGCCCGAGGTGTTGCAGCAACTCCTCAAGCGTTTCCCGGACGCCGATGCCAACAAGGACGGCATCCTCACCGCGGAGGAGGCGCGCGCTTATCGCGAAAAGACGCAGCCCACGCGTCCGCCGGCCGCCCAGCGCCCGACCGCGCCCACGCCCACTTACGCCGACGCGCACTATGGGCCGCACGAACGCAACGTCCTCGACTTCTGGGCCGCGAAATCGGACCGGCCGACACCCGTCCTTGTCTTCATCCACGGCGGCGGCTTCGTCGCCGGCGGCAAGGAGCAGGTCAGCCCCGGCAATATCGCCGCCTGTCTTTCCTCCGGCGTCTCGTTTGCCAGCATCAGCTACCGCTACACGACGCAGGCGCCCTATCCGGCGCCGATGCTCGACGGCGCGCGCGCCATCCAGTTCCTCCGCTCGAAAGCCGGCGAATGGAACATCGATCCGAAACGCATCGGCGCGTTCGGTGGGTCGGCGGGCGCGGGCATTTCGATGTGGCTCGGTTTTCACGACGACCTCGCGAAGCCGGAAAGCGCCGACCCGATCGAGCGCCAGTCGTCGCGGCTGACCTGCGTCGGCTCCATCGGCGGACAGTCGAGCTACGACCCGGTGCAAATTCGCGAGTGGCTCGGCGGCCGGGCTTGGGAACATCCGGCGTTCAAGCCTTTCTATACCGTGAAGACGAACGAGGAGTTCGAGAAGCCCGAGGTCCGCAAGCTGGCCTACGATGCGTCGGTCATCAACCACCTGACCAAGGACGACGCACCCGTCTTCATGTTCTACAGCGAGCCGGACGAACCGCTTTCCAACGACTCCAAGCCCGGCACCGGCATCCATCATCCGAAGTTCGGCCACATCCTGAAGGAGAAGATGGACGCGCTCGGGATCGAAGCCGTCTATCGCCACGCCCAGGACGGCCGGCAACCGCCCGGCCCCGAGGCAATGATCGAGTGGCTGAAGCAACACCTGCTGGCCCCGTCGAAGTGACTCTATGAGCATTCGAACCAAGCGCCCTTCTCCGTCCGACATGCTGGCGTTGCTCGGTCTGGGGATTATCCCGATTTTCTTCACGCTCTTCTTCGGCTTTCTCGGCGCGCCGCTGTTTCGCGCCAGACGAGGCGACCCCACGATGCTGTACGTGGCGCTGGTCGTGGCGGCCGTCGGTGTTGTGCTTCTGTTCATGGCGCGTCTGCCACTTTACCGGGAGCGCCGGTTCTTCACATTCGGCCCCGGAGCGCTCGACCAAAGACATCGGCGCCTTTACCGCTGGGCGTACGGGTTCATCGCGGCCGGCGTAGTGTTAATGGTCCTGCTCCACCTTGTGATGAGATGAGGTGTTAACGGATGTCGCAGTCGCGGCCGGCCTCGCCAGTGTCGCGCTTCTATGTTGAAAAATGCGGCTGTTCCCGTGAACATCATCCCTGCTTCGCCAGATGTGCCACAGCGGGTGACCGAGGCGCAGCCGTGGCGCAGGCCGTCTCATTTCTCACCAACCTGCAGAAGTTTTCCCACATGAAGATCCGTTGCACCATTGAGCCGCTGGAAGCCCGCATCGCTCCCGCCGCCGCCTTTGTGAGTCCGACCACGGCCCAGTACACGGATGCCGATGGCGACCACGTCACGGTGAAGTTCACGAAGGCGGTCCTTACCATGGCCAACGTCGGCACGGTGGTCGTGGAAAGTGGCGGCAACCTCACCACGATCGACCTCACCGGGGTGGCCGCGGCCGCCGCCGGCACGGGCATTTCCGTGACCGCGACGCTCGGGGGGAATGGCGACGCGCAGGCGAATGTCGGCTTTATCAAGGCAACGGGCATCGCGCTCGGCGCCGTGTCGATTCACGGTGACCTGGGGACGATCGACGCGGGCACCGGGGTGGCGAAGAGCACGGCGCTCGCGAGCCTGAAGGTCGGCTCGATGGGGGCGTACGGGATGGCGACCGGCGCGCCGGATCTGGTCAGCAATCTCAACGGCGCGGTCGGCGCGGTCACGGTGCTTTCGGACATCCGCGACGCGGACCTCGAAATCACGGGCGCGCTCAAGACGCTCACCGTTGGCGGCTCGATCGTGGGCGGGAGCATCGGCGACAGCGGCTGCGTGTCGGCGCTTTCGGTCGGCACGGTGAAGCTCGGCGGGGATCTCCGCGGCGGTTCCGCGACCGGCAGCGGCATGGTGTCGTCGCAAACCACCATGGGCGCGGTGACCATCGGCGGTTCCATCCTCGGCGGCGCCGGCGCCGACAGCGGAGAAATCTCCGCCGCGAGTGGAACGATGGGTGCGGTTAAAATCGGCGGCGACGTG
This sequence comes from Chthoniobacteraceae bacterium, assembly GCA_035997375.1. Lineage (GTDB taxonomy): Bacteria > Verrucomicrobiota > Verrucomicrobiia > Chthoniobacterales > Chthoniobacteraceae > DASYIS01. The sequence goes on from DASYIS010000102.1 coordinate 19,626, forward strand.
ATTGGCGGTGCGCTCGGATTCTCCGGGGTCATCTCGGCCGTGAACAAGCTCACTTCCGTCACGGTCGGCGGCTCCCTCATCGGCGGCGCCGGTTCGTCGAGCGGCTCGATCATTTTATTCGATAACGGGGGCTCGGTGGAGGGCGTGCTGGGACCGGTGAAGGTCGGCCACGACTTGATCGGCGGCGCTGGTCTGGATGCCGCAACCACTTCCGGCACCATCCACAGCGACGGCACGATAACGTCGGTCTCCATCGGCGGCTCGATGCTCGGCGGCTCGAATGGGTCCAGCGGCGGGATCAGTTCCCTCGGCAACCTGGGTGCGGTGACGGTCGTGGGCAACGTCACCGGCGGCGCCGGAACCGACTCCGCCTCGATCGCGAGCGGCGGGAAATTGACTTCGGTGACCATCGGCGGCTCGGTGACCGGCGGCGGCGGCTCCAACGCCGCCAAGATCACCGCGACCAAGGACTTTGGCTCGGCCAAAATCGGGGGCGACGTCCGCGGCGCCGGCGGCCACGGCAGCGCGGAGATTCGGTCTTCCACCAAACTCGGGAAAGTCAGCATCGGTGGCTCGGTCCTGGGCGGTGGCGGGGACAACAGCGCGGAAATCTTCGGCGATGACGGCATCGCTTCCGTGCAAATCGGCGGTGACCTGCGTGGTGGGACGAACACGGATACGGGAACTGTTTTCTCGAACGGCACCATCAGTTCCGTCAAGGTGGGCGGATCCGTCGTCGGCGGCCCGATCGAGAACAGCGGCGACGTGCATAGCACCGTTTCGATCGGCTCGGTGACCATCGGGCGCGATCTCGTCGGCGGCGACAACGCGACCGGCAACGCGGTCTTTCGGACCGGTTCGGTGAACTCGCCGCATCTCGGCAGCGTCACCATCGGCGGCTCCATCATCGCCGGCACGGCGACCAGCACCGGCACGCTCGACAACAGCGGCTCGGTCTACGCCACCCACGACATCGGCTCGGTGAAAGTCGGGGGGAGCCTCCTCGGCAACGCCACCAACGCCGCGACGATTCTCGCCGCCGGCGATCAACCGCCCGGCGCCACCAGTCTCACGATCAAATCCATCACGGTCGGCGGACGCGCGGAGTACGCCCAGATTCTCGCCGGCTATCACATCGGTTCCCCGCTCACGGCGACGAACCCGGACGCGCACCTCGGCAGCGTGACCATCGGCGGCGACTGGATCGCCAGCCGGCTCGCGGCGGGGACCGAACTCGGCGCGGACAACCTCGCCGGCACCAACGACGACACGTTCAGCGGCGGCGGGGCGGCGAACGTGCAGAGCAGCGTCGGCAGCATCACCATCGGCGGCGAAGTGCGCGGGACGATCGCGGGGACCGACTCGTTCCGCTTCATGGCGGAGAAAATCGGCGCGCTGAAAGTCGGCGGCAGCGCCGTCCCGATCGTGCCGAAGGACGTCGCGCCGCTCGGGATCACGGGCGATGTTCACATCGTCGACAGCGCTTCGGTGAGCACTCCCGCCGCGCCGGTGTACGCCGCGCCACAGTTTGTCAATGCGACCACCGCGACCTACACCGATGTCGACGGTGACCTGGTCACGGTGAAGTTCACCAACTCGATCCTCACGGCGGCGAACGTCGCCGGCGTGCTCGTGGAAAGCAACGGCCAGCTGTCGACGATTGACCTCACCGGCGTCGCCGTGGCGGCGGCGGGGACGGGCATTTCCGTGACCGCGAAGCTCACGAAAAACGGCGACGGCTTCGCGCACGTCGGGTACATTAAGGCCACGAACATCGCGCTCGGCGCAGTCTCCATTCACGGCGATCTCGGCGCGATCGACGCGGGCACGGGCGTCGCGGGCAGCCTGGTCGTGAAGAGCCTCAGCGTCGCCTCGATCGGAGTATACGGCACGGCGACCGGCGCGCCCGATCCGGTTAGCAATCTCGCCGGCGGGGTGGGCGCGCTGACCGTCCAGACCGACCTGCGCGACGCGACGTTCGACATCGTCGGCTCCGTGGCGTCGCTCAGCGTCGGCGGCTCCGTGATCGGCGGCGGGGCGACGGACAGCGGCCGCATTTCCAGCAGCGGATTCGGCTCGGTGAAAATCGGCGGCGATCTGGTTGGCGGCGCGGGTGGGGCGAGCGCTCTCCTCGAGTCGCGCCTGGGCGGGGATTTCGGTGCTGTCACCATCGGCGGCTCAATTCGAGGCGGGGCCGGCGGGTTTAGCGGGGAAATCTATTCCGCGGGGAAATTGGGTGCGGTGAAAATCGGCGGCGACGTGATCGGCGGGAATGGGACGGTCGCTTCCTCCGGGGTCGTGCTCGCCACCGGCAACCTCACCTCGTTCACCCTCGGCGGCTCGCTCATCGGGGGGACCGGGCCCGACAGCGGCTCCATCGAGGCATACGGTACGACGATGGGCGCGGTGAAAATCGCGGGCGATCTGCGCGGCGGAGCGGGCCTCGCCGCCGCGCAGTACTCCGGCGTCGTGCGCAGCTTCGGCACGCTGGCTTCGCTCACCGTTGGCGGCTCGCTCGTCGGCGGCTCCAATGGGATGTCGGGCTCCGTCTTTGCCACCGGCGACTTCACCAGCGCGAAGATCGGCCACGATCTGCGGGGCGGCAGCGGCGGCTCCACCGCGACCGTTTATTCCGGCACCATCATCTCCAGCGTGAGCATCGGCGGCTCGATCCTCGGCGGCTCCGCGGCGCTCGACGGCCAGGTCAGCGGATTCACGAGCCTCGGGACCGTCAAGATCGCCGGCGACATCATCGGCGGCGGCGGTGGGACCAGCGGCACGGTCAACATCGGGACCGGCTCCATCACTTCCCTCACCCTCGGCGGGTCGCTCCGCGGCGGCTCCAATCTCAGCAGCGGCACGATTCTCAGCACCGGCGGATCGGTCGGAGCGGTGACCATCCACGGCGATGTCGTCGGAGGCAGCGGCCAGCAAAGCGCGACCGTTTTCGCCGCCGATACGCTGACGAGCATCTCCGTCGGCGGCTCAGTGCGCGGCGGCTCCGATCAGCTCAGCGGGCAGGTGGGCGCTGGCAACAAACTCGGCGCGGTCACCATCGCCGGCAGTCTCGTGGGCGGCGCCGGCCCTTCGTCCGGCTTGGTCGGCACGAATGCCGGGCCGATCGACAAAATCACGATCGGCGGCTCCGTGCGCTCCGGCGCCGGCCTGGGGAGCGGCTCCATCGCCACCGGCGCCACGCTTGGCCCCGTCACGATCGCCGGCGATGTTATCGGCACCGCAGCCCGTCCCGTCGGCATCCTCGCCAAGGGGGTGGCGGCCGCTGCCGGCGCCACCGATGTGGTCATCGCCAGTCTCAAGATTGGCGGCAACGTGGAATTCGGCAATGTGCTCGCCGGTTTCACCATCGACCTCCTGCCCTTCGACGGGCACGCGCAGATCGGCGCGGTGACCATCGGGCGCGACTGGATCGCCAGCAATCTCGTGGCGGGAAAACAGAACCTCGGAGCCGATGACATGCCGACCGGCAGCGGCGCCAATGCTGACAACGTGAGCTTTGGGGACAGTCACGACGCCGCCATCGGCGCCGCCGGCGGTATCCTCGCCACGATCGCCAGCATCACGATCAAGGGCCAAATCCGCGGCACGCTCGGCGGCTCCGATCATTTCGGATTCGTGACGGATGAGATCGGCGCCTTCACCCTGGGCGGGACCGCGCTCGTCGTCGCCGGCCCGCTCGATCGCCCCCTCGGCATCACCGGCGATGAGAACCTGCACGAAATTTAGGACGGCCGGCCCCGTCGGGCGGGGAGGCGGCCGCCGGCTCACGGCGCCGCGATGGTGAAACGAAGCGACTGGATGGTCGGCGGGTTGGTCGGAGCCAAAAGGAGGTGCCTTCCAGCCGGCGGTGCTCGCCGCGCCAACTGAAGGTGCCGCTCAGCGCGCCCGTCGCGGTGATTGGCGCGCCGGTGTCGCATTCGCCGACGATGCCCCGCAATCGCCGGAGCTCGCTGCGCCAGTTCTCCGCCGAGCGGTCCAGCAGGAAGTTCATCGCGAGGGAGTCGCCCGCGGCGGCCACATCGCCTTGCCGGTAGATCGCCCCGACCGTGCGATAGGCACCGTGAGCAGCGCCCATGCAAGAAGAGGAAACACCTTCATGCGCGCACGGTATCGGCAGCGCGCCGCACTCCAATCCGAATTCTGCTTACGGCCCGTCTTGGATCGGAGCGTCACGCCAGGACCGATTCGCATTGCCTCCCGTCGCGACCACGATTGAGAGCCGCCGGGAGGCAGGAGCCCTCGATCGAGTGCGTTCACGATCGAGCAACGGGACGCGAGTGTCGAAAGCAAGAACCGATCCCATGCCTGAAGCCGACCCCATGCCTGAACCCCTCTCGAATGGAATTCTGTTCCTTGGGAAAACTGGCTCCATGCCTGGACTCAGACCCCATGCCTGGACCCAAGGGAGTTATCCCCAAGAAATAGGGGGTTTTACCCTATTGTGCGTCTCTACCCGTTTCTGTTTTCCTTAACGTGTGCACCAGCGTCTGACGATCGCGTTCTCCAAAGAGAAGTTTTAGCAGATAACCCCCCAAAAAACGCACTACTATGGAACAGAAATATGACCCGGCTGCCAAGGCCCTCATCAATACGGACGAACAAGGCGTCGTTCGCGAGTTGTTGCATGAGGAACCCCAGGTGAGCGACGCCGCCACCGCCCAGCAAGCCGCCCATGATTACATCATGCGCCACGCTGAATTGCTCGGCCTCCAGCCCGCTGAACTGCACAACCTGACCATGGCGCGGGAAGCGGAACCTGTGGCGGCGGCCGGGGAAATCAGGCTTCACAGCGAGAAGCAGCAATTCGACATGACGACCGTCACCTATGACCAGACTCATTTCGGCCTGCCGGTCTGGGAGAGCGGCCTGTCGGTTCACCTCAAGAATGGGCCGTTCCGGGTGGTGGGAGCGGAATCCATGCGCCATGACGACATCTCGGTGAAGCGGCCTGGCGCGAAGGCGCTCAGCCGGTTCAAGAACCTGAAGGCAGCGGCCCTCGCGAAGCTTCTCGGGCTCACCGCAAAGTCGAAGGACTATGATCGGACGTCGCTCAAGGTCGAGCAAGTGAGGCTCGTGGTCTATCGCTACGAGGCGGCCAAGCGCGCGCCAATGCCGGAAACGATCGAGGAGGGAAACGCGTTCCAACACGAGGACCCCACGCTGCCATTGCCGCCGCTGCCGCGCTCGATTGTGGAAGGCGGGCATTACGTGGCGGCGGCCGTGCATTTCGAGTTGGCGACGCGGCAATTTCCGGAGCTGCACTGGCGGGCGATCATTGACGTGGAAACGGGCGCGGTGCTGCACTTGCGGGCCTTTGTCGACGGTGTGAATGGGATGGTCTTTTTCGTCGACCCGATGACGAGCGCGCCCAGCGGACCGGCAGCGAGTGGGACGAATGCCCAACTGAACCTGAAGCGCACGAGCGTCGTTCTTCCGGGGCTGAATGCGCCGGTCGCCGGCACGCAGGCGTTGAGCGGCGCCCTCGCCATCGTCAAGGATGTGGAACTGCCAACCATCGCCCCTCCGACGAAGCCAACCGGGTCAAATTTCGACTTCAACGCCCGGACCAACGACTTCGCCGCGGTCAGCGCCTACTTTCACACCGACCGCTTCTTTCGGTTCGTGCAAAGCCTCGGCTTCCCGCTGCCGACCTACTTTGGCCCGACACCCTTCCCGAGTCCGGTGGACCACCGGGGCTTGGGCAATCCGCCGCCTCCCGCCTCCAATCCCCTCGGTAACGTCATCAATGCGCACTGCCTCGGCCTCGCGGGCGGCGTGGGGATCTTGCAGTCCGCCTACGCGCTCGCCGATCTCGGCGACACCGCGAATCCGATTGGCATCGCGTGCGACTGGCGCGTGGTGCTGCATGAACTCGGCGGACACGGCATCCTCTACCCGCATGTCCATTCGCCGAACTTCGGCTTCGCGCACAGCGCCGGCGACAGCTTCGCGGCGATCATCAACGACCCAAACACTGCCGCTGCCGGTCCGCTCCGCTTCGTCACCTTCCCTTGGGTGAACATCGGGCGGAACCACGACCGGCCCGTCGCCGGCGGGTGGGCGTGGGGCGGAGTGAATGACGTGGGCGGCTACTCCTCCGAGCAGATCCTCAGCACGTCGCATTTCCGTTTCTATCGTTCGATTGGTGGCGACTCCACGCAGCCCAACATGCGTCTCTTCGCGTCGCGCTTCGCCTGTTACCTCATCCTCCGGGCGGTCGGCAGCCTCACCCCGACCACCAATCCGAATAACGTCTCCGGCTACGTGACGAAACTGCTGGCCGCCGATCTCGGCGACTGGACCAGCGAGGGGCACGCGGGTGGCGCTTACGGGAAAGTGATCCGCTGGGCCTTTGAACAGCAGGGACTCTTCCAGGCTCCGGGCGCACCCACCCCTGTCGTCACCGTAGGCAAGCCACCGGCCGTTGATGTTTACATCGAAGACGGCCGCCACGGCGAATACCCATTCCAGCCAGTCTACTGGAACTGCCAGGCGATCTGGAACCGCCGCCTGGCCGACGGACTCACCACCCACGAAGCGCCGGTCGTCGGGGTGACGAACTTTGCCTATGTCAAAATCAAGAACCGTGGTACGCAGGGGGCGACGAACGTGGTGGTCAAAGCCTTCCACGCGAACCCCGCCGCCGGCCTCGTCTATCCCAACGACTGGCAGGCGATGACCACCCCGCAATTGGCCGCCGCCAACGTCCCGGGGAACAACGCCGCCGAGGTGGTCGTCGGACCTTTCAAATGGACGCCCACCCACGTGGGTCACGAGTGCATTTTCATGGTGGCTTCGGCCGCGGGGGACCCGAGCAACGTCAGCAACCTCTCGCCCGGTGAATCAATCCCCGAGTGGCGTCTGGTGCCGAACGACAACAACATCGGCCAGCGCAATGTGGCCCCGGTGTCCGCTCTGAACGTCAAGGATCTGGTTGCCGCGATCAGCAAGATGTCCTTCACCTTGAAGAATCCGCACCCGGTCGCCGCCAAGATGGAACTCAAGCCGATCATCCCACGCATCCTTGCCGCGCGCGGCTGGAAGCTGGAGTTCACCAACCCGGGTGGGGGCTTGCTCAGGCTGGGATCTGGCGCGACCAAGGAAATCAACCTGAGCCTGACGCCGGGTGAGAAATTCACCCCGCAGGAAATTGCCAAGGCCAAGGACGCCGCGATCATTGTCGAGGCTTACGCCGACGGCATCCTTGTCGGCGGCATGACCTTTCCGTTGAGTGCAGGGAGCGAGCCGCCGAAGCCGGCCCTCAAAAAAAGGAAGTAACGGTACAAGCCAGGGGCGGGGGTGTTCTTGATTCGCCTCCGCCTCTGAACGGCATGGCGTCAGTCTGAACGGCAAGGTCAACGGCAAGGGATCGGTCCTCCGCGTGCGGTTTGCGTGTTTGGGCTAAGGCTACCAAGCGGGGTGACGCCGAAGCGCCCCACCAGTGAGGGGCCGCGTCGGCGTAAGCGCCTCGCTCTGTTACTTCCAGACTTACACCCCGCCCGACGTTCCGCCGCTTACTTTCGACACCCGGGTCATCGCACGCGCGCCGTAGCGGACGGGGAAGGGGCGGCGCCTGGTTCGGGCGCGCAGCGACTCACTTCGCAACGGGAGGCGTGAGGAAGATGACGGTGTCGAGTGGACCGCGGCCGCCCTTCTGGTACTCTTCGGCCCCCGACTCGCAGATCACCCCGAGCCGCTTGCCGTACGCGGTGATCCCTTCGCTCATGGGCGGATAGTTGTCGATTTCCCATTGCCTGTTCTGTCCGTCCAGAAACCAAAGCGGGACGGTGGCGCTTCCCACCTTTGTCGTCGCGTGCGGGTTGGTCAGCTCATTCTGGAGAGGATCGGTGTACGCGGCCAGGGTGCTGTCTGCCGTTCGGCCGTAGGACGTGCTGAGGATGATGCGGCCGTCCAGGAACGCCATGCCCTGCACCTTCTGACGAATGCTGAGGATGGCCGCCGGAACCGGGCGCTTGCCGCCGGCCAATCCCACCAGGTCTTCATTCGCGTCGAGGGCGTATCCCGCCGCCCACGCGGACTTGTGGGTGCCGTTGCGATCTTTCAGGTAGTGCTCGGGGTTGCCCGCGATGCCGTCCTCCAGCGAGACGAACTCTGCGACCCAGACTCGCTGGTCGTGGAAGGCGACGGTGGACGCGGTGCAATGGGGCTCGAACTGCGGCTGCAACTGGAGGTAATCGACGGGCTTGGCGGCCGCGAGAGCCGCCAACGGCGCCCGGTAGAGGAGACGTTCGCTGCCAACCCACAGGTATTTGCCGGAGACGGCGAGCCCGCCGACGTGTTTCACGTGCACTTTCCCGCCGGGCTCGACGAACGTCAGGCACCTCACCATCGCGCCCGTGCCGGCGTCGAGCGCGACCACGACCGACGGGTGCCCTTCCTTATGGAAATAGCACGAGATCAGGAGCCACTTCTGTTTCTCGTGTTCCCAGTACGCGAGTCCCTGCGGGGTCGCACCCTGATCTTGAGTGAGTCCAGGAATCGTCGGCCCGACGGTGTGTTTCGCGGGAAGTTTGAGCTTGGGATGCGCCCGTGGTTCGTCCTGTTTGAGCTGCACCAGGTCTGGCAGCGTCGGGCCGTTCTGAGCCCACGCCCCGGTGGCGAGTGCCAGCAGAAGCGCGCAGATCCGCATGAGTCCTCCGCCGAGCGATCTCGTGGTCAGCGCCGGCGGAGAACCGGCGCAGCCTTTGCGAGGGCGATCGGTGGCAGGCGGTCGGCAGCACAGGCTGCAACAGGCCGGAGCCGTTCGCGGAAGCGCAACGGTTGAACGGTCAGGCGACTTGGCGATTCTGCAGACGTATCGAAACGTCATGGTCGAGTGCTTTGATTTCTGACGCTTTCCGAAAGGCTCTCAATCGTTTTGTAAAAAACAACCCGGAAATTGTCGTCCCACTTCTGTTCCTCGAGGCGGCGACGGCTCGCCGCCTGGACCCGGCTACTCCTCCTCCGCCTCCGGCACCCCGCCGCGCTGCTTGATCAACTCATCCAGCGACTCGACGTCGGTCCACGGGAGGCGTTTGCGCTGGTATTTGCGCCAGACGATGTCGCGGGCTTCGACGAGGTCCTCGAGGAGCGGGCTGTCGTAGTAGGTCCACTCGGACTCGCCTTTCACCTGCGCCTGGAAACGCCACTGGCCGCCAAAGCGCTCGGCGCGGACTTCGCGTTTCAGCCCCTCGGGGGTCTTGGTTTGCCAGACGTGTACGTTGCGCATCGGGAGAGATTTCAGTGGAGCGGCGCGGCCTTTGCGACACAATACCGGGCTTTTGAAAGAGGTCGCCAAAATCTTCGCCTACTTCGCCGCCGTGGTGTTGCTCGGCGCGCTGCTCGCGCCGCTGTTCTATTGGGGCGTCCACGCGATCGAGCCGTGGGCGCTGGCCAACGGGCTCATCAAATACATCCCCCCGCCCGACACCGGCCAGCCGGCGATCGGCGGACCGCTCGGCTGGCTCGACGCGGACTTCCAGAAGATCTTCCATCGCATGCTGCTGCTCGCGGCCGTGCTCCTGCTGCGGCCGGCGTGGCGTTGGATGGGCGGCGGCTCCCTGCGCAATGTCGGCCTCGCGCCCGATCCGCGCGCGCGGCTGCACCTCGCGCAGGGTCTGCTCATCGGCGGGGGATTGGTCGCGCTGATGGCCGGGGTGTACGTCTTCTGCCACATCTACCATTTCAAGGAACGCCTGCCGTGGGGCGCACTCGGGCAGATCGCGCTCTCCGCGGCGGTCGTCGGCATGATCGAGGAATGGCTGTTTCGCGGCGCGATCATGGGGCTCTTCCTGCGTGCGATGCGGCCGATGCCCGCGCTGGCGTGGACGACCTTCATCTTTGCGGCGCTCCATTTTCTGCGCTCCGGCGACGATCCCGGGATCGGCCCGGTGAAGTGGTATTCGGCCCTGGCGCTGCTGCCGAAGCTCTTCCATCCGTTTGCCGAGCCCATGATGCTGCTGGCCGGCTTCGCGACGCTCTTCACGCTGGGCTGGCTGCTCGGCTACGCGCGGCTGCGCACCGGCGCGCTCTGGATGAGTATCGGCCTCCACGCCGGCGTCGTCTTTGTGAAAATGGGCTTCGCGAAATTCACGCGGCGCGACGAGCTTTACCTCCCGTGGGTCGGGAGCGAATTGCAGATCGGCGTCGTGCCGATCGCCGTGCTGTTGGTGGGCCTGTATCTCGTCTGGCGCCGGATGGAATATGAAGAGCTTCTCCCAAATCCCTCTCGCCGTTCTTAGCGGGCTGCGGTGCACGGGCGAGGCGCTGGCGAGCCTGCTCTACCCGCCGCATTGCGCGAATTGCCAGGCCGACACGCGGGCCGGCTCGCACCTTTGCGCCCAATGCGCGGCCGAGGCTCCGCGCGTGACGGAGCCGTTCTGCCAACAATGCTCGCAGCCGTTTCCCGGCGCCATCGAGGGCGCGTTCGTCTGCTCGAATTGCGCCGGGCGCAGCTTCCATTTCGTCTGCGCGGTCTCGCGGTATCGCGGCAAGGGCGTGGTGAAGGAATTCATCCATCGCTTCAAGTACAACCGCCATTATTACCTGCGGCATCAGC
>DASYIS010000103.1:0-13014 GCA_035997375.1 Chthoniobacteraceae bacterium
GGCCGCGTCGCCTCGGGGCCGGATCTCGAGGCGGGGACCTACCGCATCACCGCGACCCTGGCCATCCGCGCCGACATCAAGCTGCCGCGGGCCACGCGGTTCGTCATCGGGTCGACCGGATTGCTCGGCGACAAGTTCGTCGACGTGCAGTTGCCGCCGAAGTTCACGCTCGACGACCCGCTCAAGGACGGGGAATTCGTCGCGCCTTCCAAGGCCGGCTCGGGCGGCCTCAGCGAGCTGACCGACAAGGGGGCCGTCGTCATGGACAAGCTGGTCACGGAGCTCGAACACATCGAGCAACTCACCGCGCGGCTGAATGAGGGACTGCTCCACGAGCGCAACCTCAAGAACATCGAGCAGACCTTCGAGAACCTGAAGCAGACGACCGAGAACTTTAGCAAGGCGTCGCAGAGCCTGGAGGAGGTCGTCAGCAAAGCCGGCACGCTCATCGACACGACGCAGGGGACCGTCAAATCCGCCGACGCGACCGCGGCGGAGTTGACGGTGGCGATCGGCGATCTGCGGAAGATGATCGCCTCCGCGACCAAGGCCGTCGACACCACGGCAGGGCTGGCCAAGAAAGCCGCCGACGGCGAAGGCGCGCTCGGGGTGCTGATCAACGACAAGAAGATGGCCGAAGACCTGAAAGCGCTCGCCGCCAACCTGCGGCGCACCGGGGTGCTCTTTTATAAGGACCGGCCGATCGCGGGCACGCCGGCGCCGGCGGCCACGCCGAAGGCGCGGCGGTGAGGTGGGGCGGGGACACAATCCACTCGCCCTTCAGCGCGTGGAGGCGGCGATGATGATGATCGCCAGGCAGAGACCACAGTAGATGCTGGTTCTGTCTTTGACGGCGAACACGATCGGGTCCTCGTGGATCTTGCCGCGGCCGGCGAGAATCCAAACGCGCGTCAGCCAATACAAGAGCAACGGACAAACGAGCAGCAACAAATTCGGTGAACGATACAAGGTGCGGACTTGCTCGCTGTTGACGAACATCGCCACGACAAACGAGGCGACGATGCCGCTTGCGGAACCGAGCATGGCGACTTGATGAAGATCGTTCGCGACGTAGCCGCGGCCGGGCGCATCCTCGCGATTTTCCCGGCAGGTCTCGAAGAGCTCGCTGTACCGCTTGAGCATCGCGAGGCTGAAGAAGAAGAACTGCGAGAAGCAGAGCAGCCAAAAGGAGAGCGGAATGCCCGTCGCCTTGCCGCCGGCCAGCAGTCGCGCGGAGTAAAGGAGCGTCAGCACCACGGCGTCGAGCCCCAGTTTGCGCTTCAGCCAAAACGAATATAGACAAGTCGTCGCAAAATAACCTAACAACGTCAGGCGAAAGCCGGCGGGGAGGGCGAAGGAAATCGCGGCCGACGAGACGAGCAGCAGACCGGAGAGCGCGGCGGCCTCCGGGATCGAGATCGCGCCCGCGGCGAGCGGCCGGGAAAATTTCGACCGATGCTGCCGGTCGCTCTCCAGATCCCAAAGGTCGTTGAGCAGGTAGACGGCGGAAGCGGTCAAACTGAAACTCGCAAAGGCGAGAAGCGCGTTGGTCGACGCCGCCAGGTCGGAGACCTTGTGCGCCGCCAGCAGGGGCACGAAGATCAGTAGGTTCTTGAGCCATTGGTGAGGCCGCAGGGCGCGCAGGTACGCGCCACGCGTGCGCCGGCCCGCGAACTGATGCTCGATGGCGCCCAGTTTTCGGAGTCGTGCGATCGTCGAGCTCGAAGCATTGGCCGCGGAACGCAGGCCGGCCTTCGCCCAAACCGGCAGGTCTTCCACGCCGTTGCCAATATAATGAAAGCCGGCCGGATAGGTCGCGGACAACAGTTCCCCTTTGGCGGCGCCCTTGAGATTCAGCGTCCCATCACTCGCGAGGACCCGGTCGAACAGACCCAGATGCGCCGCCACCTTTTCGGCGAGGGACCGGTCGGCCGCCGTGGCCAGCACCAGCGTCCGCCCGGCCGCTTTTTCGGCGCGGAGAAACTCGAGCAGAGCGTCGTTGTACGGGAGCCGGGCGAAATCGATCAGGCAGCGCGTCGCCAATTGTTTCTTGAGCTCGGCCCTTCCCCTGGCCAGCCAGCCAGCGCTCAGGAGGAGCACGCGCGGGTCGGAGCGGAGCATCGACAGGAAGGACTCGAAAAGCAGATCCCCGCCGAACAGCGTGCCGTCGAGGTCGACGCAAATCGGCGGCGCGCCGCCGGCGGGCTGGTCAATCGGGAGATCGTTGGGGGTTGGGGTCATCCGGAATGGCGCATGATTTCATAGACGATGGAAGGTGTCTCGCTCCCCTTTTCGCGCGAGGAGGCTGTTCTAATCGTACTCTTACTCTTAATCTTCCGATGCCCGCCAGTCCCGAAGGGATTACGAGGAAGAGCAAGAGTACGATTAAGATCACCCGCGCGCGCCGGCATTGATCCCGCCCGCCGCACACTCTACATCGGGGGATGGCGACGATTTTCCTGCAAGTGCTGCTCCCGATCCTGGTGCTGATCGGCTGCGGCTGGATCGTGGACCGGCGCTGGCGGCTGGACCTCGCGACACTCGTGCGGCTGAACATCTATCTCTTTGTGCCGGCCTTCATTTTCTTCGAGGTCGTCCATTCGTCGATCGACTCGAGCGTGGCGCTGAAAGTGATGGGATTTACGGTTTGCATCGTGGCGGGGATGTTCATCTGCAGCGCGCTGATCGGGCGTTTGCTGGGCTACCCGGTCGCGCAGACGCGGTCGTTGCAACTGGCGACGATGTTCTACAATTCTGGCAACTACGGGGTGCCGCTCATGACACTTGCGTATCCGTTGCAGGGGCCGCTGCTGCAAGTCTTCGTGGTGCTGACGCAGAATATCTCGTGCTTCACGGTCGGGCTGCTCCTCGCCTCCTCCACCAAGCACCAAGGCTGGCGCACGCTGCTGCCGATGCTCCGGCAGGTGTCGCTCTGGGCGGTCGGCACCGCGCTGCTCGTGCGCTGGTTTCACGTGCCGGTGCAGGAATGGCGCTGGCTCTGGGTGCCGCTGGAGTATCTGCACGGCGCGCTCGTCGGGGTGGCGCTGGTGACGCTCGGCGTGCAGCTTTCGCAGACGCGCGTGCGCCAGAGTTTCGCGCGGCTCGGCTGGGCGCTCGGGCTGCGCCTGCTCGGCGGGCCGGCGGTCGCGCTTGCGCTCGTGCCGCTGTTCGGGTTCCGCGGCGAGATCGCGGCGATCATGATCCTCAGTTCGGGTTTTCCCACCGCGGTGAACACCGCGCTCCTCGCGCATGAATTCGAAGCCGACTCGGCGTTCGCGGCCGCGGTGGTGTTTTACTCCACGCTCGGGAGCATGGTGACGGTGACGGTCCTCATCGCCCTGCTCAAGGGGCACGTCGGTTGACAGCGAGCGCCGCGCCTCTCACGCCGGCGCATTTGCGGTGCGGAACAGCTCGCGGAGTTCCTCGGGAAAAATCGGCGTGGCGCCGTCGTGCGAGGCGACGAACGCGCCGAGGCGGCAGGCGCTTTCCAGGACCTGCCGGATCGCGAGCCCGTTCGTGAGGCCGCGCATGAGGCCGGCCATGAAGGCGTCGCCCGCGCCGACGGTATCGCGCACCTCGACATGCGGGGCGGGCACGCAGACGAGGCGGCCGCCTTCCCAGAGCGCGGCGCCGTCCGGGCCGCGCGTGACGCAGATGCGCCTGGTCGCGGTCTCGGCGGCGACGCGGGCGCAGGCGTCGCCGAGGCTCTCTGCATCGCGCGGTGTGGGGCCGGTCATGGCGCCGGTTTGCAGCCAGGCGGCGAGGCGGCCGACTTCGTCGTCGTTGAGCTTGATGACGTCGGCGCGCTGCGCGAGGTCGAGCACGAGTTTGGGGTCGGCAAAGGGCGGGCGCAGGTTGACGTCGAAGAACTTCACCGGGCCGGGCAACGCGAGGAGTTGGTCGAGTTGTTCCAGGTTGTACGGCGAGCGGCCGGCGAGCGAGCCGAAGACGAAAGCGCGCGCTTGCGCGACCGCCTCGAGCACCTGCTCGGACACGAAGATTTCGTCCCAAGCGACGGGCTGCACGATGTCGTAGGTGGCGTTGCCCTGCGCATCGATGGTGGCGTTGACCGTGCCGGTCGGAAGGCCGATGCGCGCCCGTGTGATCAACCGCGTGTCGACGCCTTTCTCCACCGCGACCTGGAGGATCTCGTCGCCGAGCGGGTCCCGACCGACGGAGGAAATAAGCGCGGCGGCACAGTCGAGTTGCGTCAGGTGCGCGCAGACGTTAAAGGGCGCGCCGCCGGCGTGGCGGCCCGAGGGGAGGCAATCCCACAGGATTTCACCGAAGGCAAAGGATTCAGCAGTCATGAGGGGAACTAAACCCTACGAGCCGGAATTTTTGGTCCACGAAGAACACGAAAGACACGAAAAAGACTGAAGGCCTGAAAAATCCGGATTCACGCCATGCCCTTCAGGGTCCTCCTTTCGTGTCTTCCGTACTACCACGGGTGGATTTCTTTGACGGCGAACAAGAAGTTTTCGGACGGCGAGTCGCCATCTTTGCGTTCCTTGCGTTCTTTTGGTCAATGAACTGCGGGGAGGAACCGCAGAGATCGCATAGAACGCAAAGGAAGTTGCAGGCGGCGACTCATCAAACGGTTGCGGCAGCGCCGCCTCGTGTCTTTCGTGGACCTCATCCCGCCGGACGAATCCGGAGCGCTTGAATAACGCAAACCAAGAACCAGAATCACTCCCGCCCCACCTCCCCCTTGTGGCCTCCGCCGTCTTCTGCCAAGTTCCCGCCTTATGTGCGGAATCGTCGGCTACATCGGCAAAACCAACGCGGTCCCCATCCTGCTCGACGGGCTGCGGCGGCTCGAATATCGCGGCTACGACAGCGCGGGCCTCGCGGTGCTCAACGGCGACGGACTGGAGGTGCGCAAGCGCGTCGGGCGCATCGCGAACCTCGCCGCGCTGCTCCAGGAGTCGCCAGTCGAGGGCTCCGTCGGCCTCTCGCACACGCGCTGGGCGACGCATGGCGGGGTGAGCGATGAGAACGCGCACCCGCACTTCGACCAGAGCGGCCGGCTGGCACTCGTCCATAATGGCGTGATCGAAAACTACGCTACGCTGCGCGACCAACTCGTACGCGAGGGCCACACCTTTCACTCGCAGACCGACACCGAAGTGCTCGCCCATCTCGTCGGCAAACATTACAGCGACAACGGCGCGGCGCCGCAGGCCCTGAGCTCGTCGAATGGGCACACGAAGGAGCGCCTGCTGACCGCGCTCCGCAAGGCCTTGCGCGAGGTCGTCGGCACCTACGGCATCGTGCTCATGCACTCGGATCTGCCGGATCAGCTCGTCGGCGCGCGGCGCGGCAGCCCGCTCGTGCTCGGCGTCGGCCAGGGGGAGAATTTCTTCGCCAGCGACGTGAGCGCCATCGTCGCCCACACGCGCGAGGCCGTCTATTTGAAGGACTACGACATCGCCACGCTGGAGCGCGACAAGTTCGAGGTGACGAGCCTGCTCGGCGGCGCCTCGGGGTTCGAAGTAAGCGCCATCGAGTTCACGGAAAAGGACGTCGACAAGGGCGAGTACCCGCACTTCATGCTCAAGGAAATTCACGAGCAGACCAACACGATCACCGACGCCATGCGCGGCCGGCTCTCGCGCGAGGAGGCAACGGCGAAACTCGGCGGCCTCGAGATGACCAACGCCGAGCTACGCGAGATCGACCGCATCGTCATCACTGGCTGCGGCACCGCGGCGCACTCGGCGCTGGTCGGCGAGTACCTCATCGAGGCGCTCGCGCACATCCCGGCCGAGGTCGAGTTCGCGAGCGAGTTTCGCTATCGCAACATGCCGCTGCCCAAGGACACGCTGGTCTTCGTCATGTCGCAGAGCGGCGAGACCGCCGACTCGCTGGCGGCGCTCCGCGAGAGCCGGCGCAAGGGGCACCGCACCCTCGGCATTTGCAACAACGTCGCCAGCACCATCGCGCGCGAAAGCGACGGCGGCGTCTACATGCATGCCGGCCCGGAGATCGGCGTCGCGGCGACCAAGAGCTTCACCAGCCAGGTCACGATCCTTACCCTCATCTCGCTCCTGCTCGGCCGCATCCGCCACCTGAGCACCATGGAAGGGCTGCGCATCATCGACGAGCTCGAGGCCATCCCGGAAAAGGTCGCGCAGATCCTCAAACAGAGCGATCACATCCGCGAGATTGCGCGCAAATACGCGCAATCGCAGGCCATGATGTTCCTCGGCCGGCAGTTCAATTACCCCATCGCGCTCGAGGGGGCGCTGAAGATGAAAGAGATCTCGTACATTCACGCCAGCGGCTACCCCAGCGCCGAGCTGAAGCACGGCGTCATCGCCCTCATCACCCCCGAAGTCCCGAGCGTCTTCATCGCGCCGGAGGACAGCGTGCTGGAGAAAAACATCTCCAACATCGAGGAAGTCCGCGCCCGCAAAGGCCCGATCATCGGCGTCGGCACCGAAGGCTGCAGCAAGCTCGAGCGCGTCTGCGACGACGTCATGTGGATCCCGCCTTGCCCCGACTACCTCACCCCCCTGCTCACCGTTATCCCGCTGCAACTCTTCGCCTACCACACCGCCGTGCATCTCGGCTGCGATGTGGATAAGCCGCGGAATCTGGCCAAGAGCGTGACGGTGGAGTGAGGGCGCGGGAATTCAAGGCGCGCAGCGTGTTGAATCCTCGTTCCCAAACTCCAGTTTGGGAACGCACGATGGAGCGAAACTCCGTTTCGCATGGAGGGGGTGTCTGCGGGTGCGGAGCTGAGCGCGCGTGCCACCTCCAACGTGTCCCACCCGCCGACGCCCCGCCCGCCGCGAAACGGAGTTTCGCCCGAAAGTGCGTGACGAAACAAGAGTTTCGTCACGAGGGAAAATAGGTCGGATGGACTCCGTCCCAGATCCAATGCTCGGCCGGCGCGACCTTGCACGCCTCGTTGAAGACATGCTGAAACTTGACCAGCGCCGCCCCGTGTTTGGCGGCGAGCCGCGCCACCGCGTCCTGGCGGGTCTGCACGCCGGCGCGCCACGCCTTCCAATCGTCCTTCTTCCTGCCGACCGCGAGCGTGAACGGCTCGCAGAGCACCAGCCGGAGCTTCGGATTGGCCGCCTCGACTTGCGTCAGCAGCTCCTCATAGATCTGCTCGTAGCGATCCAGCGGCACGTTGCGCGACTGGTCGTTGACGCCGATCAGGATGCTTAACACATCCGGCTTCAGCTCCAGCGTCTCCGTCGCCCACCGCTTCTGCAATTCGAGGACCGTGTTCCCGGAAACCCCGCGATTCACGAACTCGAGATTCAGCGGCGCAAAGGCCGCCCCATACTTCGCCGCGACCAGGAGTCGCCCTGAAAGAGGATGCGCGCGTTCTTGCTGATGACGGGGATGGGGTCCGCGGCAAGAAGGGGCGCCGAGAGCGTGGCGAAAGATAGGAGGAATGCGAGCAGGGGTTTCACGTATGGAGACGGGTCAGGGGGAGGCGACATAAGAAGTATGAAGCCACCACGATCGATTGATCGCATACACAAATCTTGCCGCTGCCTCACGGCTGTTCGCCGCTGCGTCAAAAGCATGCCGCCCCTGCGCACTTCGCGACCGCGGCCCCTAATCTCGGTTCGGCGCGTTTGACGCGTGTGGGGTCGCTTCCTTCAACAACGCCGCGCCCATCTGTTGGCGCACCTCGTCTTCGGATACGATTACCCCTTCGAGCGCGAACGAATGGACCTGAAACGCGGCGAGGCTCTCGACGAGCGACTCTTGCTTGCTGCGATCAAAACGCTTGAACCTCGTCGCTAGCGATTCATCCAACCTCAGCTTGGGCACCGATGCTGGCTCCGCCTTCGGTTCCCACTTTTGGAATTCGGCCTGGAGGAGCCGCAGTTCCCTGGAGGCGTGCGGCAGTTCGCTCCCGGGCATCGTTTTCAGGATTTCGAAGCCGACCCTCACCAACTCGCGGAATCTGTCCGACTCTGGCGTTTCCAACGGAGTTTGAAGATTATCGACAGGCGACGACCGGAAAGAGCTTGGCGCCTCGGCGGTGGGCCAGCACGCAAAAGGGCGCGTAACGGGCGCGGAATCAGGATTCGACATGATGAATAACGGGCTACAGTAAACCAGGGCAGTCCTTCAGCTTTCCTTAGAAACTGCCAATAAACGGGGGCCGGATACTAACGGGGCGGTGCACGGATGCAATGGGTTTTTCGCGCCGGAGCTTCATTTTGCGGGTCCGGGCTGGCCCCGACCGGGCTCGGGGGAGTGCCGGACGCTCATCCAGTCGGCCATGCACAGGCTCAGCGCCATGCGCTGATGCACGAGGACGCTCGCCTCGGAGGAGCGGCGAATGGCGTGTTGCAACATCCTCGGCAAGCGTTCGGGCCACGGGCACATGAAGTCTGGCACCTCGCCTGCCTGAAGTGTTCGCACCGCTTTGTCAAACTGTTTTTGCTCCGGCTCGCGGGTCGGACTCTCGGGATCGCGGCTGCACCGCAGCGTGGCCTGCCAGACGAGATGGGCGATCATGGTGCCGCTGTACATGGAGGAAACCTCTTCGCCGGCGGAAGCAGCCATGGCCATGAAGACCCCGCGCTGCACCGCGCGGCCGACGGCCGAGTGATAATCCCGCAGGTCCCGGGTGTCCCCGGGAGCCCCCGGACCGTCCTCCGGAGCCGGCGCACTTTGAACCGCCAGCGTGCCGGCGAGCATCTTCACCTCGCGAACCAGCTCCTCGTTTTCCCAGTGTTTCATGCTGCTGAAGGGGGGCGGGGGCGCGCCGCCCCATCCTCGGAGGTGCTCCCGAAACGACTCCACGGCGTCGTGAATCCAACCCTTGAGACCCTCGAAATCGAGCTGCCAGGGTGAGCCCTCCTGTTGACTGCGTATGAGCAAGGCATGCGCCAGGTGGACCGTGAGGATGCGGGTGATGAAGCTGATGCGATCGAGTTTTTCGATGCGATTGATGATCGCGTGAAGATACTCGAGCTGGTCGAACAGGTAGGCCTCGGCTCCGGCCGCGGGGTAACCGAGCAGCCGGTGAAAGAGCTCGGCGGCGATCTCATGCTGGTCGGTGCGCCACTTCGCCGGCCCCCCGGCGAGCCGCGAATCCGCGGTTTCGGCAGCTCCCGCCCCGGCCACGATCTCCGCACACCAGACCAGGAGATGCGAACGTTCGCGGAGGGTCGCCACGCACGCCAGCAGGAGGTCGTCGAGCCGGCCGTCGTTAAAGACGGCATGACCCACCTCGTGCAGGATCAGGGAGCTGGCGGTGGGATACCACATGATCCACCGAGGAACATGAAGAATGCCAAGTGGGCGAGCGAGTGCGAAATCCAATCCGTGACTCGTGTAAATAATGGGTTCCTCCATGTCCCGGAGCGTCTCGAGGAGAGAGGCCCAGTGGGCCGGCGGGTTTCCATCGAGCGGCCGCGACTCGTCCAGGATGCGCGCGAGCCGGCCGGCCACGGAGCTCGCCGGCGCCGCGAGGGCGCGTGCGAGGATCGTCTCGGAGGAGAAATGATCGAGCGCCCGCGCCTGCGACGGCGTCGCCAGGAGCAGCGGGACGTTGCCGCGTGAGAGGTGCGAGATGGTGCGCTCCAGATGCGCGCCGGAGTTCACCAGCGAATGGCGGAGTGTGATCCGCCGCGGGTCGCCCTCCTGGTGCGTGGCGAGCTGGTCAAGCGTGCGCGCGATGCGGCGGAGTCCGAGTTGCGAAACCCGGCGGGTTTCCGCCGGCAAGTCCGGCTGCCGTTGCAGGATCGCGCAACGCTCCACCATTCGCTCGATGATCCGCAGCTCTTCGCGCAAACGCAGATCGTGGATCGTCGCCAGGTGCTCCGCGCACCTGGAAAGATCCCTTTCCGCCTGGGCATCGGCGGGCGCGTCGATCGCCTCCTGGAGCAAGCGGGCGAGGAGCCGGTCGTCGCCGAGCATGGCGCCCCGAGCCACCCGCCCGCTGGCCTCGGCGAGCGGGTCCGCCTCGTCAAAACTCAAGACGACGGAGTGCCGCCGCGGAAAGCTGGGCTCGCTGGTGGCCTGTCGATCCAGGCGGGCGGTGAGGCAGATGAGATCCTTCAGGTCTTGCGGGTGCGCCCGCGGGGTTTCGCGCGCGGCGGGCTCCGGGTCCGCCAGTTTCGCCGGATCGGTGAAACGCAGCAGGATATCGGCATCGCCGAGCACTTCTTGCATGACCCACCGCCGCGGGGTGATCCTCTTGAGTTGCTCGCCGACGGTGGAAAGCGTGCTCCGGGAGCGCCGCAGGAAGACGGCGGCCCGCAAATCGCCATCGAGGCTTTGGTTGATCTTGTCGTGCAGCTTCTCCTCCTCCGGATGAAATTCTGGGCCCGCATCGCCCTCCAGGGCGGCGCGCGCCGCGTGCAGCGACTCCTGGAAAAGCTCCCAGCCGACGCCGAGCTCGGTGACGCTCTCCGTGACGATCGGGAGGCTGTAGGCCAGCCGGCCGGCCGCCACGCCAATGTGCAGCGCGAGGTTGTCGGTCCCGAGCTGGCTCAGGGTCGAGAGGAACTTGTTCAAGCCGTGCCGCGAATTCGTGGTGCCCACGATGAGCGCGTCACAGTCGCCGATGCCGCCCCCGATGTGGAATTCCACCGCGTGCTGGCCCAGGCTTCCGTGCAACGACGCCTTCCGCAACGCCGCGCAAAAGCCGCGGAAAATCCGGGAGCGCGACGGCTGCGGCAGCCCGTAGTCCCGCCAAAGCTTCTCGCGCGAGAGGGCGTCCCAATTCAGCCGCAAAAAAGTAATGAAGAGGCTGGCATTGGGCCGCAGCGCCTCGAGCAGCCCGCGGGAGTCCTCCACGCCGAAAAACATCATCTCGGCCACATCTTCAATCCCGCGCAGCTCCTCGTTCTCGAGCAGGAAAATGTCCAGGCCGCTCGAGCGGGCCACCGTGCGGATGGCGATGAGTCCCGGCCGGGCGAGGCGGGAGAAAATCCGCCACTCGCTCGCATGGTCGGGGCGCTTCGCGCTCCGGAGCGCCCGCGCCACGGATTCCTGGCACCGCGGGTGCATGCCAAAAAAATAGATTTGGCCCAGCCGACTGCTAATTTTCATGTTGCATTTGCAAGACCAACCACGGAGAGCTTTGCACACGAAATCCCCGTGTCTGTCGAGGGAGAACTGTTTCAGAGCGTAAATGGCCGACCACCCGACTGACCCGAACGATTCCAACCAATTCGACAAGCTGATTGCCAGGAGGATCAAGATTTCGAACCGCTTCCTCTGGCGCTTCCCGCTCGCGCGAATCCTGGGGCCGAGCTTGGATGATGTGTGCCTCGTGCACCAGGCGCTCTTCCGCACTACCCGCAAGGCGGAAAGGTTGCGGTCGCCCTTCGTGAACGAAAGCGCCATCATCGACTCGGTCCCGGGCAGGCTCAAAAGCAGGCAGACCATCACCCCTTTGGATGCGACGCGCTATCTGCTTCATTGCCCGCCGGGTGAAGTGGTTGATCACTACAAGGGATTCTCGGCAGAGATGTGGGCACTCCAGGATAGTCTGCCCAATCTCCTGGACATACCCTTGAGCGATGAGGCGAAAGTGCAAAAACTCCGCTATGTGGCCGCCTTTCATGCCCGCTTTATCTATATTCATCCCTTTGAAAACGGCAACGGGCGGCTTGGCCGCGCGCTGGCGGCGTTCCAGCTCAAGAACCTTTTCGCCGAAGGCGCGGCGCAGTTTCCCATTCCCGCATACTGGAATCGAAAGCCCGCCCTGGGTGATGCCGAGTTGGGCGCACCCAGCGCCACGCACAGCGCCTACTTCTACCTGAAGGCGATGGATGCCGCGAGCGAGAACCTCGTGAATTTGGCGCGCTTCTTTAACATTTATTTCCCTGAGCTCAAGTTCCCCGCCACACTCCCTCCTCCCGAAGGACGGGTCAATGATCTGCGGTATCATGCTTCCCGATAGGGTCCGCCGAAGTGGCCGGCCCCAAGACGGCGGAGCTCCTCTGGAGCCGGGTCTACGAGCAGACCGTCCAGCGCCGGAAATGTGAGGCGACCGGCGAGAGCCCGCGCTTGTTTGTGAGCTAAGGAATTCGCCCATTTGCGATCAGTTCAGCGCCTCTTCATTCCATACATGCCAACCTTCTCTCGCCTCTCCCTCCTCGCGTGTGTTCTGCTTTTCGGCGGATCCGGATTTGCCCAGACACCCGCCTCGCCTGCGCCCGCGCAGCCTGATCCCGCGTTCCCGCCGCAGCCGCCGGTGCAGCCCGTCTCGGCGGCGGAGGAGGCGAAGACGTTTCAGTTGCCGCCGGGGTACAAGCTGGAGCTGGTGCTGAGCGAGCCGGTGATCCTGGAGCCGACGATCTGCGTGTTCGATGGCGACGGGCGGATGTACGTCTCGGAGTTTCTGACTTACATGCAGGACATCGACGGCACGGGCGAGTTGGAGCCGAAGAGCCGCGTCTCGGTCCACTGGAGCAGCAAGAAGGATGGCGTGTACGATCAGCATCGCGTCTTCGCGGAGGGGCTGTTGCTGCCGCGTTTGCTGCTGCCGCTCGACAAGGGCCGCGTGCTCATCGGCGAGACGAACACGAATGATGTCTACCTTTATACCGATACGGACGGCGACGGGGTCTCGGACAAGAAGGAGCCGTGGTACGTCGGCGGCGGGCGCGGGGGGAACCTGGAGCATCAGCCAAACGGGCTGCTCTGGGCGATCGATAACGGACTCTACTCGACGTACAACGACTACTGCCTGCGCTGGGCGCCGGACGGCAGCGCGGTGAAGGAAAAGACGGGAGCGAATGGCGGCCAGTGGGGGCTCGCGCAGGACGATTACGGCAAGATCTTCTACATCAATGCGGGCGGCGAGCAGGGGCCGGTGAGCTTCCAGGCGCCGGTGCAGTATGGGCAATTCAATCCCGCGGCGCAGAGCGACGCCGGCTACAAGGAGGTCTTTCCCGCGATCGGCAAATCGGACTTCCAGGGCGGGCTCGGCCGCGCGCGGCCGGAGGACAAGACGCTGAACCACTTCACCGCCACCTGCGGCGCCGAGGTCTATCGCGGCGATCGGCTGCCGAAGGA
>DASYIS010000104.1:0-14182 GCA_035997375.1 Chthoniobacteraceae bacterium
GAGGAAGAGGAAGAGGAAGAGGAAGAGGTAGAGGAAGAGGAAGAGGAAGAGGAAGAGGAAGAGGAAGAGGAAGAGGAAGAGGAAGAGGAAGAGGAAGAGGAAGAGGAAGAGGAAGAGGAAGAGGAAGAGGAAGAGGAAGGCTTCGCGTTCGAACGCCTGTCGTGAAATCGGCTCGTTACCCAAGGGGACGTACGTTACGATTGCCGCCTATGCGACCGTTGCACTCCCTCCTGCTGTTGCTCGCCCTCGCCATTGGCACGAGCGGAGTTGAACTCCCGAAGCCCGACCTGACCCGGATCAAGGTTCGTCTCGTCCCCGAAGACGCCGAGATCTGCGTCGGGGAGCCGAGCTTCCTGAAGTTCATCGTCGCGAACGACTCGGACGAGCCGGTGCGCATCGCCTGCGGCGGCGACTACCAGAACGGCTTGGGCCGGCCGGATTCGTTCACGGTCACCGTCGTGAACGCGGCCGGCGAGGCGGTGCCCAAACGCGAATCGGGCCTGAGCATGGGTGGCCGGTGTTGTGGCCAGACGATTCTCGCGCACGACGAGTACGCCTTTCGCCTTCTGCTGCCGCATTGGGTGACGATCACCGAGCCCGGCGCCTACACCATCTCCGCGAAGCGAACGCTGAATTTCGTCGATGCCGCCTTGGCCAAGGTAGCCGATCTCCAGGTCGAGGCGAGCACCCGAATCACGGTCGTCCCCGCGGATGAGGAAAGGCTGTGGCGCGTCACCAAGTCGCTGGGCGACAAAGTTCTCGCGGCCAACAGCTCCCAGGTGCGCGACGAGTGGCAGGCGCTCCGCGAGCTCGCGGACGATGGAATTGTTCCCTGGCTGCTCCAGGCCCTGGACAAGGGAGAATATGGGACCATCTTCGAGGCGCTGAGATGTCTTGAGAAATTCAAATCCGACGCGGCCTTTGCCGGGCTGAAGAAGGGGCTGGCGATCACCTCGAAGGACCTTTGGGACTCCGCGGGCCACTTCGGCGCGCCCGCGTTGGTGGATAACCTCCGCTTCTGTGCAGCCGACGCGCTCGCCCGGAGCCCGCACCCCGGTGCGGTCGCTTTTCTCATGGACCAGCGGCACGACCCGAACGATTCCATCCGCCTGGCCGCGGTCCACGCGATGAAAGCACGGCTGCCTCCGGGAGAGGCGACCCCGCTGCTCCGCGAAATGGCCGCGGATGAAAACTACCGGGTGCGCGGCGAGGCCCTCCGGTACCTCCAGGAAATCGCCGCCGGCAAATAGAGTCCGGGAACGCCCTTTGCGCGCGGCAGGCGGTTCCGGGTTCGTAGTTCCGCCTTCAGGCGGCAGGGCGCGGCCCTCTCGCGGTGCCTTGGGAAAAGTCCAACGCGCTTCATGCCAACGCGCCTTGGCCGCCTAAAGGCGGAACTACGAACCCGGAGCCCGCGCGTTTAGCATTGAACGCACCGGCGAAAGCGGTCGGTATGACGTTCCGCCGCACCGCCGTTCCGGCGTCTCCCCGCTCTGCCATGAAACCGCTCCTCTCCGCCCTCGCCCTCTTCCTTTCCCTCCTCTCCCTCCGCGCCGAGCCGGTCGCGCTCTTCGATGGCAAGACGCTCGACGGGTGGGATTACGACCCGAAGCTCTGGCGTCTCGAAGAAGGGATGATCGCCGGCGGGTCGCTGACCGAGCAGGTGACGCACAACGATTTCCTCGCGACGAAGAAGACCTACGCGAACTTCGAGCTGCGCGTGACGCTCCGCCTCTCCGGCACCGGATTCGTGAACAGCGGGGTGCAGATTCGCAGCATCCGCAAACCCGGCTCGCCGGAGATGAGCGGGTATCAGGTCGACTACGGCAAGGGGTGGTACGGCAAGCTCTACGACGAATCGCGCCGCGGCAAAGTGCTGTCGGAGTCGGTCGATCAAAAGGCGGCGGAAGCGGCGATCAAGGAGGGCGATTGGAACGAGTACCGCATCCGCGCGGAGGGGCGGCGCATCCAGTCTTGGATCAACGGGGTGCCGGCGCTCGATTACACCGAGCCCGATTTGCAGATCGCGCAGGATGGCCTCATCGGCATCCAGATCCACGGCGGCGGAAAAGCCGTGGTCCACGTGAAATCGGTCACGATCGAAGAGCTGCCGCCGACGGCGGACGTGATGACGTGGGAGAAGCTGAGCAAGCTCCCGAAGCCCGCCGCCGGCGGACCGCAAATGAAGGAGGGCAACGCGCTCGCCGCGGTCGCGAAGACGCCGGAGGAGGAGCTCGCGACCTTCACCGTGCCGCAGGGCTTCAAGGTCGAGCTCGTCGCCTCAGAGGATGTCGCCAATGGCATTGGAAAATTCGTGCCGATCGCCTTTGACCAACAGGGCCGGCTCTGGACGACGACCGCGCTCGAGTACCCCGTGGACGGCAATGAAAACCCCGCCGCGGCCGATGCGCTCTACGCGAGCAAGGCGAAGGACAAGGTGCTCATTTACGATCGCGACCCAAGCACGCCGACCGGCTACGCGGCGAAGCCGCGCGTCTTCGCCGAGGGCCTCGCCATCCCGCTCGGCGTGCTCCCTTACAAGAATGGCTGCTACGTCCAGCACGGCCACGACATCGCCTTCCTCGAGGACACCGATGGCGACGGCAAGGCGGACAAGCGCACCGTCATTCTCACCGGTTTCGGCGTGCAGGATTCGCATCTGTTTCCGCACCAGTTCATGCGCGCACCCGGCGGCTGGATCTGGATGGCCCAGGGCGCTTTCAACTACGGCAAAGTCTCGCGCCCAGGCGAGGAGGAAAAGGCGGTGCAATTCGACCAAACCCGCATGGCGAAGTTCCGCCCGGACGGCTCGGAGTTCGACATTACGAGTAACGGCCCGTGCAACATCTGGGGCCTGGTGCTGAATGGCGAAGGCGAGGCGTTCATCCAGGAAGCCAACGACTACGGCTACCCGGTGATGCCCTTCCACGAATACGCGAACTATCCCGGCTGCTCGAATCGCCAGTGGAAAAGCTACGCGCCCGAGTTCCCCGGCACCGCGCCGGAATTCCGCATGGGCGGCACCGGCCTCAGCGGCCTCGCGCTCACCGATGGCGCCGGCATTTTCCCCGCGCCGTGGGCCGACGTGATGCTCGTCGCGAACCCGATCACGAACCGCCTCAATGCGATCAAAATGCTCCGCGACGGCCCGCGCTGGAAGCTGGAGAAGTTGCCTGATTTCCTCGCTTCCAGCGACCCGTGGTTTCGCCCCGTCGCCATCACGATGGGGCCCGATGGCTGCCTCTACATCGTCGACTGGTACAACAAGATCATCTCGCACAACGAGGTCCCGCGGAACCACCCCGACCGCGACAAAACGCGCGGCCGCATCTGGCGCGTGCGGCCGGATGGGCACTTCCTGCGCACCGCCGCGGGTTTCGTTACCCCCGCGGCCGGCCTGGAGCCGCTGCCTGTGCCGGACTTCACGAAGCTGAGCGGCGAAGAGTTGATCGCGAAACTCGGCGGGCCTTCGCTGACGCAGAGTCACCTGGCTTGGCAGGCGATTGGGGATCGGGAGATGAAAGAGCTGGCGCCGAAATTGCGCGAGATCGCAATGGGAAGCCAGGTGCGCTTTTTCTCCGGGGCACACGACAAGGATGAAGTTGAGTCAAAACTGCGGGCCGCGCTCAGCGGAGCGAACTCACCGCCGGCCGTTACCACCGCGCGTCGCATCGCCGGGCTGTGGGCGTTGACCGGGTTGCACGGGCTGCCAGAGGCGGAAGTTCGCAAACTGTTGGAGGACAAAGACCGGAATATCCGTCGCGAGGCCATCCGCGTGTTAGGCCAGCCGGAGCAGGACGGCTTGACGACGCCTCCGGTGCGCGTGGTGAAGGATCTGGATCCACTGGAAGACGATCCCGATCCCGAGGTGCGCGCGGAGTGCATCCGCAAAGTCGCGGGCGTCATGGTGGCACTGACCGGGACCGATTCCCAGCGTGCGGTCATGTTGCGCTTGGTCAACTCCGCCGGGGCTCCGCTGGACGCGCCGACGGCTCCGAGCACGCAAAACAATAAACCCATCAAAGTCGGCGAAGCCTACGACCGGGAGTTCGAGCGGTACCTGGTCCGAAAATACCTGGAGCTGCAACCGTCGGACGTGGCGAAGTTCCTCGACTCGCCCGAAGCGGCGGCGAGGCTCACGGAGGAAAGCCGCCTCCTGGCCACGCTCGCTCTCGATCCGAAAGCCAGCGCCTCCCGCGTCGCCGCACTTTTGCCAAAGCTCCAGCGCCCACCCGGCCAGGAAGAGCTGCTGCGCCTCGCGCAATTTCCCGAGGAGCCCGGCGTCGGCGACGCGCTGAAAGCCGTGCTCGCCAACCCCGCGACGAGCACCGGCGCGCTCGACTCGCTGCTCGCCATGAAGACCCGGCTCGACGCCGCGAAGCTCGCGCCGCTCCTGGGCGACATCGCGCGCTCTCTGCTCGCCAGCGCGGACGCGGCCGCGCTCGATCGCGGCATCCGGCTCACCAGCGCCTTCCAACTCGGCAGCGCGGAGCCCGCGCTCGCGGCGGCGGTGCAGGCCGGCCTCACGGAGGAGCGCGACGTCATCAAAGGCACACCGATGGATCGCATTTCCATCACGCTCACGCCGCCGGCGACGCAGGCCCTGAAGGCGCTGCGCGAAATGCGCGGCGAGCAGGTCGACCTCTTCAACCGCCTCGCACGTTTCGGGGTCAATCCCGAGGTCCGCGAAGAGGCCTTGCGCGCGCTCGCGTCGGCGCGCTCGCCCAAGGCCGTCGATGCGCTGCTCAAGCTCTGGCCGCACCTCGACGGCCCGCAGCGCCGCGCGGCGCTGGAGTTGCTCGTCTCCACCAAGCCGGGCGCGAATGCCGCGGTCGCCGCGCTCGGGGCCGGCCAGATCGAGAAGACCGACCTCGACGGTCCCATCCTCGACAAGCTGCAAGCCGTCCTCGGCACCGAAAACCCCGAGCTGACCCGGCTCGTCGACAGCCTCGGCGCGCTCTTCCGCCCCGTGCTCGCGCTCGACGGGAGCGAAGCCGCGTGGACGCAGACCGCCGTGACGCTGGAGGGCCCATGCACCATCGAAGGCTGGGTGCGGCTCGATCCGCAGGGACGCAAGATCAACAACAATGACGGCCTCGGCGGCGCGCCCGGCCGGCTTGATCTCAACTTCTTCGGCGAGCGCCCGCGCGTCTATGCGTACCCCCCGCTCGGCGACGTGGTCATCGCGAAGAAGCCCTTCACGCCCGGCCTCTGGACCCACCTCGCCGCGACGCGCGACGCGGCCGGCCTTTGGAAAATCTACATCGACGGCGAGCTCGACAACACCGCCACGAAAGCCGCGCCAGGCAAAATCGAGAACCTCCGCATCGGCTGGACCTCGGCCAGGGGCGGCACGCAGGGGGCGATCAGCGAGTTCCGCCTCTGGAACCGCGAGCGCACGGCGGACGAAATCCGCGCCGCGAGCGACCGCGGCGTTCCCTCCGGCACCGCGGACCTCCTCTTCACCAGCGCCGCCGGCGACTGGGGCAAACTGCAGGCCGGCGCGAAAATCGTGAAGACCACCGACTACCCGCCCATCCTCAGCGGCGACGAAGCGGCCGTCCTCGATGCCAAGTACACAAAATTTCGCGCGCTCGCCAACCAACCCGGTGACGCCGCGCGCGGCAAAGCAGCCGCCGCCCTCTGCCAGGCCTGCCACCTCATGGGGCCGGTCGGCGGCAACATCGGGCCGAACCTCAGCGGCGTCGGCGCGATGGGGACGGAGGCCATCCTCCGCAACATCCTGCAACCGAACGCCGCCATGGAAAACGGCTACCGCATCTATCGCGTGGAGCTCAAGAACGGCGATCTCGTCGACGCGCTCTTCGTCAGCGAAGACAAGGACGCCGTCGTCATCCGCCAGCCCGGCACCGGCGACCGCCGCCTCCCGCGCGCGGAGATCCGCGACACGAAATACCTGCGCCGCTCCCTGATGCCCGAGGGACTTCTGGAGACGTTCACGCCCGAGCAGGTCAGCGATCTGTTCGCTTACCTGAGAACGCTGAAGTGAGTGCGATGGGAAGAATGGGAGGAATGCGAAGTATGGGAACCACGCTCCGCCCTTTCCCCCCATCCTTCCCCTGCTTCATATTCTTCCCATCCCGCCCGATGACCAGCCCCGCCACTTTCGAAGAGCGCCGGCTGTCCCGTGGCCGCACCCGCCTCTTCCTCCGCACCGCGCGCCTCGACGCGCCGGTGCGCGCGGAGGTTCTGCTGACCCACGGGCTCGGCGAACACTCCGGCCGCTACACGCACGTCTCCGCCGCCCTGGCCGCGCGCGGACTGCGCCTGTGGGCCTACGACCTTCGCGGACACGGCCGCTCCGACGGCCCGCGGGGCGACGCCCTCTACGAAGACCTCCTGGAGGATCTGGCGCTCGTTCATGCCGAGGTGGCGCAGACCGGCCGGCCCGTTTTTTTCATGGGCCACAGCATGGGCGCGCAAGTCTCGCTCCGTTTCCTCCTCGACCGCCCGGTCGAGTGCCGCGGCGCCGTCATCGCCTCGCCCTGGCTGCGGCTCTCCTTCGTCCCGCCGCGCTGGCGGATGGCGCTCGCGGCGCTGGCCGCCCGCCTCTACCCGTGGCTCACGCAATCGACCTCCAGCATCGCCGCGCACCTCTCGCGCGACCTCGCGCACCTCGCGGCGCTGCCCGATCCCGAGCTCGTCCATCACCGCGTCTCCGCGCGCCTGTTCCTCGCTCTGCAACGCGAGGGCCGGCGCGTGCTCGACCGCGCCGGCGAATTCAAGCGGCCCGTCCTCTTGCTCCACGGCAGCAACGACGCCGTCACGAGCTGCGCCGCCACGCAGGAGTTCTACGAGCGCGCTGGCTCGACCGACAAGCGCTTCGTGCTCTACCCGGACTTCATGCACGAGACGCACAACGACCTCGGACGGGAGCGCGTCCTCGAGGACGCCGCGACCTGGATCGCGGCCCGCGTCGATGAAACTTGTTCCGCCTGATCTATCTCCGCCGGAGCCAAAAGGCGACTGGGACTCGTTCAGACGGGCATTGGAAATTGAAAACTGGAAAATGGTCCGCGGCGGCGGGCTCAGTGATTTTCCAATCTCAAATTTTCAATTTCCAATCACCAGTTGGGACCGCGCGAACATCCTCGAAAACTGTTCGTTGTTCGCAAGTGCGGTACCCTATCTTCGACCCATGGCTCGCCAGTCCCCCGTCCGCGTCTCGTCCGAACTCAGCCGCTTCCGCGCGATCTCCGATCGCTACCTGGAGGAGTTCTTCCGGCTCTTCCCGCAGGATGCGAGCGAGCTCGGCCTCCACGCGCACGATGGCTCGCTCGGCGAGAACGGCGCTTCGGTTCACCTGGAATACGAGCGGCTGTGCGCACAGACCGCGCGCGAGGTGGAGGCGCTGGCGGACAGCGCGTTCACCGGCGATGACTGGCTCGATCGCCGCGGGTTGCTCGCGCTGCTGCGGACGCATCTCCACTCCAGCCGGCGCGGCACGTGGCGGATCGATCCGCAACTCCACAGCGGCGCGGCGGTGAACTCGATCTTCAATTTGATCGTGCGCAACTCCGAGCGGCTCGCGGGGGCGCTGGTGAATATCCACAGCCGGCTGGAGGCGCTGCCGCGGTTTCTGGCGCAGGGGGCGTCGTGCATTCGGAAGCCGGTGCCGCTCTGGACCAAGCTCGCCATCCAGAGCTGCCAGGGCGCGGAGACGTTTCTTATCGAGGCCGGGCGCGAACTGGCGGCGATCTCGCCCGACCCGGCGAAAACGGAGCGCCTCTTTAAAGAGGCGGCCGCGGCGTTTCACAAATACGCCCGCACCATCGCCGCCAAGGAGCCGGGGCCGGCGGACGGCTATTCCATCGGGCGCGAGGGGTTCGAGTTCCTCATCCGCGAGCGGACCGGGCTGCCTTATTCGTGCGCGGAAACGCGGGCGGTCGGCGAGCGGCTGGTCGAGCAGCTCCACGCGCAGCTCGGCGAGGAAGTGCGCAAGTTCGGACGCAAGAAAGCGGCGCAGGTCCTCGAAGAAGCGGCCGCCAAATGGCAGCCCGGCGCGGCCACGCTGATCGAGGAATATCAGCGCGTGAACGCGCGGGTGAAAGGCGACTTTAAGCGCGCCGGACTCGTCACTTTCCCGGAAGGCGAGCGTTGCAAGGTGATGCTCGTGCCGCCCTTCTTGCGCCACAATTTTCCCACCGCCGCCTACAGCCAGCCCGGAGCGTTCGATTCCGACCAGACGGGGATCTTCTGGGTCAACGACCTCTCGCTCTTCCAGAAAAAGGCCGACAAAAAAGCCGCGGAAATCCGCCAGCATTTCGGCCTGGAGTTCACCTGCGCCCACGAGGCGTACCCGGGACATCACCTGCAGTTCTGCATCCAGAACCGGCACCCGAGCAAACTGCGGCGGCTCTTTCACCACGCCATCTTCTACGAGGGGTGGACGCTCTGGTGCGAAAAGATGTCGGTCGACCAGGGCGTCATCACGCTGCCCGAGGCGCGGCTCATCCAGCTCCACGACGCCCTCTGGCGCGCGCACCGGATCGTCATCGACACCGGCCTGCACGACGGCGCGCTCTCCTTCAAGGCCGCCTGCCGGCGCCTCGAGACCGGCGTCGGCTTCACCCCCGCGCGCGCCCGCGGCGACGTCAATTGGTACACCGCCTCGCCGACCGTCCCCATGAGCTACCTCCTCGGCCGGCTCGAAGTCGAGCGCCTCCACGCCCGCCTCGTCCAGCGCGATGGCTGGGATCTGCGGCGTTTCAACGACTGGATCCTGAGCTTCGGCGCCATTCCGTGGCGGTGGATCTGGGAGGCGGAATTGCGGGGGGAATAACGGCGCACCTCAGATGCAATCAGTAATTCCACAAACCAAGCAGCAACGACTGCGGCGCGCTCTGGACACTTCGTGGGATATCCTCTCCCAACGAATCGCCACGGGGCGCATCACCATCAACAAGGAAGCATCGTTGCAACTCCATTACGCATCGATCCTGCATTCCTACGGTGAACTGCTTTGCACCGATCCCGGAGAGACGTTTTCCATTGAACTCGAGTCGGCGCTCGATCGATGCAGCATCGATATCACCTGCGCTCTCGATGGCCTGACCGCCGCCGTCGAACTCAAGTGTTTCCGCAAGCAATCCAATCGCCCGGCTGACACGGACATGTACGATGTCCTCCTCGATGTCCAGCGCCTGATTTCTTATCCCGGCTTTGCCGTTCGTAAGTTTATTTGCCTGACTGACGACCCATATTATGTAACTGGAGCTCACTCCGGCCACGCTGGAACAGTCACGATCAAGGATGGTACTTTTTACCCCGCGGGCACGATCATTACGCCGTCGTGGGCGGGCACATGGAAGAGCCAGGCACGGGATGCACCGATCAGCCTCGCCCGGCCCGTCAAGTTGGAATGGAGCCGAGACAGAAACTGGTATGCTCTGTGTCTGACGTTCGATGACGAAGAGCCCCGCGAAGGGTGGCAATCATGACCTGAGCGGCCTTTTGCGCGCGCGGCTGCCGTCGCCGCGATCATGGCAACCATCAACCTCCCCCCGTAGGCCGCACGATTTAGCGATTTTCGTTCAACGCGTCAATGAAGGTGACTCCGGCGTCGCCCGTCCGGTTCGTAGTTTCGCCTTCAGGCGGCGAGCGGCGCGTTGGCACGACGCGCGCATCGAAGGTCGCGCCTGGCCGCCTGAAGGCGGAACTACGAACCCGGAGAGCAGCGCCGCGCCGTTTCACCTCGCCGCGCCGGCTCCGGGTGGAAATCATCGCGCGTTGTTTGCAACCCGGAGTCGCTTCTTCCGTAGAACTTGGTAAGCAGATCACTTGCGCCGCCATGACGACCGACCCACCCGAAGCCACCCCCGACGAGCCCGCCAAGGGGCTCGGCAGCCTGGATCCCGGCGAGCTCCTCGCCCGCGGGCTGCCTACCGTGCAGTCGACCTTCGGGCAGGGGCCGTGGATTCCGCCGGAGCCGGCCGAGCTCGCGCGGCTGCTGCCGCAGTACAGCATCGAGCGGCTGCTCGGCCACGGCGGCATGGGCGCGGTCTACCAGGGGGAGCAGACGGCGCTGCGGCGGAAGGTCGCGATCAAGCTGCTGCCGGCGGACCTCGCGATGGACGCGCAATTCGTCGCGCGGTTTCAGCGCGAGGCGCGCCTGCTCGCGCGGCTGCAGCATCCCGGCATTGTCGCGGTGTACGACTGCGGACAGTCGAGCGAGGGGCATCTCTATTTCGTGATGGAGTACGTCGAGGGGACGGACCTCCAGCGCGTGCTGCGCGACCCGGGGCTGAACCCGGAGCAGGCGATGGAGCTCATCATGCAGATTTGCGATGCGCTGCATTACGCGCACCGGCAGGGCGTCATTCATCGCGACATCAAGCCGGCGAACATCCTGCTCGGGATCGATGGGCGCGTGAAGGTGGCGGACTTCGGCCTCGCGCGGCCCAATGAAATCGAGGGCGACGAGCTGACGAAGACCAACATGGTGATGGGGACGCCGGCCTACATGGCGCCCGAGCAGCGGATGGGGCACGCCGACCAGCGCGCGGACATTTTCGCGCTGGGCGTGATGCTCTACGAGATGCTGACGGGAAAGCGCCCGCAAGGCGCCTTCGATCCGCCTTCGCACAAGGTGCAGGTCGATGTGCGCATCGACGACGTGGTGCTCCGGGCGCTGCAATGCGAGCCCGAGCGCCGCTACCAGCAGGTGAGCGAGATGCGCGGCGACGTGGAGCACATCCGCACCACGCCGCTGCCGGCGGAGCGGCCGCCCGCGCCCGCGCCCAAGCGGCGGAGTTGGAAATGGCCGCTCGCGGTCGGCGTCGTCCTGCTCGCGCTCGGGCCGGCGGTGTACCGGCTTTTCCCGGGCTCGCACCCCGGCGCCGAGGCCAAATCAACCGCGGGAACGCCCGCCGGCCCGACGACGCCCGTCGTCCACGAGGCCGCCCGGCTCGTCCTCCATCCGCCGACCCCGGCGCCCAAGCCCGCGGTCGCGCCCCCGACGCCCGCGCCGATCGTCGTCTCCGCCACCCCGCGGCCGGCGGCCGCGCGCAACGAACCGATGAGCACCGCCGGCATGAAACAGGTCGCCGACATCCAGTTCGCGCGCGGACTCGGCGGCTTCCCGGAAATGGACAACCAGCGGTGGAAGCTCGGCCTCGTGAATGGCGAGTACCAGATGCTCTGCCGGGAGAGCGGCACCTGGTGGCCCGCG
This sequence comes from Chthoniobacteraceae bacterium, assembly GCA_035997375.1. Lineage (GTDB taxonomy): Bacteria > Verrucomicrobiota > Verrucomicrobiia > Chthoniobacterales > Chthoniobacteraceae > DASYIS01. Next base: position 11,189 of record DASYIS010000104.1, read on the forward strand.
CAGCCGCTCGAGCATATCCGGGTCAACGAGTTCGTCTGCGAAGTGCGGGCGCGCATTTTTCAAAACGAGGTCGGCGGCTGGGGCCTCGGCATCGTCAACGGTGACGGCGACAACCACAGCTGGGTTGGAGTGCAAGTGGATGGCGCGGGCCTGTTGAACAGCCACACCTTCGCCAATGGCGCCGTTGACTGGCCGTGGGAGTATTCGCCCGCCATGAAGCGCGGCCCCGAAGCGAACCTCATTCGCATCGAGGCGACCGGCCAACGCGTGCGCGTCTTTGCCAACGGCCTCCTGGTCCTGGACCGCTTGCACGAGAAGATCCGTCCCAACTCCAACCTCGTCCTCTTCGCCTTTGGCAAGCGGCCGCCCGAGGACGTCCGAATCCTCAGCGTGCAGGTCTGGACGCCGACGGAACAGGTGGCGCTCAGCGGTCTTTCCCTGCTCAAGAGCCGGCAGCTCGCCGCGGCCGCCGCCGCCACGCCCGCGCCGGCCTCCGCGCCGCCCGAGGAACTCTTCAGCCCGCAAAATATCGGCTTCTGGAAGAACGCGGGCGGCCAGTTTCGCATGGAAGCGGGCGCCTGGACGGCGTCACATCCCCAGCCGGGAAAGGGGGTGGTCTGGTTCACCAAGCGGACCTACTCCGACTTCACGCTCCGGCTGGAGTATCTCAAGGGGGTCCCCACCGCGAACTCCGGCGTCTTCATCCGCAGCCCGACCCAACTGGTCGACCCAAACGACAACGGGAGCGCTTATGAAATCCAAATCTTCGGGGATCCCAAGGCGCCGCAGCCGACGGGAGCAATCTACGGGATACAGCCGCCGACCTCCGTGCCGCAGCGGGAGGGCTGGAACTCGATGGAAATCACCGTCGTGAAACAGGTGATCGTCGTCACGCTGAACGGCGTGGTGACGAATCGTTTCGTCGGTAACCGCGCGCCGGCCGGCTACCTCGGCCTCCAATGCCACCACGGCGGCGCGGTGAAGTTTCGCAACGTGCGGATCACCGACCTCTCCGGGGTCGGCCGATAACCTCGCGCCGAAGAAGCAGCGCGACGCCGTCGATCGCGCGGGGAAGGTGCGCGACGCCGATCTGGACTTGCCGCCAACTCCTGGGTCTGATGTGGCCCCCCGTTCGGCCACGAGACCCCCAATTATGAAACGACTGCTCACGTTCCTCCTCTCCGCTTGCGCGCCTTTTTGCTTCGCGCAGGAAAAGGTCGCCGACCCGGCCCCGAACCGCACGCCGGCGGACGGGCCGTTCGTGCCGGCGCCCGCCTTGCCCGGCGGCCTCGTGCTGCCGCTTTATCCGAAGGATTCGCCCGTGCTCAATCACGACCGCATCCATGAGGCGGAGCGTTACAACACCAGCGGCAAGAGCGCGGACCGGCTCCTCAACACGCTCAACATTCACAACCCCACGATCGAGGTGCACCTAGCGCCGGCCGATCCGCCGAACACCGGCGCCGCGGTCATCGTCGCGCCGGGCGGCGGGCACAAGATCCTGTGGGTCGGACCCGAGGGCTACGACTTGGTGCCGCTCTTGGCGAAGTACGGCGTCTCGACCATCGTGCTCCGCAACCGCCTGCGCGTCGATGGCTACGAGCCGACGGTCGATGCGGTGAACGACGCGTTTCAAGCCATTCGCCTCGTGCGCAGCCATTCCGCGGAGTGGAAGCTCGATCCCGCGAAGATCGGGATCATCGGCTTTTCCGCCGGCGGCGAGCTTTCCGCGCCGACCGCGCTTTTCTTCGAGGACTTTGCGCAGAAGAACCAGGCCGATCCGCTCGGCAAAGTCTCGCCGCGTCCCGATTTCGTCGGCCTGATTTATCCGGGACCGACGCCGTTCACGAAAGCGCCGGAGACGCCGATCCCCGCCAACGTGCCGCCGAGTTTCATCGTCTGCGCCGGCGCGGGCGACCAGGTCCATGCCGTCTGGGCGACCGAATATTTCACCCCGATGCTCAAGGCCGCGGTGCCGAATGTCGAAATGCACATCTACGGCCGCGGCGGGCACGGCGGCGCGGTCAGTCCGCGCGGCGGCATTCCGTTTGGCACCTGGCAGGATCGTTTCATCGACTGGTTCCGCGACCTCGGCTTCCTCGACGCGCCCGGCGCGGAGACCAAAGCGGCCCAGGAGGTCGCCGCCTACGCGAAGAAACACGCGAAGTAGGCGTCCTATTCTTCCATCAGCTCATCCAAATCCCGCCGCTCGCGCTTGGTCGGCCGGCCGGCGCCCGCGGGCCGCATCCCCGGCATCCGGGCCCGCTCGCGCGCCTTCTCGAATTCTTCCGGCGGCGTCAACTCCTCCGCGTACTCGCCCACGAGCTTTGCACCGACGCGCGACGAGGGAAGGCCGAGCACCTTCAGTGTCCTCGCGATGAACGGCATTTGCGCCTCCACCGTTTCACCGGGCTTCGGCTCGTGGGCCGGCTTCGTCGGCGCGCCGTTCACGGTCACCCGCCCGCTCCGAATGGCTTCGACCGCCAGGCTGCGGGCCTTATACAAACGCACTGTCCAGAGCCATTGATCGAGTCGCACGTTGGGAGCCTATCGTTGGCGCGACTCCGGAGGAAGTAATCAGTAGGCAGGCACTCAGTAATCCGTAGTGAAAATGTCAGGTTGGCGCGCGCAGGATCATCACGGCTGTGAATGAAGGCATGATGCGAAATGCCGATGATATTCTTGCACCGTCCGCGAATCGAAGTTAACTAACGCTTCGTATGCCTACGCTTGTTGAGGTTTCCAATACTTGGCCGGATGAGCAGCGGGAGGCGCTCTCCACGGTTCTTCGGGAGCTGGCGAACGCACACCCCACATTCGAAAGCTCGTACGAATCCACATGCCGTGTGGAAGCACTCACCGCCGAAGCAAGGCTTGATCCTGAGCGTTGGGAAGCACTTCGCACGTGCTGGCTGTGTCTTCCGCTCGGGTCCGATTGGCCGACCTTCATCGGCGCTTTGTGCGTAGCGTGGCACGGCGAGCCCCCGCGGGGAC
>DASYIS010000105.1:0-2099 GCA_035997375.1 Chthoniobacteraceae bacterium
CGTGCGGTTCGACCTGGCCGAGGCGATCCAGAAGCTCGGTCTCGACGGGGCCGTAAAACTGGTGGCCCGCTACTACGGGCTCGCCCTCGAGATCGTCAGCTTCCGGCACGAGCTCGGGGATTGGGACCGCAAGGAACGCGAGCGGGAACACAGCGAATACGATGAACTCGTGGCCGAATTGGAAGCGCTCCGGGAAACGAGACGCCTCAAGGAGCGGGAGCTCGGGCCCAGGGATCCCGTCGTCAAAGACCTCGCCGACCGCATCCTCGAAAAGGAAAAGGAACTGCAGAAATTCGTGCCCGACCATCAGGCCGCCTTCGCAGCCGCCACGACCATGCTGGGCCCGCTCGACTGGAAGAAGCATCTCGCCTTGGGCGATTCCGCGGGTGGCGAAACGCCGGCGAACGATTGATCGTCCCTGCCGGCCGCGACCGCTCGAAAACTACACGCCATAGAGCAATCGCTCGCCCAAATACTCCGGCAAACCGGCGGCGAGGATCGCGCCGGCGGCTCCCTCCACGTCGTACTCCACCTTCATGAATTCGGCCGTGAGCTCCCGCGGATCGTAGATGACAAACTGCGCCCGCGGATCTTCGTTGCGCGGCTGCCCGACCGACCCGGGGTTGACCAAAGCACGGCCGGCGCGGTCGAACCGGTACTTGCCTTCGCCCAGTTTCTCGGGCGGCGCCGATTGACCGCCCGCAAACAACTTCGGCACGTGCGTGTGTCCGTAGAAGCAGACGGGCGTCGTTTGCGCGTGCAAGGTCGGCCGCGCGTCGGCGCTGCCGAGGACGTAATCCCACTCCAGCGGGTGGGGCAGAGACGAATGCACGAGCGTGAACGTCTCCGCGACGATCACCTCCGGCCGCTCGCGCAGCCACTTGCGCGCGGCGGGCGTCAGCGCCTTTTTCGAGTGCTCGATGCCGGCCAGGGCGAGGTCGTTGAGATCGTGATCGTTGTCGCCGCCGGCGACATAGTAGTCGTGATTTCCCAACACCGTGAGGCAGTCGAGCGCGCGGATGAGCTTCAAGCACTCCGCCGGGTACGCGCCATACCCGACGATGTCACCCAGGCACCAAAACCGATGAATCCCCCGCCCCTTGCACAGCTCGACCACCGCCATCAGCGCGTGCAGATTGCTGTGAATATCGCTCAGGACGGCAACCGCATGGGAGGGCACGGGCGGAGCCTTCGGCTTGCGAACCGGCTTCGCTTTCCTGGCGCGCGACTTGGGGGGCATGCCGACAAGGTAGCGCCCGGGCCGGCGGGCAAAAGGCCGATTTTTCCATGCCCATGCGCTCGACGCTTGCCCTCAAACCGCAATCGTGCGAAGTACGAGCCGGCACCGCACCCCATCCACAGCGGCGGTTTGCCAGCGTCAACGCCGGTATAGCTCAGTTGGTAGAGCAGCTGATTTGTAATCAGCAGGTCGTCGGTTCGAACCCGTCTGCCGGCTCCATCTCTCAAGGCCCTGAGAGAATGGCACTTGCATCAATGCAGCGGGCGCCACGCATCGGGGCGAGAAATCTTCGCTTGGACACTTCTTGGACGTTTTTCGGGTTCCAAGGCTCTATTGTCGCCCTTCGCTCACCACGGATGGAGGCCCTGCCAGCGCCCCGTGTAGCCATCCCCGGAGCCTTCCGCGTGTCAACGCGCGCGGATTGTTTCATCGTCAAAGCGTCGCGGCCCGGACGATGCGAGCAAACGGCGGCGATCCGGCTTTCTTGACCGCCCGGCGCGCAGGTGTTGTGAATGGCGCATCGTGAGCGACGATCCCAAAGCCTCCCGGTCCAACCGCCGGCCCGTTCTCATCGTGGTCGGCGTGCTCGTCGTGTACCTCTTCAGCTACTTCCCGGCGATGAGCTTCATCGTCCGGCATCCGCAACTCCAGCGGGCGGCGGCACCGTGGCGACCGATGCCGAACGCTGCCCGCCTCGCCATGTCAAGGCCTGATCGAAGCTCGACCGAACCGGCTTTCAGATCGTGGACGCGCAAGCTGCCCCGCATCCCGGAGAATGATTCTCGACCGGGAGGCTCGCACCATTTGACCCATGAAACGCCTATGGCTCGCGTTGAACTACGCGATCTCCCGTGCGTGC
>DASYIS010000106.1:0-3866 GCA_035997375.1 Chthoniobacteraceae bacterium
GGCACGGGGTGCAGCGTCATCTCCTGCTTCTCCATGGGCGGCTGACTGTGCGTGTACTCGCCCTGCACCAGCGCGTCCACGCCCTCGGGTTCGAGCGTCATTCCGCACCGCAGTTGATGATTGATCCGGACCCAGGTCGTGCCATCGTTGACGGTCTTGAACAACGCTTGGGCGGGCAGGCGGGCGATGGCTGGCTTTGGCGAGGGAAAGTGCGCGCCGGCCCAATGCGCCGCGGCCTCGCTCGTGAAGACCGCGATGAATGGCCCTTCCCGATGCTCATAAACGGTGAAGCGAAGCTTGTCGCCATTCTGGAGCGACCTCGCCCCATGCATCTCCGGGTGATCCGGGATGTACGTGTATAGATCCGAGTCCCAGAGCATCCGAAACACCCGCCCATGCAGCCCCGGGTCATCGGCGGCTTTGCGCATCAGCCGCTCCAGATCGTTTTGCGGTGGCGGCTCGGGCGGTTGACGGGAGCTGGCGCTATGGCTCATCGGAGGGAGATCAGGTGGGTGTTTTACAAACGCAGGATCCGCCCGCTCAAGCGCACATCGTCGCCGATCCGCCGATACTGCGGCTCCACCAGCCGCACCGCCTCCGCGCTCGATCCGGCGCCGATGCCGCCGACGGCGACCACCGGGCCGGCGCAGATGAGCGGGGCCAGGTAGAAGCAGACCTCGTCGACTAGCTTCCGGTCAAAGGCTTCGCCGAGGACGCGCATGCCGCCTTCGATGAGGACGGTGGTGACGCCCCTGTCGCGGGCGAGGGTGCGGAGGACGGTCCGGAGCGATTGGCCCGCGAAGACCAGTGTGCGGTCGCGCGCGGCGTCGGTGAAGAGATGCGCGCTTTGCGGCAACTCGCTCCGGCCGCGCGTCAGGACGATGCGCCACGGTTGCTCTTTCTCCTCGGCGCGCGGGATGCCGCGGACGGTCAGGCGCGGGTCGTCGGCACGCAGGGTGTTGGCGCCGATGAGGATGGCGTCGGCGCGCAGGCGGAGCTGCTGGGCGTCGCGCCGCGAGGCTTCGCTCGTGAGCCACTGGCCTTCGCCCGGCGGGCGGGAGAGGCGGCCGTCGAGCGACATCCCGGCCTTCGCGATGACCCACGGGAGGCCGGTCGCGATCCATTTATTGAAGCCCGGGTTGAGCGCCTCGGCTTCTTTTTCGAGGACGCCGGCAGTCACTTCGACGCCGGCTTTGCGCAGCAACTCGAGCCCGCGTCCGCGATGGCGCGGATTCGGGTCGACCGCGCCGACGACCACGCGGCGCAGGCCGGCGGCGAGGATGGCGTCGACGCACGGCGGCGTGCGGCCGTGCGTCGAGCACGGCTCGAGCGTCACGTACAGGGTCGCGCCGCGCGCCAGGGCCGGCGACGCGAGCGCGCGCAGCGCCTCGATTTCCGCATGCGGCAGGCCGGCGCGGCGATGGTGCCCGCGCGCGACGATGCGCCCTCCGCGCACGATCACCGCGCCGACCGCGGGATTCGGGCTGGTGAACCCCGTGCCGAGCGAAGCTTGCCGCAGCGCGGCGCGCATGTATTGCTCATCCTTCACGCGGATCACTCTACCGCGTCCGGCTCCCAGAATCCTACTCTTACTCCTGCTCTTACTCTTGCTCCTAATCCCCGCCCGCGCGGGCAGCACGGACTAAGAGCAAGAGCAAGAGCAAGAGCAAGAGCAGGAGTAAGATTAGGAGCCCCGCCTCGCTCGCCCATCCAAACCGCCAAAACCCCGTGAGCCTATCCCTGCGCGAGAAGCAGCTATTCTACGACCAGCTCGGGCAATTGCTCCGCGCGGGACTCTCGATCGGCCCGGCGCTCTCGAAGCTGGGGCTGACGGCGCGCGGCTCGGTCAGCTCGTTCATTCGCAGCCTGCAGCGCGAGCTCGACCGGGGCGAGCCGATCGGCGAGGCGTTCCGCAAGGCGCGCCCGGCCCTCAGCGAAATGGAGCAGGCGACCGTCGCCGGCCACGCGCGCTCGGGGCAATTGGTGGGCGGGCTCGCGCAACTCTCGGGCTACTTTGGCGCGTTGCATTCCGCGCGGGCGGCGGTGCGGCGGCGCATGGCCTACCCGCTCTTCGTGCTCTGTTTCGGCGTGCTCACGCTGAACGCGCCGCTCATCTTCAAGGACGGGCTGCCGGCTTACGTTCGCGCGACCGGGATGGTGCTGGGGCTCTTCTGCGCCGCGGTGCTGGTCGTGGCGGTGCTCGTGCCGCTGTTGCGCGACGCGGGCACCTTCATGCCGCTGGTCGACGATCTGCTGCGCGGCGTGCCGTTCCTCGGGGGAATCCGGCGGGCCTTCGCGATCAGCCGCTTTTGCTCAACGTACAACATGCAGCTCGAGGCCGGGGTCAATGTGATGGAGAGCCTGCGCGAGGCGAGCCGCGCGAGCCGCAGCGGGCTCATCCACGCCGCCGTCAAGCGCGCCCTGCCCGAGGTGCGCCGCGGTGCGCAGGCTGGCGAGCAGCTCGCACGCAGCCCGAGCGCCTTCCCCAAGGAGGTGATGGGCGCGATCATCGTGGCCGAGGAGACCGGCCGGCTCGACCAGACGCTGACCCGCCTCGCGGAGGAGTATCAGGCCGAAGGGTTCCGCCGCATCGACATCGCGGCCGAGTGGATTCCGCGGCTGATCTACATCTCCATCGTGCTGTACCTCGGCTGGCAGATCATCCAGTGGTACCGCGACTACTTGAGTCAATACGACGCACTCTGGAAGCAGTTACAGGAGGGACAATAAGCGACATAGTGTCGCTATAAGTCGGCAGGCGTATCACGCTCAAAGTTCGTAAGATGCTCAGCCAGAGCAACGTGTGTGTTCCCGTGGATACTGGCATTCTGTAAGCTGATACATGGCTCGTCAGAAATCCAAGTTTAACCACACACACTCTTATGAGCTTTCTACGCTACCAATATCCGACCCTCTCCAACCGGCCGACCTTCAACCGCCTCTTCGACTTCGCGACGAGCGAGCTCACTGCGGCGGCGGGCTGGGCGCCGGCCCTCGACTTGTACGAGAACGACGAGAACTACACGGCGACCGTCGAGCTGCCCGGCTTCAAGGCCGGCGACATCTCGATCGATCTCCAGGACGGCGTGCTCACCCTTTCCGGCGAGCGCAAAGTGGAAACCGAAGGCGCCTTCCGGCACGAGCGGGCGACCGGGAAATTCACCCGGCGCGTCGAGCTGCCGAACCGCGTCGACAGCGGGCGGGTCACCGCCGGCTACCAGGACGGCATCCTGACCGTGACGCTGCCGAAAGCCGAAGAGGCGAAGCCGCGCAAGATCAGCATCAGCCTGGATTGAAACGTGAAACGTAACCAAGAACCAAGAACCAAGAACCAAACTCTCCCATGACCACGACCACTACTCCTACCTCCAACGGCGGCAAGACCGCCGAAGTGACTCCGCAAGTCCAGCGCTCCACCTTCGTGCGCCCGCTGGCCAATATCAGTGAAACCGCCGACGGCTTTGTCGTCGAAGCCGAGCTTCCCGGCGTCGCGAAAAGCGGCCTCGAAGTGACGGTCGAAAACGGCGAGCTCGTCATCGTCGGCCGGCGCAGCCAGGCGGTCCCGGCTGGGCAGCAAGTTTACCGCGAGACGCGGCCGGCGGATTACCGCCGGGTCTTCGAGCTCGATCCCTCGATCGACGCCGCGAAGATCTCCGCGCACCTCGACAGCGGCCTCCTCAAGCTCGTCCTCCCGAAGGCCGAGAGCGTGAAGCCGCGCAAGATCGAGATCGCGGGCTAACCGATTAGCGAGAAGCAGAGGGAACAGTGAGCAGACCTCCGGGTCTGCTCACTTGTTTTTTAGCCTAAACCGGAATAGGAACCACGGATTACGCGGATGGGCACGGATACGGAGGCACTTACGAAAG
>DASYIS010000107.1:0-4995 GCA_035997375.1 Chthoniobacteraceae bacterium
CTGCGTGCGGAGCGGAGCGTGGGCGTGCTCCGCCCCACCCGCAGCAGGCTGCGGCCACCACAAAGCGGCAGCAGGCTGCCGCAGTCCAAAGCCTCCGGCGGCAGAGCTTGCCAGACTGCGCCGCTTTCTGTGGTTTGTTAGCCTAATGAGATTCCCCCTCCTCTCCGCCTGCGTCATTTCCCTGCTCTCGCTCGCGCCGGCCGGCGCCGCCCCCGCATCTCCCGAGGAAAAGGATCTCTTCACCGGCGGCGAGGACGGCTACCACACCTATCGCATCCCTGCGCTGCTCGTGACCGCGAAAGGCTCCGTGCTCGCCTTTTGCGAGGGCCGCAAGACCGGCGGCGGCGACCATGGCGACGTCGACCTCGTGATGAAGCGCAGCACCGACGGCGGCCGCACCTGGTCCGCACTCCAACTCGTGCACGACGAAGGCGGCGACGCGAAGATCACCATCGGCAACCCCTGCCCCGTCGTCGACGCGAAGACGGGCACCATCTGGCTGCCCTTCACGCGCGACAACAAGGCCGTCTTCATCACCTCCAGCACCGACGACGGCGCAACGTGGTCCGCTCCGCGCGACGTCAGCGCCACCACGATGAAGCCCGATTGGAGCTGGGTGGCCACCGGCCCGGGCATTGGCATCCAACTCACCCGCGGCGCGCACAAGGGCCGGCTCGTCATCCCGAGCGACCACAAGCGCTCGCCCGCCGGCGAGCCGTTCGAGTGGAACTCGCACATGATGTTCAGCGATGACGCCGGGCAATCGTGGCAACTCAGCGCGCCGATCAAAGCCGGCGCCAACGAGTGCCAGGTCGTCGAGCGCGCGGACGGCACGCTGCTCGTCAACGCGCGCATGCAGGGGAACTTCGAAGGCTTCCGCGGCATCGCGACCAGCACCGACGGCGGCGCCACGTGGACGGAAATCTCGCAGGAAAAACAACTCCCCTGCCCCAAATGCCAGGGCAGCCTGCTCCGCTACGACGACCACCGCCTGCTCGTCAGCAACCCCTTCCCGCCCGCCCCCGTCGATGGCAAACCGAGCGGCGCCCGCGTCAACCTCACCATCCGTCTCAGCACCGACGACGGCCAGACCTGGTCCACCGCGAAGCGCCTGCACGAAGGCCCCTCCGCCTATTCGACCCTCGCCCGCCTGCCCGACGGCGCCGTGCTCTGCCTGTATGAAACGGGAGATAAGTCAGCGTACAAGGTCCTGCGATTGGCGCGGTTTGGTTTGGAGTGGCTGACGGCGCCTGCTGAGCCAGGCAATAACTAACAAACGCCCTCCCAACTCCGGCGTTTTGTCTTTTTACTGCACCCCAGGCACACACGACGCGGCATAGGGCTGTCCGTCCTTGCGAATGGTGGCTTCGACCGTCCAGCCGGCGCCGTTGGGCCGCAGCCAAAGCGCGAGATCGACAGAGGTGCCGAGGCGCGGATTGTTCGCCAACACCACGCCCGTGCCATTCCAATCATTGAAGGGCCGCGCAAAACGGTACACGCGGCCAAGGAGATCGAGGCGGGCGGTGCACACGCGGGCGGTGTTTACGCTCAGGGAGAGGGTGCCGACCTTGGTGCCGGGGTCACCCGTGGTCGCGTTCGGCAGACTGCTGACGTCGCCCAAGTACTGCCCCGCGGCGTTGGCGCGGATGATGACCTGGCCATTCGCGCTCCCCCCACTCCCATCGACGATGGTATAGCTAAATGCATCGTTTTCGACATGCGCGGCATTGGCCGTATAGGTAATTTTTTGCGCCACAAAATCGAAGGCCGCCACGCCGTGACTCGGCGTGCTCACCGAGACGACACTTAAAGGATCGTGATCGGCATCGGCGTCGTTCCGCAAAACGGAAACGACCCGCATGGGCAGGCCGCCCGGCGCGCGAGGCTGCAGGCTGGCGGCCTCGACCACGTCGTCGAGCGCACGCGGCCGGATGTTGCCCGCGGAAGCCGCGGTCCAAAGCGGAAGGACGCTCTTGAGCCAGACCATGCCGGGACCGAGGGGGCCGGCGCGACGCAACTGACTCAGCACGGTGAAGTCGCCCGTGTCCGAGGCAATCCGGAAAACCGTGCCGGAATTTTCCAGCCCGCCGATCCTGGTGTTTCCATAGTAGTTGCCATCCTTGGCCTCCACCACGAAAAGCGGGTCGAGCCCCTCCCCCGGGACGGTGAATTGATGCACGGTGGTCACCTGCCCAGTCGTCGAAACCCGCTGGATCTTATCGCTGCCGACATAGAGCAAGCTCCCGTCCTGGAGCAGGATCAGCTGCTTCGGTATTCCGTCCACATCGGCGACGGCGACGAATTGATCGTCCGCGGTCACGCGCCACAACTGGCCAACGAAGTGGGCTGGAGCGCCGGGCGGCGCCACATAGCTGAAAGTTGCCAGGATCACTTCGTGGTTGGCGTTCTCCGAAAAGAGCACGGCGGTGCCGGGCGTGGCGGAATACACGCTGCGGCCATCGCGGTGAAGGTGCACCATCTTTTGCCGATCGTAGCCGGTCGTCGCGTAGACGTCTCCGTTGCTCGCCGCCAGGGTGGCCCCTGGGTATCCACCGCCGGACTCGAAGTGATGCAGGGTGGTGTAAGCTCCGCGCGGATCGACCCTGAAGATGACGCCGGCGGCGAAAACTCCTCCGTCGTACGTGGTGCCGTAGATCGCTCCATCCTGACCGACGCTCAACCGCCCCGAGGGGTTCGTCCCGCGCTCCAGGTGCGCCGGTCCATAGCGGACGACGGCAAACCGCTGAAGTCGCCGGAGGGTTCCCCCCCGGGTGAACCGGCACAGCTCGCCCCCCGGCAGCCCGCCCTCCAGCAAGCCGCAGTAGTAATTGCCATCGCGGCCCTCCGCGGCCGTCCACGGCAGGAAATCGTCCGCGAAATAACCCGCTTGCACGAAGGGCGCGAGCCCGCTCCAACAAAACAGCATCAATGCCCAACCAAGCAGTGGCCGCCAACCATTATTAACCTTTCGTAATCTCATCGCCGTAGATCGCACTCCATCTGGCGAAGCGCAAGCGGAGAAGGAGGACAGCGCATCTCACTTCGGCGCAAGCACGCACGACGCCGCGTAGGGCAAGCCGTCCTTGCGGATGGTGGCTTCGACCGTCCAGCCCGCCCCGGTGGGCTGCAGCCGAAGGACGGCGCCGAGCGAGGTGCCGAGCCGGGGATTGCTCGCCAGCACGACGCCCGAGCCATTCCAATCGTCGAACTTCCGGGCAAATCGATAGACGCGGCCGAGCAGATCGAGGCGGGCCGTGTAGACGCGGGCGGCGTTCACGGTGACGGAAAGCGTGCCGACCTTGGTGCCGGGGTCACCAGTGGTCGCGTTGGCCGGACTGCTGACGTCCCCCAGGTATTGTCCCGCGGCATTGGCGCGGACGATCACCTGACCGATCGCGCTCCCCCCGTTGCCATCGCCGACTGTATAGCTAAATGCGTCGTTTTCCACCGGCGTGGAATTGGCCGTATAGGTAATTTTCTGGGCGACGGAATCGAAGGCCGCCACGCCGTGCGCCGGCGTGCCGACGGAGAGGATGGTGAGCGGATCGCGATTGGCATCCGCATCGTTCTTCAATACGGGAATGGCGCGTCCCGGCAGGGCTCCCGCCGCGCTCAGTTTCAGGCTGGCTGCCTCGACAAAATCGTCACGGGCGGCCGGCGGAATATTGCCAGCCAGAGCCCCCGCCCAGAAGGGCAGGACCTTGTTCACCCAGACGAATCCAGCTCCATAAACGCTGCCGGGCGGCAGATGGCTAAGGACCGTGAACGCGTGCGTATCGGAGGTGATTTTGAAGACGGTGCCGGAGCGCTCGAGACCGCCGGTGGAGGTGCTCCCATAGTAATTCCCATCCTTCCCCACGACGAGGAAGGTCGGCGCGAGTCCTTCAAAGGGAACCGCGAATTGATGCACCGTCGTCAGCTGGCCGCTCTCCGAAATCTGCACGATCTTGTCCCCGGCGAGGCAGAGAAAGCTGCCGTCCTGGAGCAGAATCAATTGTCTCGGCAGATCGTCCACGTCGGTCAGGAGGACGTATTGATCGTCCGGCGTCAGGCGCCAGATCTTGCCGGGATAGGTGACGTTTGGGATGCCATAGGTGAAGGTGGCCACGATCACCTCGTGACTGGCGTTCTCCGCGAAGAGCGCGGTCGTGCCTGGAACGGACACATAAGCGTGGCGGCCATCGCGCTGGAGATGCACCATCCTTTGTGGAAAGTAGTCCGTGGTGGCATAAACATCTCCGTTGCTCGTCACGAAGGTGGGCCCTTTGTAGCCGCCGTACTCGAAGTGATGCAGCGTCGTGGAGGCGCCGTGTGGATCGACTTTGAAGATCACGCCATTGCCAAAGACCCCGCCATCGCGCGTGCTGCCGTAGATGGCCCCATCCTGCCCCACGCTGACGCGCCCTTCGGGATTCGTCCCGAGGACGTGGGCCGTCCCGGAAAAAGTGTAAAAGGGAAATGGGTGAAACCGGCGCAGCACACCCTTGGGCGTGATCTGGCACAGCGAACCTCCGTTAAATCCGCCCGTGAGCAGGCTGGTGTAAAAGTTCCCATCGCGCCCCGGCGCGGCGGTCCACGGCATGAGATCTTCCGCGAAATAACTGGCGTGCAGGGAGGGAGCCAACCCGCTCCAAAAAAGCAAAATCAACGCAAGTCCACGCAGTTTCCGCGAGCTGAGATCAACCTTCCAGTATTTCATCGGCGTCGATAGCACCGTATCTCGAGGAGAGCAATGACATCATTGTCACTAAATCGCCGGCCATCGCGCCACCCTGCGGGCCGTGTGCTAACGACCGTTGACTGAGTCGCAACGACTTTGTTGAACGTCTGTTTCGGAGCTTCCTTTCGGACTTCCGCTTGAACGCGCCAGCCCTCGCCCGTATGAAAAGCCGCCCACGCGGGCTCCCATTCCCCCATGAACCTCTCTCCCCCCGGCATCACGCGCCGCCATCTCCTGCGACAGGCGTTCTATTATAGCGCGGCGGCGGCGCTGGC
>DASYIS010000108.1:0-12261 GCA_035997375.1 Chthoniobacteraceae bacterium
GCTGCACCTCGTGCTCCTCGCGACCGAACGCCTGCACCATGCGGATGGAACTCAGCCCTTCCTGCGCGATGGTCAACAACGCGCTCTCGCGTTCCTGGATGGTGGTCGACTGCCGGCGGATGCGGTCGGCGAACAGGTACATCACGCACATCATGAAGGGCACCACCGCGAGCGAGATGAGCGAGAGCTGCGCGTCGATCTTCCACATGACCGCGAACGTGCCGACCAGCCCGACGATCGATTGGAAAATGAACGTCCCTTTGGCGTAGAAGGACTGGATCGCCTGCGAGTCGTACGCGACGCGGAACGAGGAGTCGCCGCTCCGTCGCTGGTCGTGATACTTCAGCGGCAGCGAGTGGAGGTACGCGTAGATATCCGTCCGCATCCGCAGCAGCGCCTGCAGGCCGACGCGCACAAAGACGAGCGTCGTCACGAGGTTCAGCAGGCCGCCCAGCAGGTGAAAGACGACCATCGCCCCACAGAGGAGCAGGAGGAACGTCGAATTCGGAATGTTCGAAAAGTCATGGCCGAGGATGACCGCCGCGCCGGGGCCGGCCGGGCCGGTGCGCAAAAAATGCTCCACGATGTATGCAAAAGGCCAGACGCGCAGCAGATTGAAGACGGTCGACGCGAGCGTGAGCAAGGTCGCCGCGGCCGTCGGCGCCCAAAAAGGCCGGTAGTAGATGGCGACGCGGCGGTAGATCGACATGGGAGGGGGGAATGACGAATGACGAATGACGAATGACGAATGACGAATGATCGAATACGGGAGCCCTCGTCCGCAATCCACATTCGGCAGTTTCGTCATTCGTCATTCGTCATTCGTCATTCCGCACCGTGTCGCGCAACCGGACACACGGATGTACACGTTTGACAATTTCCACAAATTGATTGAACTTATTATCGCGTCGCAGCGTCTCAGTTCTCAGAAGAGCAAGCACCCGAGCCGACAGTTGGCACGGCGATTGCTTTTACCATTCCCGTAACCCACCACACACCCAATCAAATGAAGACCCCATCACTCAAAAAGTCCCAGTTCAGTCTCGGCGATCTGATCATGGCCGTCAGCTCCTGCAGCAAGAACAGCCGCGAAGCTGTCGCCGCCGTGGCCGATCTGCTCGAGACCGGCAAAGTCCGCCTGACGGCGAATGGCCGCAAGGTGCGCGCTCACGTTTACTAAGCGCCCGCCGAGTGGCAAGCGACGGGCTGGTCGAGCGACCTCCAGCCTGTTGAAAGGAAGGTTCGTCGGAAAATCGAACCGCGGCCGGCAAGTTTTACTTTGAGTCGCCCGAGGCTGTTCTTAGCTTCACCGGGTGATTGATCGCTACACCCGACCCGAAATGAGCGCGCTTTGGTCGGAGCGCCGCAAATACGAAATCTGGCTGGAGATCGAGGTGCTCGCCTGCGAGGCAATGGCCGAGATCGGAGGCATCCCGCCCGAAGACGCGGCGACGATCCGCGCCAAGGGCCGGTTCGACCTCAAGGAGATCGAGGAGATCGAGCGCCGCACCAATCACGACGTCATCGCCTTTCTGGAGAACGTCGCCGGCTATGTCGGCCCCGCCGCGCGCTGGATGCATCAGGGGCTCACCTCTTCCGACGTGCTCGACACGACCCTCGCGGTGCAAATGGCCGAGGCGTCCGATCTCTTGCTGAAGGACCTCGCCGCGCTGCGCGAAGTCGTCGCGCGCCGGGCGCATGAATTCAAGCTCGTGCCGATGATCGGCCGCAGCCACGGCATCCACGCCGAGCCGGTCACCTTCGGGCTGAAGCTGGCGCTAATGTGGGACGAATTCGGGCGCGCCGAGGAGCGGCTGCGCGGGCTGCAATCGCGCATCCGGGTGGGGAAACTCAGCGGCGCCGTCGGGACGCACGCGCATCTCGATCCGCGCGTGGAGGCGGCGGTCTGCGCGCGGCTCGGGCTGAAGCCCGCGGCGCTCAGCACCCAGGTCATCCAGCGCGACCGGCACGCGGAATTCCAGACGACCCTCGCGATCATCGCGAGCAGCATCGACCGCTGGGCGACGGAGTTCCGGCACCTGCAGCGTACGGAGGTCCTGGAGGTGGAGGAGTACTTCAGCGTCGGGCAAAAGGGGAGCTCCGCCATGCCGCACAAGCGCAACCCGATCACCGGCGAGAAGCTCTCCGGCCTCGCGCGCGTCGTGCGCGGCAATGCCATGGCGGCGCTCGAGAATGTGCCACTTTGGCACGAGCGCGACATTTCGCACTCCTCCGTGGAGCGGATCATCATGCCGGACTCGTGCATTCTGGTGGATTACATGCTCGCCCTCACGACCAAGCTCGTCGACCGGCTGCTCGTCTACCCGGAGAACATGGACCGGAATATGCGGATCACGAAAGGGCTCTACTTCTCGCAAAGCATCCTGCTCGAGCTCACCCGCCGCGGCAGCGAGCGAAAGGCCGCCTACGAAGCCGTCCAGCGCGCCGCGATGAAAACGTGGCAGGGCGACATCTCCCTCCAGGAAAATCTCGCCGCCGAGCCCGCCATCGCCGCGCACCTCACCCGCGCGGACATCGACCGCCTCTGCTCGCTGGACATCCACTTCGCGCACGTGGATGACACGTTCAGGAAGCTGGGGATTTGAGGCCTTTCGGGAGCCCGGAGGGCTCGAGGAAATTAGCCGGTGGTGGAGCGAGGTACGAGCGGAACCACCGGATATGGAATAGAAAGCGGATGCGCCCCGGAGGGTGCGCCGGAAACGTGGGTGCGAGCCGGCGTGCGCGCCACCATTCCGGCGCCACCTCCGGCGCGCATCTACGCCGGCGATTGTTCCGGTGGTTGCGCTCGTACCTCGCTTCACCACCGGCTAATCTCCATCGACCCTCCGGGTCGGTGCAACGGCCTCGAATCTTTGCTTGTCGTCAGCAAATCCTCAGCACCCTCTTGATCAGCGGCACGCTCGGAATGACGATCAGCAGATACGCCACGAGCCACGGCGGGAAAAACAGCGCCGGCAAACCCGGCACCACGCCGAACAACTTCACCGGCCGCAGCTTCACTTCGGTCGCCGTCAGGCGTTCGTCGTGCGTTTTCACCGCCGGCTCGTACGTCGGCGCGCCCGCTTGGAGCGGATGCTCGTAAGTCTGCCCGCCATACCGCACGCGCAGCACGTGCGGTGCGGGACTCGCGGCGGCAGAGACGCGCCAGGTCGCTTCGCCGTGGGCGGGGCCGTGGTCCGTCACGGCGACGATTTCGCGCAGCCAACCGTCCGGCGCGGCGACTCCCTCGACCGGTGCGATGTGCGTGATCTTGCCCACGGCCGAAATGGGAAAGCTCGCGGTGAACTCGACGGGCTCGCCCGCGGCCGGCGGGTGAAATTCGAGGCGATGAAACGCCCAGGTCGCGAGCAGGACAATCGGCAGCAGCGACGCGAGCATCGGCCCGCCTTCCTGGCGGAATTGCTTGATCGCGATCATGCCCAGCGTGGCGCGATGGCGTTTCACCGCGTCGCCGTCCTTGCGCGCTTTCGCTTCGCGGAGCAGCGCCTTTTGGCGCGTTTGGTCCGCGCGGCAGCGCCGCAAGAGGTCCTGGTTGCTCGTGAACTTGCGCACCACCGCGAGGATGAGCGCGGAGCCGATCGCCACGATGAACAACTGCACGTCGGACGGCAGCCGCAGCAGCCAGCCGAGCGGCAGGTCCATCACGCGCACGATGAAATCGGAGAGTCGGTCGAGCACGTCAGGGGTTCTCCAGTTTCGTGATTTTCCCGGTGTTGCCGTCGACGTGCAGCCGGTCGCCGGAGCGCAGGAGCTTCGTCGCGTTGGGACAGACGATGGCCGGGATGCCGAAATCGCGCGCGACGATCGCCCCGTGCGACAGCACGCCGCCGCGCTCGACGATGAGCCCGCGCGCGTTGATGAAGAGCGGCGTCCAGCCGGGATCGGTCGAGGGGCAGACGAGGAAGTAATCGGTCCCCAACTCCTCGACTTCGCGCGGGTTGAAGACGATGCGCGCGGTGCCGGTGGCGACGCCGGCGGAGACGGGCTCGCCCTGCCACTCGGTCGCGTTTTCGAAAACCTGCGGCAGGCCGAGCTGGTCGAGGTGATCGGAGTCGATCACGTCCGGCAGGTCGAAGCGCTGGACGGATTTCCAGCGAATCTTCCGGCGCGCCATCTCGGGCCGCAGCTCGGCGGCGCGCGTCTCGAATTGCTCCAGTTCTTCCAGGCGCAGGAAGAACAGGTCGTTCCCCAGCTCCCATCGGCGCGCGAGTTCCAGCAGCGCAAGCCGGATGAGCTCGTACCCCATCATCAGGTAATGCTTGCCGGTTTCGCGGTACGGCAGGAGCGCGCGCGCTTCGGCGAGGTGTTCGTCGAGTTCCTCGGCGAAAGAGCTCCCGCCCCAGCCGGCGAGCAGCGCGGGGAGCGCGCTCCGGGCCTCGTGATATTTCTGCAAATTGTCGCGATGAATGTTCGGCATCGACTTGGCGTTCGAGCGGCCGATCTGCGCGATGACCTGCCGCAGGTACGACGGATCCTCGCGCCAGCGCGCCTCCGAGAGCTCCATCTCGCCGGTCGCGCGGTGACCGTATTGCGCGATGAAATCCTCCAGCGCCGCCTCGCCTTTCGCGACGCGGTAAAGCAGCGCGTCCTGCTCGTACGTGGAGTCGTGGTCGAGTGCCATGGTCAGCGTGCTCGTGCAGCGCGCGCCCTCGGCTTCGCCGGCCAGTTGCGCGAGCAGCGTCTCGAGCGCATTCAGCGCGAGGCCGCCGAAGAACGCGGGCTTGAGCGATTCCTTGCCGAAGACATTGAGCACGCGTTCGCAGCGCTCGTGGACTTCCTTCACGACCTCCGGCGTCGTGCGGCCGGTCAGGTCCGCCGCGCGCTTTTCGCGGACGTACTCGAGATACGGCGGAAGGGTTTCTTCCTCGAAGGTGCGCTGCACGCTCTTGCGCAGACGCTTCATCGTGCGCGACGAGCGGAAGATCGAACGGAGCGCGCCGGGGAGCTTCAGGAGCAGCGTCTCGTCGGCTTTCGCCGGCTCGAATTTCGTCGGGGCGCGGTCGAGCTCGTTCTTGTTGCGGAGGATCGCCGCGAGGTCGTAGCTCATCGGCAGCCCCTCCCAGAACAACTGCGAAAGCCGCTCGGGGTCGGCATATATGCGGCCGCAGATCAGCTCCAGGAACCCGCGCGCGCAGACTTCCGCGGACGGGCGGTAACCGAAGTCCTGGTACATTAGCCCGAAGCCGCCGGAGCCGCTCATGAAGCGTCGCACGATGTCCCACGTCAGCGGGGTCGGCGCGCGCAGCGTCTCGCGAAGATTGTGCGTGACCCAGACGCGGCGCCGCCCGCCCGCGAGCGCGCGCAAATGGGCGATCGTCTCCAGGCGCGCGATCTCCGCATCCTGGGCGATTTCGATTCCGCGGATGCCGCGCGATTGCAGCAGCGCGAACTCGCCTTCCGCCCACCCCCACTCGATGTCCACGGGTTTGCCGAAGTGCCGCTCCACCGCGAGGCAGAGCGTGCAGAGTTCCGCGATCTGCGCCGGCGAAAGCGTCAGCGTTTCCGCATCGTGCGCCGCCGTGTCGCCAAGCGCCGCAACCGCGCCGCCCTTTGTCCCGCGAAAAGTCTCGATCGCGCTAAAATCATCGCGCTTCACCACAAATCGATCCGGCGTGACGTCGCCCGAAACGACCGCCTCGCCGAGCCCGTACGCGCTCTCGATCACCATCTGCTCCGCGCCGGGATTGTTCGGGTCCTGCGTAAAGGCGACGCCCGACATGCGCGAGGGAAACATCACCTGCACATTCACCGCCGTACCCGGCAACCCGCGGACATCGTTGCGCCTGCGATACGCCAGCGCGCGCTCGCTGTTCCAGGAGCGAAACACCGCGTCGATACAGCCCGCGAGCAACTCCCACGGCTCGGTGGGAAACGGCTTGCCGGTTCGCTCCGCGAACTCCGCCATCAAGCGGCGCGCACTTTCGGCCGAGGGCTCCTCCGCGTGCAGCTCGAGGCCTGCGACCGTCTTCGCAAACGTCTCGATGAACTGCACGCAGACGCGCCAAAACTGCGGCGTATCGCCCGCCTCCGCCGCGAGACCCGGATGAATCCCGCAATTGAGGATCGTGTCCATCATCCCCGGCATCGACACCGCCGCGCCCGAGCGCACCGAGACGAACAGCGGCGAGCTCCCGCGCCCAAACCGCCGCCCCGTCTGCTCCTCCAGCCGCGCCAGCTGCGCGCGCACCTGCGCCTCCAGCCCCGCCGGCCACTGCTGCCCGTGCTCGTAGAAATGCCGGCACGCCTCCGTGGTGATCGTGAACCCCGGCGGCACGCGCAGCCCGGCCCGCGTCATCGCCGCCAGGCTTGCCCCCTTGCCGCCGAGCAGCGACGCGGCCTCCGCGGGCGCGCCGGGGAGGGTTTCGTCGAAAGAGTAGACCCAAAGTCGTGTCTTCATGGCGCGACGTTCCGGGCTCCTACGAACCAATATCGGTCGGTTGCAAAACAGACCGTCCCGTTCGTGACGATGAGCGGTGAGGTGATAACCACGGGGACGGTGCTGTCTGACGCCGGCGGTGCGATGGCATCACTGCTGAGCCAAAGCGCCGATGATCGGCTTGCGAGGTCAAAACGCATGATCCCCTTTGGACCGGCATAGAGGAGCGCGTCACGCCCGGCCAGTGGCGGGAGGTCGGGATAGGCGCCGCGTTCTTTTGCGAGAACCTCTCCAGTGTTGGCATTGAGCAGGAGCAATTCGCCGTCGGATGTGGTCGCCGCGACCAGTTCGCCGCACGCGACGAGCGCGCTTTGCACCGGTCCCGTTTTCGCCTGCCAGAGAAGCTGCCCGTCTAATAAACGGTAAGCGAAGACCCGCTCGACAGTGGCGAAAAGGATCGACTTGCCGACAACGATCGGACCGGTTGTGGCTACTTCCGGCAGGTCAACGCGCCAGACGACCGATCCGTCGAGGCGGTCGAGAACGCACAGCGCCCGGTGGCTGGTCGCAACGATCAATGACTCGAGAACTACTGGCTGACGGACGAGTCCGCCCTCGATGTGTCTGGCTGCGGGCGACTTGAGAGTCTGTCGCCACCGAACTTTGCCATCCAAGCCAAGCGAGGTGAGCGATCCTGTCTGTTGCTCTGCGAGGACGGCGTCGGAGGTCAGGCAGGCGAAGCCGAATGCGTTTGGCTCGATCGGGGCGCTCCACAATGCGGTGCCGGCGGGGCTGAGAAAAATCAACTGACGATCCTCGGATCCCTCGCGCTCGCTGAACACCATGCCCACGGAGGAGGCGGCAGGCGAGGTGTTCACCCCATTCCGCGTGGAGACCATCCATTCTTCGGCTGGCTCTACACTGCCGCCGCGAAAATCCAGGCATGCCAGACCGGACCATCCGAGATCGTTGACCGGGATCGCAAGGCGGGTTCCCAGCGCGGCCACCGGCGCCGTCGTAAGGCCCCTTGGAGACCGAGAACGCCAGACGATCTCGCCTCGCAGGGTGAAGCTGGCATTCTCCAGATTCCCGCCCGCGCCCGCTCCACCGAGTTCGCCCGCCCAGATCTGCTCATTTCCTGGCCCAGCGGGGCGGCCCGCACACAGCAACCCATCCTCCGGCGAGCCCGCGTAAACGTGGCCGCGGGCGATGGCGGGGGAGCTCAAGAAAGTCCCCGCGTTGCCGAGGCGCGTTTCCCAGATGGGTTGCAGACCGGTTTGCTCGAGCGCAAAGAGGCGGCCGCTTTCGGTGAGGGCATAGACGTGCGAAGCGGTGGCCGCGAGGGAGGCGATGATCGGCGCGCGCGCGTTCCATGTGGCGACCAGTTTCCCGTCGAAGCCGACGCTGTGCACCGTGCCGGCGCGCGAGGCGATGAAGAGGCGGTCCGCGCCGGCGACGATCGCGCCGAGCACCGTCGAGTCGGTCTTGAACTTCCACTCCACCTGGTGCGTGGCGAGGTCGATGCACCACGCTTCACCGCCGGGTGGCATGGCCGCCCGCGCCGCCTCGATTTCGGCGGCAGATTTGCCGGCGGCGCGCAGGTCGTCGAGCGTGTTGGCGATTACCTGCTGCTCAGTATTGACGAAATCGCCGTGGCCCATGCCGATGAAAAGCTTGCCCCGAGCGATCATCGGCGGGGAGAAAACCGGGGCCGAGGTGGCGACGCGCCACAGCTCGCGGCCGCTCGCGGCGTCCACGCAGACGACGGCTTGTCCGTTGATCCCGAGGCCCAGGTACGCGCGGCCTTCATACACGATGGGGTCGGATTCCGCATCGTGATATTCCGAGCCGGGCAGATGCCAGAGCAGCACCGGATTGCCTTTCGCGTCGGGCTCCAGCCGGAAGCAGTAGTAGCCATCGTCGCCCGCGCCAATGATCGCGCGGCCATCGGCGATCGCGGCGGAAGACTCGACGTGGCTCTTCGTGCGGAAAGTCCAGAGCACCGCGCCGCCGCGCGTGATGTCGAGGCACGTGACGCGGCCGTCGCGCACCTGGTGCAGGCCCTCGCCGGTGACGAGGTATTTGCC
Source organism: Chthoniobacteraceae bacterium (assembly GCA_035997375.1). GTDB lineage: Bacteria > Verrucomicrobiota > Verrucomicrobiia > Chthoniobacterales > Chthoniobacteraceae > DASYIS01. The sequence goes on from DASYIS010000108.1 coordinate 8,485, forward strand.
CGAGACGCAGGGCGAGGAAAACGTGGCGCGCATCCCTTCCGGCACGCTCTTCCAAACGACGCCGCCGGTGTCCGCGTCGAGGCAATAGATTGCGCCGCGATTCGAGAAAACGCCGACCTCCGCCGAGGTGGCGTAGACGCGGTTGCCGACCACGGTGGGCGACGAGTAGAAGGTCTTCGCCTCGCCGGCGAAGGCCCAATTGAGGCCGCCCTCCAGCGGCGCGCCGCTGGATTCCGCCGCGCCCGTGCGTCGCGCATTGCCGCGAAAGAGCGGCCAGTCGTGCGCGTTCGCTTCGGCCTCGCGGACGGCGCCCGTCGTGTTTCGCCACACGGCGCGCGCGGCGAACACGGTGCCGGTGAGAAGCGCAATCGCGAGGACGATCGAGACTTTCATCCGCCAGAGCAGGCGCAGCGCGAGCTTGAACGTCCTCGGTTTGAAAAGTGCGAGCAGCGCGCTGCCGATGCCGAACAGAATCGCCGGCAGCATGGCGAGGAAGACTTGCAGCGGCCCGACGAGAATCGGAACAACGGCGAGCTGATGAAGCGAAGCGATCATCCTTGGACTGCGGCAGCCTGCTGCCGCTTTGCGGTGGCCGCCCATTCGGCAAGCTCAGGGCCTTCGGCAGCCTGCTGCGGGCGGGGAGGGTCCGGTGGTAGCCACCGTAGACCTTCAACACGTGGCCCACGGACCGCGCACCGACCCCCTCTCGTTCCCAAAGTTAGCGAAGCGCTTTGGGAACGCGGCGCTGTCTTGAAACTCTGTTTCCCTCGGCGCGTCGATGCGAGCCGCGGGCGTAGCTTTGGCCGGCGCTTCGAGAACCGAGCGCTCGTGGAAACGGAGTTTCGGCGGCAGCGGCGTTCCCAAAGCGCTTCGCTAACTTTGGGAACGAGAGGTGGGAAAGTTTGCGAAAAGGGCGGCGCGCAGCCGGCCCATCGGGCCGTGGCGACAGTGGCTCCGCGCCACTCGCAGCAGGCTGCCGCAGTCCAAAGCCTCCGGCGGGACGCCCTCATTTCGCCGCGACGGTCTCCACGAGCTTGATGGGCGGACGGGTGAAGATGGTCACGGGCGGGTCCATGTCGGGCGGCGGATTGCGCAACTCGGCGATCGCGATTTGCTCGAAGGGGTCGGGGATGTTCAGGCGCACGAACGGCGGAGGCGTCTCGCGCAGGCCCGCCGGCGGCGCGAGCGCCAGGTCGCGCGAGGCGGCGGCGGTCGGGTCGGTCGTGGCCAGCGGGCGATCCCAAGCCGGCGGGCGGCCGCGCGTTTCGGTGGCGGGGTTGATGACGACCCAGGCGCTCATGCGCTCGGGGTCCGGTCCGGCGACTTGGGCGAGGGGAGGGACGGGCATGACCGGGCGCTCCGGCGGCGAGGTGAGCGTGGCGAGCATCGGCGTCTCGCTCGGCGAAGGCGGCGCGGAGGTGGCGCTCCGCAGATCGCCCGCGAGGACGTGCGGCGTCTCGGGGGTCTCCGCGGGCGGCAGCCAGGCGCGGACGGAGACGGGGAAGACCGTGGCGGGATTCGGCGGCGGCGGCGCGGTGAGCACGACGGGGGCCTGCGGGAACGGTTGGGTCGCCGGATTCAATTGGTTGCGCAGCTCTGCCTCGGGCGCGCTCGGAGCGGTGTCGGGAGCCGTCGCCACCGGCCCGCAGCCGGAGGCGACGGTTGCGAACAGCAGGAGTACTTTCCACAGAGCGGCGTTTTTCATTTCAACTCGATCCTCAGTTTCACGGGCGTCCCCTCCTCGGGGAGGATGTTCCGGTTGGTTTCGAGCTTCACCAGCGACTCTTCTTTCATCGTCAGGTCGGACTGGAAAACGGTTTCGTCGGTCACGGGATAAATCGAGATCAGCGTGCCGCTCAAGTCCGCGCCGTAGACCGTCGCCGGCTTGTTGGGATCGGGCTGGCGCAGCGCGGAGCCGGTGAAGTGCCACTTGAGCGGCGGCATCCGCTTGCCGGTGCGGACGTCGATGAGCGTCGGCTCGATGGGGATGAGGCGCGGCCGGCCGGTGGCGCCCGGCACCTCGATGGAGATGCGCACTTCGGGTCCGTCTGCCGCGCCGTCTTCGCCTTTCGCCGGGTGGCCCGGCTTGACGCCGAGTTGCTCCAGCGCGCGGTGGATTTCACTCGGCTTGGCTTCGAAGGTGACCACGGTTTCGTGCGCCTTCTGTCCGCGCGGAGTGGGGAAGGTGGCGACCACTTCGAGCGGATAGATCTCCTTCAAGTTCGGAAGCTTTCGCGGGGCAATTTTCGCGTCGAAGGTGATGGTGCGGCTTTGCTTGTCGATGGTGATCGCGGCTGCGGAGCGGTTGGCGCCGCCGGGCGGTTTGTCGGAGAGGCAGATGACGGCGGACGGCTTGTCCGAGTTCTCGCCCTCGAGGTTGTTCGTCGCCAGGTAGAGGTCGCCGCCGTGGACCACGGGCGAGCCGAAGACCATGCCGGGCGCCTGCACTGAGGGGTCCGCCGTCGCGTCGAAAACCCATTGCCCCTTGCCGTCCGCGAGGGTGATTGCGTGGACGTTGCCTTTCAGGTCGGCGGCGTAGACTGAGCCGCTGGCGATGGCCGGGCCGGCGAAAAACGGATCGCCGCCCTTGTAGCTCCATTTCTCCGCGCCATCGGCGACCGACCAGGCGCGTACGATCCCATCGGTCGCCGCGGCCACCGCCAAACCGTTGCTGACGGCGACGGTCGAGAGGATGCCGCCCGGCACGTCCTTGCGCCACTTGACCTGCCCGTTCTCGAGGTTGAGCGCGACGATCTCGCCCTTCGCGCCCGGCACGAGCTTGCGGTCGAAGCGGATGCTGCTGCACCCGAGGAGGACGGTGTTGCCGGAGACCGTCGCGCCGGCCCAAGGATTGATCGCGAGCGGCACTTCCCAGAGCTGATTGCCATCGGCGGCGTTCAGGCAAACGAGCACGCGCTTGCCGATTTTCTCGTCGTCGATATAGGCCGACGCAACCAGCACGCGCTCGCCGGCCACGGCGACGGAGGCGTCGACGTGCAGCGTCCCTTTGCCCTGCTGCCAGACGAGATTCGGCAACGGCTTTGGCAGCGCGCTTTCGTTCGGCGGCAATGCGAAGTCCGGGTCTTTCTTTTTGTCCGCCTCGTACTTCGCGGTCATCTCGGCCCAGCGTTGGTCGATCAGTTTTTCGACCGTCGCGAGATCCTGCGACTGCCCGTCGAGCGTGACCTTTTTCAACTCGACGCAGATCACGCCGCCATCGCCGGCGCCGATGAACACGCGATCCTTCTCGATGGTCGGCGCGCCTTCCATGTGGACCAGCTTGCCGACAACCGGATACTGCCAGACCGGCCGGCCGTTTTCCGCGCGCACGCAATAAAGCGTCGCGCCGTCGGTCTGGTGCATGCCGTCGCCGAAGACCACGAGTCCGCCCGTGACGGCCGGCGGCGACACGGTTGGGAGGGTGAGAAACGGCGCGCCTTTGGTCCAGAGCGAGCGGTCGGCGGCGTCCGGATCGGTCGAGAGCGCGTGGAACGCCGGCGTCCCGAATCCGCCCAGCGCGGCGACGTAGAGCGTGCCGAGATCGGGCACCGGCGAGGCGACGAAATGCTCGGCGGCCTTGTGAACCCAAAGCACGTTGGGCTTCTTCGGCCCGGCCTGGCCGTCGACATTGCCCGTGCGCTCGAGGCCGCCGCGATTGGTCAGCCAATCGGCGGAGGCGGGGCCGGCGAGCACGAAAGCGAGCAGCGCGATGGCCGCACGCCGCAATCGTGGCACAGGCGTCCCGCCCGTGGGGCCGGCGGGCGTCCCGCCCGTCGA